>JAQXVU010000091.1 GCA_029225085.1 Eggerthellales bacterium | reverse complement strand
GAAGGATGCGGTCTCGTCGTCTACGGAGTAGTGCATCCAGCGGCCGTCCTTGCGGCAGCTGATCAGGCCAGCGGCGCAAAGCTGCTTCACGTGATGGGAGAGGGTGGGCTGCGTGATGTCCATCTGCTCCAGGATGTTGCATGCGCAGATGTCGTCTTTGGCCTTGATGGCCTGGTAGATGCGCAGGCGCGTCGGATCGCCCAGCGCCTTGAACGCCGCGGCGAGTCTCTCGTTGTCCATTGCAGCTCCTTTCCTAGTGCATCCAGTATAGCATCGAATAAATATATTGACATGAATCTATGTGTTAGCTATCTTGATGGCAATATATAGACGCTTATAAATATGTAAATATGTTAGGAGCACGAATGAGCGCCGTTGGAACGTTCGTTTTGGACCAAGTTTTGAAGATGCAGTGGCTGAGCGACCTCATTGCGGTCGCACTGGGTTTCTTCGGCATCGATGCGTCCAGCCAGTGGGGCGGCACGTTCCATTTCTTCGTATACGACACGGTCAAGATCGTCATCCTGCTGTGCGTTCTCATCTTCGCCATCAGCTACGTTCAAAGCCATTTCCCGCCGGAGCGCAGCCGCGAAATCATGGGCCGCTTCAAGGGAATCTGGGGCAACGTGGTGGGGGCGCTCCTAGGAACGGTGACGCCGTTCTGCAGCTGCAGCTCCATTCCGCTGTTCATCGGCTTCACTCGCGCGGGGCTTCCCCTGGGCGTCACCTTCAGCTTCCTCATCAGCTCGCCCATGGTGGATTTGGGCAGCCTGGTGCTGATCACGAGCATCTTCGGCCCCGGCGTGGCCGTGGCATACACCGTCGTCGGCCTGCTCATCGCCATCGTCGGCGGCGCCATCATCCAGCATCTGGGCATGGAAGGGTACCTGGCCGACTTCGTGCGCGGCGACGCGCCGGCCGACGCGGAGCTTCTGTCCATGACGGTGCCCGAGCGCCTGGCGTATGCGCGGAAGGAGACCTGGGGGACGTTCAAGAAGGTGTTCCCCTACATCCTCCTAGGTGTGGGCATCGGCGCCTTCATCCACAACTGGATCCCGGCCGAGTGGATTCAAACGGTCCTGGGCGACGGCAACCCCTTCGCCGTGGTGCTGGCGACGCTTGTGGGTGCGCCCATCTACGCCGACACCTTCGGCGCGATCCCCATCGCCGAGGCGCTGTACTACAAGGGCACGGGCTTGGGCACGGTGCTTGCCTTCATGATGAGCGTCACCACGCTGTCCATCCCCAGCCTGACCATGCTTTCCCGCGTGATCAAGCCCAGGCTCATGGCCACGTTCGTGGGACTGTGCATCGTCGGCATGTGCATAAGCGGCTACGTGTTCAACTTCGCCCAGCCGCTGTTCTAACAAGCAAGGCACCTTCTAGGTGCGCAATCTGAGAGGAGAGATCGATATGGGACTGTTCGGATTCGGAAAGAAGAAGGAAACGGCAGAAAAGGCCGCCGTCCCCTGCGCATGCAACGAGGGGGCACCCCAGATGAAGGCGGAGCCCTGCGGCTGCGGCGGCGCACGCCAGGTGAAGGTGCTCGGCGCCGGCTGCCAGAAGTGCCACGAGCTCAACGAGAACGCCAAGACGGCTATCGACGAGCTGGGCATCGACGCGGATCTTGAGTACGTCACCGACATCGATCGCGTCATGAGCTACGGCGCAATGAGCCTGCCCGCGTTGGTTGTCGACGACAAGGTGGTGAGCGCGGGCAGGGTGCTCACGCCGGCCGAGGTTTCGGAGTATCTGAGGTGAGGGAAATGAACTCTGGTGGATTGAGGAGTTTGGGGCTCTGGGACAGGTACCTGACCCTATGGATCTTCACAGCCATGGCTGCGGGCGTTGCCCTGGGAAACCTGTTTCCCCAGCTTGCTAACGCCATAGACTCGCTCACCGTCGGGACGACGAACATTCCCATAGCGATAGGCCTCATCCTCATGATGTACTCGCCGCTGGCCAAGGTCCGCTACGGCGAGATGCCAAAGGTGTTCAAGAGCAAGCGCCTCATCGTGCTGTCCCTTGTTCTCAACTGGGTGCTCTGCCCTCTGCTCATGCTTGCCCTTGCCGCGGTGTTCTTGCACGACGCGCCTGACTACATGGCAGGAATCATCATGATCGGGTTAGCGCGCTGCATTGCGATGGTGTTGGTGTGGAACGACCTTGCAGGCGGCTCCAACGAGTACGCTGCCGGCCTTGTCGCGGTGAACGCCGTCTTTCAGATCGCGTTCTACGGCCCTATGGCATGGTTCTTCCTGTCGGTGCTGGCGCCGATGCTGGGCGCCCCGGACATGTCGATCCAGGTGTCCGCATGGCAGATCGCCCAAAGCGTCCTTGTCTACCTGGGCATCCCGCTAGCTGCGGGGGCGCTGACAAGATTCATAGGCGTGAGGCGCCTTGGCGAGGACGGGTACAGCAACAAGGTTCTACCGAAGACCTCTAAGATCACCCCTGTGGCCCTATTGTTCACCATCGTGATCATGTTCTCCATGAAGGGCGACATGATCGCAAGTCTGCCCCTTGACGTGCTGAGAATCGCCGTTCCTCTGGTCGTCTACTTCGCCGTGACGTTCTTCTTCAGCGCATGGCTGGCTCGTTATGCCGGCGCAGATTACGAGAGGATGGCGTCAATTGCCTTCACGGCCACGGGCAACAACTTCGAGCTAACCATTGCCGTCGCTGCGGCCACCTTCGGGCTTGCAAGCGGTCAGGCCTTCGCGGCAGTGGTCGGCCCCCTCATCGAGGTCCCGGCGTTAATCCTGCTTGTCAATGCGGCGTTGGGCTTGAAGAAGCGGTGGTACGAGGCGTAACACTTCATCTCGAAAATCGCAGTCCTGGAAGACGCGAAAAGGAGCCCCATTTGGGGCTCCTTTCAGCTTGCAAACCAGTTGCGACTATTGACTTAGAATAGTCGCTCTATTCCCACTCAATGATTCCCGCGCTTGCGGGAATTGTATTCTCGTATTGTTTCATATCGTCTCGTCTCACTCGTTGCTTCTCGTGCATGGTGAGTATTTACATTGTAGCCTAGTTGTTGGAACTCACTTGGAACTCAGTCGGGTGAGTTCCAGTTGGAACTCACTTATGGGGAGTATTTTGCCCGACATGGGGAGTATCGATTCTGACCTGCGGTTTTGTCGCTCTATCATGATGTAGTGAGTTCCAGTCGGGTTTTCGGCTCCACCAGCTGGTATGGGGAGTATTGTTTTTCG
>JAQXVU010000090.1 GCA_029225085.1 Eggerthellales bacterium | reverse complement strand
CGCGAAAGCATCAGGCCCGTCTTATGCAACTGAAACAGCGACTGCAACTATTGTGCAACAAAAAAGCGGCTTGCGTATGCAAGCCGCTGTACAAGCTGGTCGGGTGAACAGGATTTGAACCTGCGACCCCTTGACCCCCAGTCAAGTGCGCTACCAAACTGCGCCATCACCCGTTAATTCGTTCCCTCGGAACTCGATATATAATACCCGCCAATCAGGGGCAATGCAAGAACTATTTCAAATTCTTTATCACTGACCAGAAACAAGACAACTAGCCAGAGGCACTACACCCTATGCGAGCGACGAGATCGCCGACACGGAGGCGGATGCGCTGCGAGCAGACGTTACAAGTGCTCAGCTACGAAGTCGATGATCTTATCAGCCAGCTCGGTCTTAGGCATTGCGGGAAGCTGCGCGTCCCCCTCCGCCGTCAGGAACCAAGCCTCGTTATCATCGGTGCCGAAGGCCTTTCCGCCGCCAACCTGATTGGCAACGATCATGTCGGCATTCTTAGACACCAGTTTCTTGTGACCGTTCGCCACCACGTCATTGGTCTCGGCAGCAAAGCCAATAACCAGCTGGCCATCCTTCTTGGCACCCATGGTCGCCAAGATATCGGGATTGGTCACCAGCTGAATGGCATCGAGTGCCGCATCGTCGACACCCTTCTTCAGCTTGTGGTCAGCAGGAGCGGCAGGACGCTTATCGGCTACCGCAGCGCTGAAAATGGCCACATCGCAGGTATCGAAGCGCTCATCGACAGCGGACAGCATGTCGCAAGCCGTGAGGATGTTCACCACTTCTACGCCGGCAGGGGCGGGAACCTGCACAGGGCCGGATACCAATGTCACCTCAGCGCCACGCTTAGCAGCGGCTTCAGCGATGGCGTAGCCCATCTTGCCGGAAGAATGGTTCGAGATGTAGCGCACAGGGTCGATGGGCTCCACCGTAGGGCCTGCAGTGATGAGGACCTTCTTGCCTTCCATATCGCGCTGAGCGAAAAGCAGAGCTTCTACTGCGTCGGCAATGTCCTCGGGGTCAGCCAAGCGACCCTTCCCCACATCGCCGCAAGCAAGATAGCCATCGCCGGGCTCTACGAAATGCACGCCGCGAGCCTTAAGGCTGGCAATGTTGTCCTGGGTGATGGGGTTCTCATACATATGCACGTTCATGGCAGGGGCAACGAGGATGGGCGCCGTGGTTGCCAGAGCGGTGGTAGAAAGCAGATCGTCAGCCATGCCGTGAGCCATCTTGGCAAGCATGTTCGCCGTACAAGGAGCCACCACGAACACATCAGCTTCCTGACCCAGGGAAATATGGTGAATGGGATCGATGGGATCATCGAAGAGGTCGATGGCCACCTTCTCATGAGTCAGCGCCCTGAAGGTAACGGGATCGACAAACTTGGTGGCGTGCTCGGTCATGACGACCTTCACACGGTGGCCCCGCTTCTGCAGGCATCGCACCAGTTCGCAGGCCTTGTAGGCACCGATGCAGCCGGTAACGCCAATGACAATGGTCTTCTGATCGGTCATGTCCTTCTCCTGTTCCTACAGCCCCAGCTCTTCAAGGACCTGCTGGCCATAGGCCGTGCGACCCATAGAGCGATCCTTCAGCTGAGACAGAGCTTCGAGCAGATCCTCGGGGGGAGCATCCACAAAGGCAAGCTCCTCTTCGGTGACGGGGTGAGTGAAGCACAGCCGGTAGGAATGCAGGAACTGACGCTGCAGACCCAGCTGGGCAGCCTCTTTGTAGGCACCGTAGGTCTGATCGCCCACGATGCAATGGTGAATGTACTTCATATGTACGCGAATCTGGTGAGTGCGGCCAGTGAACAGCTTGCATTCCACCAGGGTATAGCCCTCATCCTTGCGACGAGCTTCGAAGCGCTCGAGCACGCGGAAGGACGTGAGAGCCTCGCGGGAAGAAGGACCATCATCTACCTTCATAGACACGCCGGTCTTCTCATCGCGCGCGATGGGGGCATCGATCTCGCCGGAATCGTAGGCGATGCTGCCGTGCACCAGGGCCAGATAGCGCCTGTCAACGTTCTTCAGGCGAATGGCGTCCTGCAGGGCGAAACCCACCTCATCGTCCTTAGCGCAGATCATGAGGCCTGTGGTATCACCGTCGAGACGATGCACGATGCCAGGACGCTCCTCGCCCTGCACATGGGCCAGATTGTCGTGGCCGTAGCGATACACCAGGGCGTTCACCAGAGTGCCGTACAGATGATTGGCGGAAGGATGGCAGATAAGGCCTGCCTGCTTCGAGATGACCAGCAGATACTTATCCTCATAGCGAATATCCAGGTCGATGGGCTCGCCAGCCAGGGCGAAGACCTTTTCTTCCACCTCTTCATACACCACGGCATCGCCAATCTGGGGCTTGCAGCTCTTAGAGACGGTGAGGCCGTTCACGAAGACCTTGCCCTCCTCTATCTGCCGTGCGGCAACGCTACGAGAGGAATAGCAACCGGCATCTGCCAGCAGCGCGTCAAGGCGCTTGCCATCCTCGACGGGGGTCACGATATGTACAAAGGAGCTCATCGGCCACCTTTCTTAGTAGAACGCTGTTGAGATTTCGCTTTGGAAGCGGAAGGCTTCTGAGAGGAACTACCGCTCCCCTTCTTGCCAGACTTGCCGGATTTTCCTTCAGAGGCCCTCTCAGCGGCAAGCTCGGCTTCTACGGCTGCTTCTGCCGCAGCCATACGACCCAAACGACGAGCGTCTCGGGCTGCCTCCGCATCCTCATCGAAGAACATAAGGCCAATGAACAGCAAAACGAATCCGCAGGTCACACCAATGTCGGCCACATTGAAGATAGGGAAATCGATGAAGTCGGCGCAGATGAAGTCGACCACGTAGCCCATGAGGAAGCGATCGATAGCGTTGCCAATGCCGCCGGCAACCACCATGGCATAGCCCACGGTTTCAAGCTTGCCGCACTTCTTGAAGCGCAGGGCAAACATCACCAGCAGCACCAGGCAAATAACCAGGCTTAGGACGCCCAAGGCGAACGTGGAGTCATCGAAGAGGCTCCAGGCACCGCCGGTGTTGTGCAGCAACCTGAAGTGGAAGATTCCCAGGAAGGAGGCGGTAATATCCGTGCCCACCGAATAACCGGAGGCCCAGACCTTGGTCAGACGATCGACCAGCAGGAAAACGGCGGCAACCCCGCCGAAGATGGCGAGGTTGCGAATACCGAAAGATGCAGAATCAGTCTTTTGCGCCATAGAGCTTACTCGGCCTGGAAACCGATCTCATCGAGTGCTGCAGCGCAACGGGGGCACACGTCGGTGTGATTGCCCTCGGTAGCGAGATCGCGGTGGTTCCAGCAGCGTGGGCACTTAGGCTTGTCGCTGACAGACACCTCGGCGGAGAGCTCGTCGCCTTCAGCGATGGTGACCTGGCTTACCACCAGAAGCTCCTCGAGAACCTCAGCAGGATAAGCAGCCAGAACCTCAGCAGTTGCGGCATCGACGGTGAAGGAAACCACAGCCTCCTGGCTCTTGTTGATCATGCCGTCGTTACGGGCCTTCTCGAGAGCCTTGGTGCCAGCCTCACGAACCTGCAGAACTACAGCGAACGCATCGGCAATTGCCTGAGGATCACCAGGGATAGCAGGGACGAAGTCCTCAGCGGCAGGCCAGCCAGCCAGCTGAACGGACTCAGGGAAGTCGGCGCCCTTCAGACCCTCTGGGTAGCACTGCCAGACTTCCTCAGTGGTGAAGCTGAGGATAGGAACCAGAATGCGAACCAGCACCTCGAGGATGTTGGCCAGCACGGTCTGAGCAGCACGACGACCAACAGAGGAAGGAGCCTCGGAGTACAGACGGTCCTTTACGGCCTCCATGTACACAGCGGACAGGTCACCGTAGATGTAGTCGCAGATAGCCTTGGTGGCGTAGTGGAACTTGTAGGTGTCGTAGTGACCCTCTACCTCCTTCAGCAGCTGCTGCAGGCGAACGAGAGCCCACTGATCGAGACCGGTGAGCTGATCCCAGGACACAAAGTCGTCGTTGGTGAAGTCGTTCAGGTTGCCCAGCAGGTAACGGAAGGTGTTGCGGATACGACGATAGGTGTCGGAAGTGACCTTCAGAATATCGTCGGAAATGCGCACGTCAGTGGAGTAATCGACGCTGGCAACCCACAGACGCAGAACGTCGGCACCGAACTTGCTGGTGACCTCTGCAGGATCAACGCCGTTGCCCAGGGACTTGGACATCTTGCGACCCTGCTCATCGACGGTGAAGCCACAGTGCATAACGGCCTTGTAAGGAGGCTCGCCATAGGCACCGATGCTGGTCAGCAGAGAGCTCTGGAACCAGCCACGATGCTGATCGGAGCCTTCAAGATACAGATCAGCGGGAGCATACAGGCCCTCGCGCTTGCGGCAGACGCTGGTGTGAGACACGCCGGACTCCCACCAAACATCGAGGATGTCCTTCTCAGGGTCGAGGTGGGTGCAACCGCACTTGGGGCACTTGGTGCCGGCAGGCAGGTACTCCTCAGGCTTCTTGATGAACCAAGCATCGGAGCCCTCAGTCTCGAAGAGGTGAATGACGGCGTCGAAGGTCTCCTCAGTGGCAACGACCTCGCCGCACTCATGGCAGCGGAACACGGGGATGGGAACGCCCCAGGAACGCTGACGAGAGATGCACCAGTCAGGACGGTCGGAAACCATGGCGCCAATGCGGTTAGAGGCCCACTCGGGAACCCACTGCACCTTATTGTTGATGGCGTCGAGTGCCTTGGTGCGCAGATCGTCATGTTCCATAGAAACGAACCACTGAGGAGTGGCGCGGAAAATGACGGGCTGCTTGCAGCGCCAGCAATGAGGATAGCTGTGATCGATGTCCTGACGAGCAACGAGGGTGCCCTGCTCGCCGAGCCATGCGATGATAGCGGGGTTGGCGTCATCAACGTCGAGACCAGCGAACTGACCGGCCTCGGAGGTGAGAATGCCGTCATCGTCGACGGGCATGCGCATCTCAGCACCGAACTGCAGACCAACCAGGTAGTCGTCCTGGCCATGACCAGGGGCGGTGTGAACAGCGCCGGTACCAGTGTCGAGGGTGACGTGGTCGCCGTAGATCATGATGCCCTTCAGATCCTGACGGATGGGGCAGGTGTAGGTGATGCCGCAGAAGTCCTTGCCAGCCATGGTGAGAGCCTCACCGTCTGCACCAGCGAACACCTCGTAGGACTCCCAGCCAGCGATGGAGGCCATAGACTCAACCAGCTCCTGAGCCATAAGCAGGTAATCATCGCCAACCTTCACGAAGACGTACTCAGCCTCAGGTGCCAGGCAGACAGCGGAGTTTGCGGGCAGCGTCCAAGGGGTGGTGGTCCAGATCAGGACATAGGCATGATCAGCGGGAACGCCAGCAACCTCGTAGACACCAGGAACGGAGTCGAGCTTGAACTTCACGAAGATGGAAGGAGAAGTCTCGTTGCCGTACTCGATCTCAGCCTCCGCAAGGGCGGTGTGGCAGTTCTTGCACCAGTGAATGGGCTTACGACCCATGTAGATGTCGCCCTTCAGGTACATCTCCTTGAAGATTTCGATGTTGCCGCCCTCGAACTCAGGCAGGAAGGTGAGATAAGGATGCTCCCAATCAGCATTCACGCCCAGGCGCTTGAAGCCCTCGCGCTGAATGTTCACGTATTTCTGGGCCCACTCACGGCAGAGACGACGAACCGTAGGCTGGTCGATCTGCTTCATCTTCTCCTTGCCCACGGTCTGCTCGACCATGTGCTCGATGGGCTGACCATGGCAGTCCCAACCAGGAACGTAAGGGGTGTAGTAACCACGCTGAGCGCGGCTCTTCAGAACGAAGTCCTTCAGAATCTTGTTGAAGGCATGGCCAATGTGAATGGGGCCGTTTGCATAGGGAGGGCCGTCGTGCAAGACGAAGGGGGTGTTGTCCTTATTCTTCTCGAGCACCTTGTGGTAGATGTCGATATCATTCCAGAACTCAAGGCGCTTGGGCTCATTCTGTGGAAGGTTGCCCCTCATGGGGAACTCAGTCACAGGCAAGTTCATGGTCTTCTTATAGCTGGTAGCCACGCTTTGCCGTACCTTTCTTGTGTGATTTTAACCGTGTCAGTATACGCCATATACGCATCAGAGGAAACGTACCAAATTGCCCCTGCGCAATATTTCGGCGAATTTCGAATTAGGGGGAACAACCAGGGCGAAAAACGAGTACCCTTATCTAAGGAAGAAAGAGGTGTTACATGAGTTTTGAAATCGTCACCGATTCAAGCGCCAACCTTCTACGATCTCAGATCGACCAGATAGGAGCCCATATCCTCCCTTTGGTGTTCTTCGTAGACGGCGAGGAGCGTCGTAGTTATTACAAGGACTCCGATACGGATCTGAAGGTCTTCTACGACATGATGCGGGACGGCAAACTGATAACCACCTCCCTTCCCCATCTTGACGAGATCGAGAAAACCCTCCGCGGAATCCTCGAAGAGGGCAAGGACCTTCTGTACATCGGTTTTTCCAGCGGCCTCTCCGGCACCTTCGACGCAGTTCGCGGCATCATCGAAGAGCTGCGCACCGAATTCCCCCAGCAAAAGGCACTGTGTGTTGACACCCTGGGCGCCTCCCTGGGTCAGGGCTTGCTGGTGCACTATGCCGCCAAGAAGCGCGATGAGGGCATGAGCATCGAGGACGTGCAGGCCTGGGTCGAAGAGAACAAGCTGCACCTGGCCCATTGGTTCACCGTCGATGATCTGATGTACCTGTTCAGGGGCGGACGCGTCACCAAGAGCACCGCTTGGGCTGCGAACCTGCTGAACATCAAGCCCGTGCTGAACATGGACGATGAAGGTCACCTTGTTCCCAAGGAGAAGGTCCGCGGCCGCAAGAAGTCTATCCAGGCCCTGGTGAGCCACATGAGGGAATCGGCCATTGCCCCAGTAGAAGACCAGACGGTGTTCATCTCCCACGGCGACTGCCTGGAAGATGCCCAGCTTCTTGAGAGGCTGGTTCGCTCGGAATTCGGCGTGAAGGACGTGGTGATTAACTACGTAGACCCTGTCATCGGCGCCCATTCGGGCCCTGGCACCCTCGCCCTGTTCTTCTTGGCAACCGAACGCGGGTAAGCGCGGCAGCGGCGGCAATAGCGGCATAAACGACGTTGTCAGCTGGAAGCAGTTACAACGTCAGATGGCAGCACCATAAGCCGACAGCGACATTAGCGACCGAGGATAATATCCCTCATGACATTGATAAGCGCCTGGTTCTCCTGGCGCTTTTTTGCGCATACGCAGAAGTAGCGACCCTCATCGAGGCCGATGACGTTGCTCATGAGGGGCACGGTGTATCCGGCAACCTGCAACCTGTCTACCAACTCCCGAGCATTGGCCACGCCCAGATCGAGGTCAGCGTCCTCCTCGAAGGAGCAGAGCACGTAGTTTGCCTCCGCAGGGAAGATATGCACACCGGGGATGAGGCTCAGCATGCACTGCAGCCAGGGAATCTCCGTTTCAAGAAGCTCGGAGGTCTCCTCGAGGTAGGGCAAGGCTCCCATGAGTTCCTGCGCCAACAGCTCCCCCACCATAGAAACACCGCTGCCATCATAGAAGCGCTTGATGTGCTCGATGGTGTGAGGATGGGCCACCAGGTAGGCCATGGGCATACCAGGCAGAGCGAAGGTCATAGAAGGGTTGCGTACAACGATGAGGTTCTCATAGCGCTGGGTCAGCGGGATGTAGCTCTCCCCCGCCAAGCTGAGCTCGATGTAGCTCTCGTCGACGATAACCCAGGAAAACGCTTCCAGATATTCCCGCAGCATGCCCTTGTCGATAAGACGGCTGGTGGGGAACGAAGGATTGGCCAGCACCGCCGCATCGAAGGTCTCACCGTTCTTGCGTAGCGTGGCAACATCGCAGGTTGCGAAGGTGCGCTTGTTCTGGAAGGAAACCACCTCATGACCGGCATTGGTGATGGCCAGATGGTATTCCATAGGACAAGGTGCGGAAATGCCCACCGTTGCAGGCTGGAAGGCCTGCGCCGCACAGCGAATCATCTGGGAAGGGGTCACACCCACCAAGATACCGTTGGGAGAGATCTCGTGATAATGGCTGAGAGCCGTGCGCAGCGAATAGCTTTCAAAATCAGGGCGATAGCCAAACTGCCTCTCGGACAGGGAGTGCGCCATAATATCTACGATAGCCTGAGGCGTTCCCAAAGGATTGCAAGGGCAGGAGAAGTCTATCCACTTCACCTGGTCGCGCATGTCGTAGGGAAGGGAGAAGGGTGATTCAGGCTGAACCAGATCGCCCTCGGGAGTGAACTCAGGAACTCGCGTATGCTTTCGCATCGAATTCATATCATCCTCCCCTCATGCGAAACTTACAGGATTCTGAATCCTAGCACACTTGCCAGCGCCCCTTTAGGATATCTTGTAAACATGAACGCAGAATTACCTGAACAGTCTGTTTTGTCCCACATTCCGTGGAATAATCGTGCCATCATGCTCCTGGATCTCGACGCCTTCTTCGCGTCGGTCGAGCAGATGGACCACCCCGATTGGAAGGGCAAACCCGTCATCGTCGGCGGCGATCCGGCCAAGCGCGGCGTGGTATCTACCTGCAGCTACGAAGCACGCAAATACGGCGTGCACAGCGCCATGCCCTCTTCTACCGCAGCCCGTCTTTGCCCTCAGGCCATCTGGACATCGGGAAACCGGAAGCGCTACGTCGAGGTCTCTGATCAGGTTATGGAAATCCTTCGGCAGGAAAGCCCCTTCATGCAGCAAGTCAGCATCGATGAAGCCTTCCTGGATATCACCCCTGGCACCCACATTGGCGAACACCCCATTACCATCGCCCTGCGCATTCAGGATAAAGTGAACGCGCTGGGCGTCACCTGCTCTATCGGACTGGGAACTTCCAAAACCGTCGCCAAGATAGCCTCCGACATGGACAAGCCCCGGGGCTTCACCGTGGTGTACCCCGGAGAAGAAGCGGAGTTCCTCGCTCCCCTTCCCATTGCATGCATGAGCGGCATCGGGCAAGCCAGCCAAACCAAGCTCACCCGCTACGGCATCACCACCCTCGGACAGCTGCACGAGGCAGATCCTGGTCTCATGGCATCGGTGTTCGGTAAGAACGCCGAACTCATGCGCAACCGCTGCATCGGGGTAGACCCCTCCCCCGTCGCCGAAGACGACCAGATGAAGAGCATTTCCAGCGAGATGAGCTTTGCCGAAGACCTGGTTCGTGACGAGGACGTTAAGGCCGCTATCGGCACCGCAGCGGCAAAGGTGGCCCGCAGGCTCAGGCGCGAAGGCGTGAAGGCTTCCACCGTGACGCTGAAGCTGCGCTTCCACAACCTAAAGGTGCACACCGCTCAAATGCAGCTGAGTAAGGAGACCGACAGCGAGTACGACCTGCTGCAACCCTTATACAAGCTCCTTAGCCAGGCTTGGGAAGGCCAGGCGCCCTTGCGCTTGGTGGGCGTTTCAGCCTCGGGGTTCGACCGCAAGCCCTGCTGTCAGGAGAGCCTCTTCGATATGAAAGACGAGGAGACCCACCAGCAAAAAAGGGACCTCTCGAAGCTGGCTGCCGCCACCGACGCCATCAGGGACCGCTTCGGAGACGAGGCCATCAGCTTCGGCAAGGAACGCCGGACAAACAAAAACCTGACGGGAACCCAATCGAAGAATTGAGTTCCACGCCAGGTTCGCGCGTGCAACGGTTGTCACGAGTTCTCGACGAAACCGAGCGCCAGGTTCACGCGGTACGGTTATCACGAGCTCTCGACGAAACCGAGCGCTCGATTCGCGCTGAGCTTAGTTGAACTTGAAAATCTTCTGAGCCAGATGGTAACCGCCCAAGCCGATCTTGCGACCGATCTTGGTAGGGATGTTGGTGCCCATGTTAATGGCATGGTGGCGCACCTTCTTGTACAGGCCCTCGTCCCTGTTCTTCAGGTAGGCCCAGATGTCCTTCAGCTTCTGATTGCCCTCTTCATCGTTCTTCATGCGCAGGAACACCGAGCAGATGCACATCATCATAGAGAGATAGTTCACCATATAGGTGTGGGTCTTCTTGTTGATAGTGGGATCGTTCAGATCGACAGCATCGATCATGAAGCGAGTGATGCGCAGCTGCTGGTCGATACGGGAAAGCATGACCTTCTCGTTCACGGACTGATCCTCGCGACCGATGAAGTAGCGATACAGATCGACATTCAGGTACGCCATGAGCTTCACCTGGGGCAATGGCACGTACACGAAGATGTTGTCTACGTAGAAGCAGTGCTCGGGAATCTGCAGGTTGCAGTCTCGGAGAACCCGAGTGCGATAGATGATGGAGTGCATGAGCAGATACTGGTTAGGGCGGAAACGGCCCAGGTCGTCCCAGCTGCACACCGTTCCCTCGGGGAAGATGTTGGTGTAGCGGATAACGGCCTGCTCGTTCTCGTAGACCTTCTCGTACACGTAGTTTGCAACCAGCATGTCGATGGGGCGCTTGTTCATGGCCTGCTTCTGCAGGAACTCGGAAACGCGAATGAGGGCGTCTTCGTCCAGCCAGTCATCGGAATCGACAACCTTGAAGTACAGGCCCGTTGCCGCAGCAAGACCGGTATTGATGGCGCCGCCGTGGCCCTTGTTCTCCTGGTCGATGGCAACCACGGTGCCAGGGTACTTGTCCTCCCATGCGTGAATCTTCTCGCTGGTGTTGTCCTTGGTGGAACCATCGTTCACCAGGATGACTTCGATATTGCCAGGGCACTTAAGAATAGATTCCACACAGGCATCGAGGTATTCGGCAGAGTTGTAGCAGGGCACCACAAAGGAGATGAGCTTGCCCTGATCCTGAGAATGTTTGTTGGTCATGTCTCTCAGCTTCCCGCATAGTCCTATCCCCTTGCGAGGAGATCTTCCAAAGCTAAGGGTCGGCCTCGTAAGCCAGAGCCGAAGGCTCCTTCCACAACGCAAAGCCCTAAACGAAAATCATCTCGCCGCAAAGGAAAAGACCAGTGCATGCAGTTTTCGGTACGCGCGAAATTATATGGCAGTACGCCTAAATAGGCTAGCTTTCAACCGCAGGCGACATTCAGAGTCCCGTTGAGGCAGGTAACGGTACACTATGCAAGGAAACCGAAGTCAACGAAAGGATCCTGTCGATGTCTAACTACATGGACAAGTTTATCGAGGTTGCCAAGGCAGACAAGAAGACCATCATCCTGCCTGAGAGCAACGATGAGCGCACCCTGCTCGCAGCCAAGGAGGTGCTGGCACAGGATATCGCCAACATCATCCTCATTGGCGACCCCGCTACCATCGACGTAGAGAAGTATCAGCTGCAGAACGCCCAGATCGTTAATCCAGCTACCAGCGAGAAGGCTCCTGAGCTGGCAAACCTGCTGTATGAGACCCGCAAGCACAAGGGCATGACCCTTGAAGAGGCCACCGCAAAGGTAGCAGACAACGTATGGTTCGGCATCCTCATGATCAAGGCTGGCCTGGCTGACGGTCTGGTATCCGGCGCCTGCCACCCCACCATCGACGTGCTGTCCCCTGCTCTCCGCGTTCTGAAGACCGCACCTGGCGTGAAGACCGTCTCCTCCTTCTTCCTCATGTGCGTCCCCAACTGCACCGCTGGCGATGACGGCGTGTTCTTCTTCTCCGACCCCGCTCTGTGCATTCAGCCTACCGAGGACGAGCTGGTAGACATTACCCTGGCAACGGCTCAGTCCTTCAAGGACCTCATGGGCTACGAGCCACGCATCGCCATGCTGTCCCACTCTACCTACGGCAGCGCCAAGAACGACGACGCTCTGAAGGTTGCTCACGCAGCCGCAAAGGTGAAGGAGATTGCTCCTGAGCTGAAGTTTGACGGCGAGATGCAGGCAGACGCCGCACTCGATCCTTCCGTAGGTCAGGCAAAGGCTCCCGGTTCCGAGGTTGCAGGCTACGCCAACACCCTCATCTTCCCCGACCTCGACGCTGCCAACATCGGCTACAAGCTGGTTCAGCGTCTGGCCAATGCCACCGCATACGGCCCCATCCTGCAGGGTCTTGCCGCTCCTGTAAACGACCTGTCCCGTGGCTGCACTGCAGACGAGATTGTGGGCACCATTGCCCTCACCTGCATCCAGGCACAGGCCTTCGCCGCCAAGCAGGGCAAGTAGGCAAATCGGGATCTGGGAGCGCAGCCGTAAAGTTTGCGGCTGCAAGCTTTACGGGTCGAAAACTTTACGGCCGAAACTTAACGGGCCGCAAGCTTTTCGAATTTGCGAAACCGCACCTACCGGTTGCATAGAAAATCGGGAGTCCTCAGAGGGGCTCCCGATTTTTGTGGTCGAATTATCGATCAACGAATTTAGGGGTTAGCGGATTTGGGGTTAGTAAATTGGCGGAGGGCTGGCGATCGACCTGCATTATCGAAGCGACCAAACGTAACATGCAGAAATTTTGCCCTCAAAAACAGAAACGGCCCTTCAGTGCAGAAGTTGGTATCGAGATAAGGTCTTAAATAGTAAAACACGTAAGTTTTGACCGAGCTTACGAACGGACAATGCTTGGAAAGTATGGGTCTAGGTTGAGACTCTATCCCGACAAGGTGAATCATTCACCAGCCGATCATCTACGGCAAGCCTCATCGCATCCCAAAAAGCGTCTCGCCCTTCTGCACTGAGGGGCCGATCATGCAAAACGACCGAAATTTTTGGAAAAAGCTCTGCACTGAGCGGCTCATTCTGCAAAGCGGCCAGATTTTCAGGAACCAGCCCTACTTACCGACGCAAATCTGGCGTCGCGGGCGAAGCTTGTCCTACTCCTGGTTCTCAGCGGCACGCTTCATGTCGCGAACCAGCACGAAGGTATCGCGAGCAATCATGAACTCCTCGTCGGTGGGGATGACAATGATGGCGACATCGGAATTGTCCGCAGAGATAATGCGCTCGAAGCCGCGGAGCTTGTTCTTGCGCTCGTCGAGGCGAATGCCCATCTGCTGCAAACCAGCGAAGATCATAGAACGCATCTTACGGCTGTTCTCACCAACACCGGCCGTGAGGACAATGGCGTCGACGCCGGCCATAACGGTGATGAAGGAGCCGATGGTCTTCTTCACAGAATGAGAGTACATCTCGAAGGCCATGGCGGCGCGAGGGTCGCCCTTGTCAGCTGCCTCGGTAACGGTACGCAGGTCGTTGCTGATACCGGAGATGCCCAAGATGCCGCTCTGCTTGTTCAGAAGGTCATTAACCTCATCGGTGTTCAGGCCCTCATGCTCCATGAGGAAGGGCACGATAGCAGGGTCGATAGATCCGCTTCGGGTACCCATCATCAGACCATCGAGAGGCGTGAAACCCATGGTGGTATCGACGGCGATACCGTGGTCGATAGCGGTCATAGAGCAGCCGTTACCCAAATGGCAAGTGATCAGCTTCAGCTCGTCGAGAGGCTCATCGAGCATATTTGCCGCACGATGGGCAATGTAGCGGTGAGAGGTACCGTGAGCGCCGTACTTGCGGATGCCGTACTTCTCGCAGAGCTCGTAGGGCAAGGGGTACATGTAGGCTTTAGGTGGCATGGTCTGGAAGAACGCCGTGTCGAACACCGCAACCTGAGGCACGTCAGGCATGTAGCTCTGGCAAGCACGAATGCCCTGCACCGCAGCGCGATTGTGCAGCGGAGCCAGCTCGGCCAGCTCCTCGATCTTGGCAACCACATCCTCGTCGATAATGACGGACTTATCGAAGTAGTTGCCGCCATGAACGATACGATGACCCACCGCGTTGATCTCGCCAAGAGAGGAGATAACGGGCTTGTCGCCAGAGGTCAGAAGCTCAAGAACCTTTTGAACTGCTGCGACATGGTCAGGAAGGTCTACCTTCACTACCTGCTCATCCTCGTACATACCGTACTTGATGAAAGAAGTGTCGGAGCCAACACTATCGCAAATGCCCTTGGTGATGATTCCACCGGTCTCTACATGAACCAGCTGAAACTTAAGGGAAGATGAACCTGAGTTGATAACCAGTACGTTCACAAATGCCCTCTCTAGCGACTACAAAATATCAGGCCAATAATGCTAACACCCTTCGGATTGGGTCGTTTTCCCAGATAAACGCAATCGGTAAGCGGCCACCCAAAGGGTGCATGAAGCATTAAATTCTAGGTGAGCGGTTATGGAAAAACCTTCCCAAAATCCGCCTCAAACGTCGTTTAAGCTCGCGGGGAGCCCTCCGTCATAGGAGCGCCACCCAGCACATGAATGTGCAAGTGATGCACGGTCTGGCAAGCATCATCGCCGGTGTTCACCATGACGCGATAGCCGGACTCGGTAATGCCCTTAATCTCAGCGATTTTCTTCACAGTGGCAAGGGCGTGGCCCAGAACATCCTCGGGAATCTCATCGTTCAGGCTGGAATAGTGATCCTTGGGCACGATGAGCACGTGCACGGGCATCATGGGGTTCGCATCCTCGAAGGCGCACACCATCCCATCCTCGTACACCACGTTAGTGGGGATCTTGCCATTGGCAAGAGAGCAGAAAATGCAGGAATCGTCGATCATGGTTCTTCCTTTCTTACGCGCTGGCCAAAGAGCCAGTCCTACACCAAACGTCAGCTACGCCTTATGCAGAGTAGTATCCACCACTCCATCATCATCGGCGGCCTCAAGCTCACCGATGAGCACGTCAACCTTTTGCTGAGCATCGCTCATGCGTCCCCGAAGGGAGCGAAGGAGGGAGACGCCTCGCTCAAAGAAAAGCAGGCTCTCTTCCACTTCAAGAGTGTTCGATTCCAAACCGGACACAATGCCCTGAAGCTCGTTCATGGCCTCACGGAAGGAGAGCTCCTCTACGGGAACCTGGGAAACCTTGTTGCTGTTCTCGCTCATACTTCTTCCAAATCTATCTGAACACGTTGGGTCTTGCAAAGGGAGTCGACGGTGCACGTTGCGGAACCATCCACCAAAGTGAGGGACACCGAGGAGCCCTCGGACAAATCGGACACGGATCGAACCACATTGCCCTCTCCCCCATAGGCTATGGCATAGCCCCTGCTCAACACCGTCAGGGGCGACAGGTCGTTAAGACGGGAGGCTAACAGGGCAACCTGGGATCGGCGAGGCTCCAAGAAGCTCTTGCCCACCGCCGCCAAGCGAAGCGAGGCTTGCTGCATCTGGGCGTTTTCCCTCTGGAAGGCCCGCTCCGCGAAGGATGCCAGCTTGGTCTGGGCAACCTGCAGGGCAGCTTCGTCCCGCTTCACGTTCTGGGGGATAGAGCGATACAGGGAATCGCTCAGAGCGTCGAGCTTCAGAGCATTCGCCGAGAGCAAGGCGGATTCGTCACGGAATACGGAAGCCGACCCAAGAAGGTCGAGACGAGAAGCCTGGGTCTGCAGCGTTGCGCCCAGAGCCGCCTTCATGCGGCGGGCAGCGTTATCGAAGCCCGTCGCCAGATTATCCCGCTTAGGGCTCACCGCCTCCGCGGCCGCCGTAGGGGTAGAAGCGCGCAAGTCGGCCACCATATCGGCGATGCAGGTATCGGGTTCGTGACCAATACCGGTCACCACAGGCAGCGGAAACGCCGCGATGAAGCGAGCCAGCTCCTCGTCGTTGAAGGGCATGAAGTCCTCGAAGGAACCGCCGCCGCGTACCAGAAGCACCGCTTCAGCTCCGGCCTCGGCAACAGCTTGCATACCGCGCATAAGGTTCTGGGGGACACCCTTTCCTTCTACCGGGACACCAGCCAAAAGGATGCGGGCCACAGGAAACCGGCGGCGCAGGGTGCGCAGCACATCATGCACCGCAGCGCCTCGGGGAGAGGTAACCACGCCGATGGTCTGCATGTACTTGGGAACGGGCTTCTTGCGTTGGGGATCCATAAGGCCCTCGGCTTGCAAGCGCCGCGCGAGATCCGCCACGCGAGCCCTCAGCTCGCCCTCTCCCGCCAAGCGTAAAGAGAACGCCTCGAAGTTCATACGGCCCTTCGCGGCGTACAAGGTGAAGCGACCGGTCATGCGCACCAGGCTACCCACCTGCACGTTCACCCCCGCGGATGCGAACCTGTTGGCCCACATCATGCAGGGCATAGAAGCGTGCTCGTCCTTCACCGTGAAGTACACGGCCTTGTAGCCTGCCTTGTTGTTAAACTCGGAGACTTCGCCCTCTACCGTGACCACGAAGGATTCAAGAGAGGTTTTAGCGGCATGCAGCGCCTGAGACACCGTCAGGGCGTCCTTCTTAGACTCTTCCCCCTGGTCAGGCACAACGTCGTACATAGACGCCCTAGTTATCGTTGTTGATGAACTGCAGGTAGTACAGCAGGTTCAGGATAGAGATAAGGGCGGCGCCTACATAGGTCAGGGCGCAAGCGCGCAGCACCGTGAAAGCGGAGCCGCTCTCAGTCTGAGGGACGCCAAGGGAGGAGATGTAATCCATAGCGCGATGGGAGGCGTTCAGCTCTACGGGCAGCGTCACCAGATGGAAGACGATGGCCACGGCATACAGAGCGATGGCCAGGGTCACCAGACCCATAAGGTTGAAGAGGATACCGGCGAAGAACACGAAGATCCAGGCATTCTGAGCCAGGTTCACAGCGGGAACCAAAGCGGAGCGAATGCGCATGGGGCTGTAACCCTCGGCGAACTGGCAGGCATGGCCCACCTCATGGCAAGCGGTTGCTACCGCCGTAATGGAAGTGGAGCGGAACACGCTAGGGCTCAGAGAGATGGAATTGTCCGTAGGGTTGAAGTGATCATGGCCCTCAGCACCCTCATATACGCGAACGCCGGAAACGCCGTGGGCGGAAAGCATCATCTGAGCGGCCTGATAGCCGGTGATGTTGGTGACGGAGGCAACCCGAGAGTACTTCTTCAGGTTGTGGTTGCAGTACCACGTCATGAAGCCACCAATTGCCATGGTGAGGATGATAAGAGTGATGTAATCCATCTGTGCTCCTTATGCAGGCGAGTAGCCCCGACCTGCGTCATTCGCCAAAGCGTCGTTCGCCCTGGCACGTCATTTCTCAAGAAGTGATTCTACGGGCACAAGCCCTTGCCACGAAGTCCTTCCACAAAAAATCAGAGAGTGTCCACTATCAGCTTTCCGTCGCAGACGCGAAGCGCCAGCTTGCCCTGCAGCAGCTGCATGAGCTCCTCCCCCACGATCTCCCGGCGCCAACCGCGAGACAGGTTGCTCTCCTCGTTGTGACCGCGAGCGAGAGCAGTGAGGTCGTCGCGGGAAGCAAGGGTCTGAGGGGCGATGCCGTGCTCGGATGCGCGCATATGCATGACCGCGCTCATAAGGTCTACCAGCTCGTCGACATTGGCCTCATTACGAGAATGCTTCGAGAGCTCCGGCCAGGTTTCCCGTGGCGCATCAAGGCCCTTGCAGATCAGGGAGACCACCGTGCGGCCGTCCTTGGTGCCCAGCTTGTCCCTGACGCCGCGGACCAGGAACAGGGAATCGACGGTGCGCGCCTCCTTACGACATGCTTCCACAATCTGCTCGTCGGTGAGGACCCACTTGCGAGGGATGTCGAGCTGCTGAGCCCGGGTCTCGCGCCAAGCGGCGACCTCACGAGCTGCCGAGAGCTGCCTGCGGTTCAGGGAAGAGCAGCGCTTCAACTTCATATAGCGAGTTCGGGGGTCGACCTCATAATGAACGGGGTCTACCAGATCCTCGAAGTCCGCCTTCAGCCAATTCGAACGGCCCAGCTGGGCAAGCTTGTCGGTCATCTGGCGATAGATGCGAGGCAGATACAACACGTCATCGAGAGCGTAGGAAAGCTGGCTCTCAGACAGGGGTCGGCGGGACCAATCGGTGAAGGAGTCGCCCTTCTTCAGGTTCACACCGCACTCAGCGCTTACCAGGGCGCCATAGCCCATCTGCTGAGAGTGGCCCAGGACCGCAGCGGCAACCTGAGTGTCGAAGATGGGAGCCGGCATGACGCCGACCTCGCGATAGAGGATTTCCACATCCTGGTGGCAAGCGTGCAATACCTTCACCACAGTAGGAGCCTGCAGAACAGGGGCGAGAATGGTGAGATCGTTAATGCGGAAGGGATCGACGATCACGGCCTCTTCAGGGGTGGCCATCTGCAGAAGGCAGAGCTTGGGATAGTAGGTCTTCTCCCTCAGAAACTCGGTGTCGAGGGCGAGAACAGGCTGGTTAAGGGCGTGCTCGACGAATTTTCTCAGTTGTTCATCTGATGTGATATACACAGCTATTCTTTCATTTAGCATCGTTTACGTTCATACTGCGTCATGCAGCAAGTTTCTATATTAGTAGAAGTAGGGGAATATAGTGAGAACTCTTGTGGTGAACAATACGAAAGCCGGAGCAGCAGACGGAGCCATCTTCGACTTCATTCGCCTCATCAGCGACGAAGATACCGAAGTCGTCGTGCGAAATCTCGGTCCCAGCCTCACCACTTCCCAAGCACTCACCGATGCCGCAGACTTCGACCTGGTGGTAGCCAGCGGCGGAGATGGCACCCTGGCCTCCGTGTCCTACGAGCTGCGCAACACCGGCATCCCCATTCTCCCCTTCCCTGCCGGAACCTCTAACGCCCTTACCACCAACCTGCTGAGCCCCACCGAAACCCATGCTCTTGCCGACCTGGCAAAGAACATGCTGACCCTCGACTTCGACTTGGCCGAGTTCGAATGCCAGGGCACCACCTACGGTTTCGAGCTGGTTGCAGGCTGCGGCTACGATGCCACCATCATGAGCAAGGCCGCGGAGCTGAAGCAGGCCATGGGCAGCCTGGCGTACTTCCACGCAGCCCTCACCAATCCCCTGCCCGTTCACTCCTCCTTCACCATCACCCTCGATGATGACACGGTGCTGAACCGCCAAGGCGTCGGCGTGCTGGTTGCAAATTTCTCGAAGCTGCAGTTCGACTTGCCCGTAGCGTCCGAGAATCTCCCCCGCGACGGTCTGCTCGACGTGGTCATCCTGGGCACCAACAACGCAGTGGAGCTCATCCCCGGCCTCATCTCGACCATCCTCGACAAAGAGCACGATGCCAAGAACCGCATGGGCCTTGAATTCTACAAGGCGAAGAAGGTAGAGGTAGTGGCCGATCCCGCTCTGCCCGTTCAGTACGACGGAGAACCTGTGGAAGGCACCAGTCCCTACGTCGCCCGCATCCTTCCCGGCGCAGCACGCTACGTGGTCTGCCAGGAGTGCTACGACCAGTACGCCTAGGGCATTCGCAACCAAACTTCTCAGCAGCCAGACTTCCCAGAAACGCAACTCTCCGAAAAGCTACAAGGCGCCCGAGAACGCTCTCCCATCCCCACTGCATCGCTGCAAAAAGGATGTTCGACCTCCTCGGGCGCCTTGCTATTCGCGAGGCTTTCTTGCCGGATCCCCTACTCGTTAATGGGATGACGATCCTTACCGCCGTCAGCAAGGCCGGTGCTCTTCAGCCACTGGGCCTTCTTGCTGTTGTAGCGCATCTGAATGACTTCCAGAATCACGGCGAAGACCATGGCGAAGTACACCATGAGCTTTTCCATATGCATGCCAAGAACCTCGATGCCAGTGGTGATGCCCAGGCCGTCGAAGACCAGCAGGCAACCGATGGCGGCGATGAACACCAGGGCAAGGATGGTCATCTCGACATGAGAGTTAATAAACTCGGACACGGCGTCGATGAACAGCATCATGAAGAACACGGCCACCATAACAGCGATGATCATGATGATCAGATGGTCTGCCAAGCCAACAGCGGTGATGACGGAATCGATAGAGAAGACGACGTCCATAACCATGATGGTGAGAATAGCCTGAGGCAGGCCAATGAGATGGTCGTGCTTCTCCTTGCCCTCGGCCTCGTTAGCCAAGGTAGACATGTTCATCATGCTATGCAGCTCCTTAACGCCCTTGTAGATGAGGTACAAGCCGCCCAGGAACAGTACGAGCATTCTGATAGAGACGCCATAGGGTTCACCGTCTACCTGAATGAACGGGATGGTGAACAGGGGCTCGTTCATATGTACGAGCCAAGAGGCAAAGCAGAGGAAGATGATGCGGCAGACCAGCGCTCCGGCCAAACCCAGCTTTCTTCCCAGAGCCTGCTTATCTGCAGGCAGGCGATCAGAGGTGATGGCGATGAAGACGATGTTGTCTACGCCAAGAACGATCTCGAGAAAGATGAGGGTAACCAGGCTGATCCACGCATCAGGCGTGGTGAAAATGGAGAGATCCAAAAGCGAGCCTTTCTCTTACGCCAAGGGCAAAAAAATAGACCCCTGGCACGTATACGTACCATGAGTCTCATCAATTAAGGCATGCCAGGCGCAAGCGCCGCGATTGTTGACAAGCCGCGCTATGTGCGCCGACTACTCCCTCACGAGCGTTGAACATGATAGCACAAAGGGTGCGCGGGGTCATGATGCTATAATGCCTCAATAAATTGCACACAGGAGGTACCATGGCGCAGATGAAGATTCAGGGAAACGGCGAACGTCCGGGCTACGAACCCCTCGACGGCTCCGAGCTGAGCAGGCCCGTCGACCTGCCCAAGAAAAACTACGCAGCGGTGGCCGTCGCTATGGTCCTCGCCCTCGTCATCGGAGCCATCTGCCTGAACGGCTTCCTGAACACCGTGGTATTCGGCGCAGAGAATCAGCAGAAAGAGATGGAAGCCCAGCTGAATCGTGGCGTTTCCCTCGACCTTCCCCTGCTGTCGGACTACGCAACCAAGGATAACGACGCAATCTCCAAGGCGCTTTCGAAAGCTGGCTTCGTCATCTACGACAATTCCACCGAGGAAGACGCCAAGGCTAACGGCTTCGACTACTACAAGATTCCTTCCGACGTGACTCTGGAAAGCTCCTCCCCCGTATTCGCTGACGGTCTTGAATCCGCCGACGCCGTTACGCTGGGAACCTACCTGCCCGGAACCTGGCGCATGCTCATGAACCGCTCTGACGGCGTGGAAGTGAAGCTGCGCTACGCAGACTTCGCCGCCTCGACCCCTAACGCCGCCATTGCCAACGCCATCGCCTCGCAGGGATTCAACGCCAATAAGGCAGGGTCTATCGAACAGGACTCCGCAGGCAACTATGCCCAGTCCGGAACCACCAAGATCGGCAAGAAAACCTATTACTGGACGATCTCTACGTGCGACCTTAGCAAGGTATACGACTGTAACGCTCTGCCTGAGAACGCCCAGTACGTGGGCATCACGTTGCGCAAGGGCTAAGACGCAACTCCGAAACAACACGAAAGGAAGCGATATGAGCGATCAGGTTTGGCTCATCACCGGCGCTAGCCGCGGCATGGGTCTGTCATTTGCCCGCGAGGCTCTCTCTCGAGGCTTCAAGGTGGCAGCTACCGCCCGCAACCCACAGGCGGTCATCGATGCCTTAGGAGAGCAGGAAAACCTCCTCCCCTTGCGCCTTGACGTCACCGACGCAGACTCCATTTCTAGCGCCGTTGCTGAAACCGTGGCAACGTTCGGAGGAATCGACGTCCTGCTGAACAACGCTGGCTACGGAATCTTCGGCTCCCTCGAGGAAACCAGTGATGCGGAAACAAGGCAGATCTTCGAGACCAACCTGTTCGGCCCCATGAACGTCACCCGCGCCGTCCTGCCCACCATGCGCGCTCAGAAGAGCGGCCGCATCATCAACATTGCCTCCATGGCCGCTTTCGCTGCCGATCCCGGCGGAACCCTCTACGACACCACCAAAGCCGCCCTGCTGAGCCTCACAGACGTTCTATCTAAGGAGCTGGCCTGCTTCGGCATTCAGGCCATGTGCGTCTGCCCCGGCATGATTCGCACCGAGTTCTTTGGCGGCAGCTCCCTGAAGACCCCTGAAAACCTTATGGAAGAATACGCAGGCACTCCTGCCCGCGGCGCCATGGATTACTGCCTAAGCCACGATGGCCGTCAGTACGGTGACCCCGAGAAGGTCGCCAAGGTCCTCATTGACGTTGCCACTTCCGAGAAGATGCCCGTCATCCTTCCTATCGGTAAAGACGCCGTGAAGAAGTTCCTTGCCGTCTGCGATCAGGGCAAGGCTGAGATCGAGCCCTACATCGAGGCCGCATCTAACACGTCGTTCCCTCGGGAATAGCAGAAGATACAAAACATCGATGCTCGTGGCGGCAGGGATACCCTGCCGCCACGTTTTTTTAGCACGTGCGCCTAGAACCAGCGCGTCGCACAGCTGAACACAGCGCGGTTAGAGCCTGCTCGTTGCATCATAAAACACTTCGCAACTGAAACCAGCGCGCCACACCATTAAGCACCGGGCGTTAGATCCTGCGCACCACACCTTTAGGCCTCAGCGGTTTAAACCCGCAACGGTGCCAATCGCTAGCTGAGAGCAAATCTAAGCCCCCATTTCCACAATCTGCAGTAACTCACAGTCAGAAAGGGAAACGGGGGCTTATTTGTGCTCATATGGGGTTTAACGCTTGTCGTCCTCATCGGACTCAACGATGGGATCTACGTCGATGATGTCGGGGTTAGAGTCACTGTCGTCGTAGGGGTCGACGTCGATGATGCCGTGCTCGATGACGAGCTTGCGAATGAGCAGGGCGACAAGAATGGCGATAAGAACAAACCCGATAAGCTGCATAGAGACTCCTCTGACTGAAGCCGTATACAAAAACGGGACCCGAAGGTCCCGATGAGTCGTGGTGGGCGATACAAGATTTGAACTTGTGACCCCTACCGTGTCAAGGTAGTGCTCTTCCCCTGAGCTAACCGCCCGAATTGCGCGACAGGTGCTTGGAGGCGACGCCCGGATTCGAACCGGGGGTGAAGGCTTTGCAGGCCTCTGCCTTACCACTTGGCCACGTCGCCACAGCGCCCTTATATGGAAAAGAGCCGGCCAACCGTGAAGATCTGCCGGCTCCCATATTCACTGGAGCGGATGACGGGACTCGAACCCGCGACCCCAACCTTGGCAAGGTTATGCTCTACCAACTGAGCCACATCCGCGTGCGCAAGTA
>JAQXVU010000089.1 GCA_029225085.1 Eggerthellales bacterium | reverse complement strand
TTGAGGCACACGCCGCACTTTTCCGCCGACTCGCGCAGCGGGAGCATGTCCACGTGGCACTCCGCGAACCTCATCCAGGCCGACCTGTCGAGCTTGGTGGTGGAGAAGATGCGCATGGTGGCGTCGGTGAAGGTCCTGGCGCACCCTCGGCAGAGGAACCGCTGACGGCCGCGCCCGTCTCGCCCCCTCTTCACGTAATGCGGGGAGCCGCACCAGGGGCAGGCTCTGTCGGGATCGTCTTCCGCCCCCTCGCTTGCCGCGAGGTCGAACAACTCCGCGTCTATCAGCGCCTTGAGCGATCTCAGGGCCCTGCTCTTCTCGGCAGCCGTCATCTGCGGGAGGAACTGCCTCGTCAGCTGGGTGAGCACGTCTTCCATTGCAACCTCCATCTTTCCTGATGATGGAATTGTCGCAATTGGGGGTCCTGCTGCGTGTACTGTGCATAGGACACTTATCCAAAGCGGTCTAACACAACGCCTTTTGAGTACACATGCTTCCGAAATGCTGCGTATTCTTGTCAACGTTAATTCGACGTGCAAGTAAGTATGGAATGCAAGTGAGACCTGGAAGGGGACATCGTCATGACTGAGAGAAAATTCGGCGACGTTCAGATTAAGGCCACGCCTGTGTACACGGACGAGGATCGTGAACGAATCCTGGGGAAGGGCCTGTCTGACGACTTCAAGCGCTACTATGCAAACCTCGGCGAGGAGCTTAAGCCTGCGGCTGTCGTGGGTCTTGCTCAGAACCCCAACGCTGACCCTGAGGTTCTTGGCCTTTTGTTCGAGGAGTCTTGGAAGACCGAGTTCTCCGAAATCGACCGCCTTCGTCAGGCTTTGGCGATGAGCTTCAACACCGAGGACGACCGTGATATGGATTTCGCCATTCTGCGTTGCCTGGCCTCTAACCCCGCAACCCCTGAGTTTGCTTTGCAGCGCTTGGCTGGTGACGAGACCTTTGGTGTGTGGGTGGCTGACAACCCTGGCGTGAGCGATGACGTGCTGGAAATCGTGGTGGCAAATGACTGCCTGTATGAGGAGAACCTCCCCGTTTCGCTGGACCCGGCTCGCAGCCCTGAGTTTCTTCGCCGTGCTGTGGAATATGGCTGCACCGACTTCCTGCCTAACCCTTCTATGCCGGGAGAGGTTCTGCGCGAGTTTTCCAAGCATGAGGACGCTGATGTGCGTTGCCTGGTTGCCAAGAACGGTAGGGGGGTGCGGACGTTTTTCCGTGCCTATCAGGCTGCCAGCCCAAGGCTCCTTCTGAATTGCATCGGGCTGAGCCACCCGAGCGATTCCTTCAGTCTCCTCTCATTGTAGTAGACGAGATACGCGTCGAGCATCATCGAAAACTCTTGGGGAGATACCCCTTGCCAGTTCCTGCCGTAGAAGAACTCGTTTTTCAGCCTGCCCAGGAACCCCTCCATCGCCGAATTGTCAGGTGAGCAGCCCTTCGCGGACATCGACCTTACGAGCCCGTGCTCCTTGCATATGGATATCCATCCCGGCCAACGATAGTGGCAGCCCCTATCGCCATGGATGATCGGATGCTCGTTCGGCGACAGCTTCGCGCATGCGGCCCTCAGCATGCTGTTCGCGAGTTCGGCGTTCGGTGCGGTCGATATCGACCATGCCGCCAGGGCCCCGTCGAAGCAGTCGAGCACCGGCGAGAGGTATACCTTGCCGGCGGGGATGTCGAACTCGGTGATATCGGTGAGCCAAAGGCGGTTCGGCAGGGCCGAATGGAAATCCCGCTTCACCAGATTGGGCGGCGCATCCGATATCTCCCCCTTGTAGGAACTGTAATGCTTGGCCTTCTTGTTGTAGATGACGACGCAGTTCTCCTCGGACATGATCCTGCGCACGACCTTCTCCGAGACGACGATGGACTCCTCGAGGCTCCTCAGCTCATGCGTGACGTAACGGTACCCGCGCGTTCGGCCTGCTTCTTCGAAGATCTCCACGATCTTCCTCCGCAGGTCGCCGTACTTGTCCTTGCGGGCGATAGCCGCCCGTTGGTACTCATAGGAGCTCTTCGAGATCTTCAAGGAAGCGGTGAGCTCTTTCAAGGCGTGGCCGGTCTTCAGCCTCAGAGAATCGATGATCACGGTCTTCTCCCGGTTCGTCATCCTCTCGAGGCCGCATCCTTTTAAATGGATCAGCGCCTCCCGGAGGATATCGTTCTCGAGCTCGAGCTGCCGAATGCGCTCGGACTCGTCCCCGTCGAAGCCGTCATAGGCGCGGCTGTCGTCATCGATGGGCGATATGGGCATGGAAGTCTCCCGTTCCTTCGCGGTTTCGCTGGAGCGGACCCAATTGTAGACCACGGCGGCGCTGGAAACCCCCAGGGCAGAGGCGACGCTCCCGCCGTCCATCCCCTCCGAGACGAGCCTCACGGCCTCCTTTTTCAAGGCGGGATCGTAATGGCTCCATGGCCTGCCCGCCGTCTGCTGGTGCGAGGCGTCGGCCTGGTTTATCCATTGGTACATCGTTTGCCTGGAAGGATAGCCGAGGCGGCGGATGACTTGGGTCACCGAGCCCCCGCATTCCTCAAGCTCCCTGAGCGCTGCTTCCCTCTGTTCTTTCGTGTAACTCGGCATTGCGGACTCCTAACCGGACCGTATCGGTCCAACTTTTTGTCCGCACCCCCCGATCCCATCGTACCCAAGGGAACTTCCATTGTCAGCGCTTCTGGCTCCTCCAAGGCCTTCACCGTAAAGTGGAAGAAACAGTCAACAAAGATGTTCACATCGACGATCACGGGATATCAGATCAGATACAGCACCTCGTCGAAGATGACTAAGGCGAAAACCAGCACCATCAAGGGCTACAAGTCAACGAGCAAGAAGATCGCCAAACTCAAGAAAAAGACTAGGTATTACGTGCAGGTTCGCACGTGCAAAACCGTCAACGGCAAAACGTATTTCAGTACTTGGAGCTCCAAGAAGAGCGTGAGAACTAAGTAAGGTTGGCGCAACTCAGGACGCTACGAGAATCGATAGTTTCATAACCTTCCTGGACAATCACCGTTACCGGTTCGACGATTCCTTCAAGCAGGAAACCGGGTGGATGCTCATGGACGGACGCAAAACCAGGGCAGTGAAGTTCTGCGCATCGTGTCGGCGTTCCCCTTTGTTCTCAGGTGAGACGGGAGGCATCTGCATCGTAAGCTGTGCGGTTGCGATTGCGCCCCGCGGCCATTCGCTTGATGCCGCCGATATCCGATGCTTCTTCCAGAATCTCAATCAGCTCGCTAGCTTGATAGAAGGAACCGCGCTTCGCATTCCCCATTTTCGTCAATATGCCTCGCTCGCAAGCGGTTTCAATCAGGTTGCGGGCTGCTCGTTCCGAAATGTCGAGCTTGGCAGCGGCGTATGGGACGTTGATGACGGGCTGCTCCACGAGGATGCTGGCAAGCCTGCGGGCTGCGGATCCTTTTCGCTCGGTGGTCAGCGAGTCCCATTTTCCGATTACCTCATCGATCGAATGCGCCATGCGGACCCCGAGGGTCATCGCAAGCTCCAGGGCGTTCAGGAGCTGCCGGACGATAGGTTCGATCTGGCCGCTGTGGTAGGCGTTCAGCGCGGCCATATATGCATCCACGTCATGCAGGAGCCCTGCAGAGATGGGCAATGTGGCATGCAGGAGAACCTCGTCGGCGGCCATCATGCGGTGCAGAAGGGCGCGACCTGTTCGGCCGTTGCCGTCAGTGAACGGATGGATGGTTTCGAATTGCGCGTGGAAAATGGCAGCTTTTACGAGGGGATCGACATCTTGCCGCTTGGAGAACGTGAGAAGGTCCTCGAGGCATGAGGGGACGCGCGATGCTTGTGGCGGAACGAATAGGGCTCCGTGCGGGCTGTACGCCGTGCCGCCGATCCAGACTTGTTCATTGCGAAATCCCCTCTGCTCGGCGGACTCTCCCAGGAGGGTGTCATGGATGTCTTGAATAAGCGAGATGTTGTCGGGAGCGCTATGGGCGAGGGCTTTTCGCATGGCGGAGACGTTTGCCGCGATGAGCCTGGCGTTTCCAGAGGTCTTATCCGACAATTCGGCCAATGCAACGTTTCGGACGCTCGAGGTGAGCCTTTCTATTTGGGAGCTTGATGATGATTCGCTGCGCAGTATCAAGGCTGGTAAATTGTAGCCACGGGCAAGCTGCTCTTGATCGAACCGGGCCATCAGGATGCGCAGCTCTGATGCCCATGCCATCAGCTCGGGGTCGAGCCGGGGCGTTTCATCGGCGATAATCGCAGGTATCGCCGCTTCGTAGGAGGCTGTGATCATGCGCCTTTTGCTTTTGGGAATTTGCCAAAGCTCATCGGGATCTCGTTCCCAAGGGCAGGTTTCGTAGGTGATTTTCGGCCACATTGCGCTGCCTTTCGTCTTTGCGATACTATTGAAATCATATCACTAACGGAAGTGAAATCGATTTCGCTTCCGTTAGCAGGTCCATAGTGGAAGCGAAGCGCATTTCACTTCCGTGGGGCAACGCGTATCGGAAGCGAAACAGTATTCTTATCCGCGTCAAAGGCGAAATCGACGCTCATCTGCGGAACCGCTAACCTCGTCGTGCTCCGACGGCATGCTCGTGACCTGCAGGTGTCCAAACCCCAGGACCCTCGTCCCGGCAATGCGGTGGCGCTGGCGCGAAGCTGGGCAGCGGGCGAGGTCACTAGTGCAACAGCTGGATCACTAGTGCAGCAGCCGGACCGCTAGTGCAACAGCCGCGTTGCTAGTGAAGCAGCCAGCCGCCCTCCGCGTAGATGGTCTGTCCCGTCAGGTATGAGGCCGCGTCGCTGGCCAGGAACAGCACGGCGTCGGCAACCTCGTCGGTGGTGCCGCGCCTTCCCAGGGGGACGGTGGCGTTGTACGCCTCCTCAACCTTGGGATCCCTGTAGAGCGCGGCGTTCAGATCGGTGGGGATGCTGCCCGGGCCCACGGCGTTCACGCGGATCCCGTGCTTGCCCGCCTCCATGGCGAAGGTCTCGGTGATGGACTTCACGCCCGCTTTGGCCACGTTGTACGCCGCGCAGCCGGGGCGGCAACGGATGGCGTTGATGGAGGAGGTGTTCACGATGGCGCCGGGCTTGCCCGCGCTCTTGCGGTGCCGG
>JAQXVU010000088.1 GCA_029225085.1 Eggerthellales bacterium | reverse complement strand
GGTTCGCTCTTTCGCACCGACGAGGTGAGCATCGTGCAAGAGGCGGGGAACATCGTGCATCGCGGTCTGCAATCTGAGGCTAGCATCCGCGAGGCTCTGCAGCAGCTTCTCCGCATTCTGCACGACCCCGAGATTCCCGCGTTGTACCGAGGCATCGCCGGGCATTTCATCTTCGAGTACATCCACCCCTTCTATGACGGCAACGGCAGGACGGGCCGCTACTTGCTGTCCCTCAGTTTGCGCGGGGTTCTCACGACGCCAACCGTTCTTTCGTTATCCCAGGTCATCGCCAAGAACCGCCCTCGCTATTTCAGAGCCTTCAAGCAGGCGGAGTCGCTGGTGAACAAGGGCGAGCTCACCGGTTTCGTGTTGGAAATGCTGTGCCTTATCGCCGCTGCGCAATCTCAGTTGGTGCCCAAGCTGCAGGAATGCCTTGCAACGTATGGCGAGCTGCAAGAGCGGTGCCGTGACATCGCGGCCTCCGAGCATCTGTCCTCTCGGGAAGAGGAGGTGGTGACACTTCTGGCCATGATCAGCCGCTTCGGCTCGCTGAGGACGACGCCCCTTTCGGAAATCGCCCTGCGTCTGGGACTGAAGGAGCAGGCAGCGCGTAAGCATCTGGCGCATCTTGAGGAGCGGGGGATTGTGCGCAAGACCCGCCTTCGCCGCCCGCTGACCTTTGCCTTCACTGAGGAATTTCTAGAAGAACACGCCCTGTGAGCTTGCCCAACGCATCGCTTCATCTTATCTACCCTTTAAACGAAAGACGATGAGTGTCCCCATTTAGTGCGACAATTTGGGACTTTTGTCTTGAAATGTCCTATTGCAGTCGGTAGGCTGATTCATGTATATGATGAGAATTTCATTAAATTTGCTCTACATCTTGTGGAATGTTTCTCATTGTGGGCAGGTGACCTGCGCAAATGGGCGCATTGTGGTGGGATATGCGGCTTGCGAATAGAGCGGGCTGGCGGCTTGAGCGATTGGCGCGTTGTGACAACTCGCGCATTGTGATGGCTGGCACAGGAAGCATGCCTCTCAGTCTGACGGTTCTTCCATCTCGCCATCAGGGGAAGGTTCGGGCAGCAACTCTGGCTCTGGTGACTCTACGGCGAGCAATGGCTCTGGTTCTAGCTCCTCCAATGGCTCTTCCAACAATTCTGGAACCAACTCCCCTAAGAAGGCCAGCAAGGCTCCCGCAGCTCTCCCTGAAGCTGACCCTTCTGATGAGGAGCCTGACGGCATTTCCGGCAACGAAAACGATAACCTGAACGGCGCTACCATCACGTCCGCTGGAAGAGCGGCCCTGCATCTAAGACCACCATCACCGACAATGCGACCAAGGCCAGCATCGATAGGGTAAGCAACCCCTGGGTTTCCGGCGAGCTGGTGTTCCACTGCAATGAGGGCGTTACCTATGAGCCCGGCAGCATCAAGATCTACGTGCCCGACGCCTTGTTCCTCTCTCGCACTGGCGGAAGCGTGTACAACAACTCCGCCGTGCAGTTGGGCGTCCCCAAAGCGCCTAACACTAATACGGAATCTTCCTTCAACTGGTCCTATGACTCCGCCACTAAGTGCAAGGTCATCACCAACTGGGAGACCATTAACTCCACCCTCGACTTCAAGTGCGAGTTCAAATACCAGGTCGATTACAAGCAGTGGAACGGCGTGTACGACATCCGCAGCGGCGAGTGGTTCGATTGCCCCATTTACGTGACCATTCAGGACCAGGGCGCTGACGAGCCCGGTAAGCTTGCTGCCGATGTTCTGAAAGCCCAGGTCCTCACCGACGTGACCATCGGCAAGACCAGAAGAACAAGACTGACCGCTTCGTGAAGTGGCAGAGCGCCTGGGGCGAGCAGCCCGAGGGCATTACCGACGATGAGTACTCCTATTACGTATTCCAGGTGCAAGGCGACCTCTTTTCCGAGCTCATGCCCTATAAGGTGCAATTTGTGGAAAACCCCGAGAATGGCGGCATCCCTTTGGTATGGAAGGGATCCGGCATGTACACCCAGAACCAGGACAAAAAGAGCCTCACCAGCTGGCAACCCTTTTCGGACGACACCTACACCACGGATTGGTCCTCTTGGCGTAACCTGGGCGTCGCCTACGGATACCCCTACATGTATACGGTAGTGGCGTACCCCAAGGAGGCCGAGGCTGACGGCAAGGAGATGGTGAACAACGTCACGTTCCGCTTGCAGGGCCAGGATCACGAAGAGGCCCAGGAAGCTCCTGCTTCGGTGAAGTTCAAGAACACGGCGGCCCCCTTCAGCTATGAGGGCGATAAGTTTAGCGTGCAGAAGGCGACCGCCTCTGCCGTTGACAGGGGCGGCATTAACCTTTTGCGCCTTGGCAAGCAGTCTGGCGAGATGCAATTCATTTGTCGTACCAGCATGCAGTGCTATGACCAGACCAAGGATGATGAGGGCAACTACGGCAAGAGAAACTGGACGGCCGAGCTCATCGACGATCAGCTGTATCTTGAGGGCGAGCTGCTGCAGCCTGGCGATTACGAGTTCACGGGCTTCAGCACGGTGCACTACACCTACTGTGAGATAGAGGACGACCCTGACAGGGGCACCTACAAGAAGGTCATCAAGGAGCTTGGTACGAACGACGACCCCGATGTTACCTTCTCGCTGTACTATCGCACCAGCCCCGATGGCGAGTGGATCCTCTTCGACACGTTCGACAAAAGCAATCCTCTGAAAAACAGCGGTTCCCTTGACATAGAGGGCACGGGTGCCATGCAAGTGAAGTGGGTGGTGAACAGCAACGCCTACAGCGTGTATTCCGGCAACTGCATCGGCGTGGTTCGTCTGAACCCCACGGAGCATGTTCTTGGTCTTCTGGAAGGAAAGACCAGCGCCACCATCACCAATGTAGATTCTGTTCGCGCCTTCAACGATAAGGGCGAGCTTTTGGGCACCACCAGCAAAGTGAACCTGCAGTATCCCAAGTTTAACGACTCCGTTGCCCAGCATGATCAGGAGGGCGGCTACGGGTTGGGTGCCGGTGAATATCTGATGCACGATGCGGCAACCTATAGCATCACCGCTACTGACTCCGCCATGACCCTGAGCAAGAGCGCCACCCTGAAGAAGACCGACGATGTGAACCGCAATTACGTCATCGAGTACACGACGATACAGAACATGACCTGCGGCATCTACAACGCAACCTGGGATGTTTATCGTGAGTTGGTGGGTGGCAACGTTGGCCAGACGGTGATCTATGACTTGCTTCCTGAGGGCATGAGCTACGACGGCAAGGGCATCACGGTAACCTACAGCGGCCGCGACGAGGAGGGCCTGTACGTGACGGCGGGTAACACCGCTTCCTTCACGGTTCCTTCTAGCGATGTGGCTGTGAAGCAGGTGAGGAACTGGCAGGGCTCCGGTCGCACCATGCTCATTGCGACGGTGCAGCTGCCCGATGAGAAGATCGCCAATCCTTCGGTGAAGCTGGTCTACCAGTGCGTGTATCCTTGGGATTCCGCTACTGACTATGGCCTGACCCTGTGAACGATGTGGCTGCCTACACCGATGACGTGACCTTCACCAAGTGCTTCGGCGATTCCCCTACCGCGCCTCGCGGTGGTCAGTCCTCGAGTTCTAATGAGACGTGGAAGACCTACTTCAACGACCTTGACGGCGACGGCATCGTGGGCGACGGCGAGGATGCCAGCACCGCCTATGCCAGCAAGGCCATTACTCTGGAAAGGCTCGGCGTTGCTGAGTCCGGCTACACCAAGAAGGTGAAGGCCGAGGAGGACACCTCCTACACCAAGAGCGCCGAGACCTATGCCCTGGGCAACTACAGCTACCGCCTGCGCTTCAGCCCCGAGGACGGCACCAGCAGCAAGGGCCTGGTGTTCTATGACACGCTTGAAGAAGCCTATGGAAGCAACGATCACTGGAAGGGCGCCTTCAGCAGCGTCGACGTGGGCTACGCTCAGCGCAACGGCGTGGACGCGAAGGTGTACTACAGCACCGTGGCAGGCTGCGACCCCAACAACAACGAGGCCGATCGCGACCTGACGGACGGATCTAAGTGGTCCGCGACGGTTCCCGACGATCCCAGCCAGGTGACGGCGGTGGCCATAGACCTGACCCGAAACCAGGACGGGTCCGAGTACGTCATCAAGGACGGCCAGGTCATGCTGGTGTGCGTGAACATGGTGGCCCCTGAGAACGTCATCCCCTACCTGTACCCCGAGAAACTGCTGGCCTATAACGTGGCAACCGTGAGCTCTCAGGTGAAGAAGACTGACGATGCTGAATTCCAGCAGTCTGCAACGCTGCTGACCAAGGAGACCACCGTGGGCCTGCGCGAGGAGGAGCGGGACCTGGTGCTCACCAAGGAGGTCACCGGCGAGGGCGCCGACACCGGCAAGCCCTTCACCTTCACCCTGGCTCTGACCCAGCTGATCCCCGGCAAGTCCTATGACGTGGCCTGCGACGGCGAGCTGGTGGAAGGCGACGGCGTGAGCGTTGACGCCAAGACCGTCACCGCCGACGATCAGGGCTGCGCTACCCTCGGGGTGAGGCTCTCCGACGGCGACAGCCTGAGGATGACCCTGCCCCTGTGCGCACGCTACTCCGTCACCGAGGCCGGAGCCCCCGAGTACCTGGCGGGCTACGAGCTGACCTGCGACGACGAACCCGACGGCGATGGCGACGGCGATGGTGACGGCGATGGCTGGCTGCCTACCACCAACGACCCTCTGGGCCTGCTGGTCCTGGGTCTGGGCGCCGTGGCCGCTTGCTCCCTGATCTGCCTGATCGCCCTTGGACTCCGCAGGCGCCGTAGGGAGTAGCTGAAAGCTATACGCCAGAACCTCAAGCTGGCATTAAAGAAGGAGGAGGCCCCGTGATGGGGCCTCCTCCTTTGCATTGATATGTAGCTCTGAGTCGTGGTCTGGTTGTGGCGTGCAGCTGAAAGCTGTGCTGCGTTCTATTCCATAACGCTCATATAGGCAGGGCGGATGATCTTGCCGGAGCTGGTGAGCTCCTCGATGCGATGGGCGCTCCAGCCCACCACGCGGGCGATGGCGAACATGGGAACCAGCAGCTCCCGGGGGATTCCCAGCATGTCGTACACGAAGCCGCTGTAGAAGTCGATGTTCGAGCACACCGGCTTGCCGTTGCGGCGCTTTGCGGAAATCAGGTCCGGGGCAATGCGTTCGATGGCCTGGTACAGGTGCAGCTCGTCCTCGCGGCCCTTCTCCCTGGCCAGGTCGCCCACCACGCCGGAGAGCACCTTCTCGCGGGGGTCGGACAGGGTGTAGACCGCGTGTCCCATGCCGTACACCAGGCCCTTATGGTCGAAGGCCTCTTTGTTCAGGATCTTGGCCAGGTACGCGGCGATCTCTTCGTCGTCGTTCCAGTCCTTAACGTTGGCCTTAATCTCGTCCATCATCTGCAGGGTCTTGATGCTGGCGCCGCCGTGGCGTGGGCCCTTCAGGGAGCTCATAGCCGCTGCGATGGTGCTGTAGGTGTCGGAGCCGGAAGAGGTGACCACGCGGGTGGTGAAGGTGGAGTT
>JAQXVU010000087.1 GCA_029225085.1 Eggerthellales bacterium | reverse complement strand
GAAGCCGGTGCCGCCGTCGGTGACCACCATGTCCGGCGGCGCGATCCTCGACAGGAGCGCCTCCCAGGCCCTCGAGTTCTCCTGCCTCGCCAGGTACCAGCCCAACACGTAGTCGTCGGAGCAGGCTATGAGGACAACGGCGCTCCTGCCCAGGTGGATGCCGTCAACGTAGACGACCCTGTGGATCTCGTCGATGAGCGGCGGAAGCGGCCAGATCGACCAGAATTTGGCGGTCCTCTTCCTGAACCACCTGCCCTCCCCGGGCATGTCGGCCTGCCTCTGCTTGCTCAGGAGCCAGGACAGGAACTCATCGAGCTGCTTCGCGTCGGAGTTGATCTTGTGGGTCTTCGTGCAGCTGCATGCCTTGCACCTCCACCGCTGCTTTCCCGCGGATGTCCTTCCGTGCTTCTTCATGGTCTGGCCGCAGATGGGGCAATTCGGCGCGCTCATGGCAACCTCCCTGGGAAAGGCAACAGGTTTGCCTCATTTTCCCAGGATGACCAGGGGCTATGCCAGAATCCAGCAACACATTTGTTCCAGGCAAGCTGTTGGTCTGAACCAACAGAAAGGCCCCATTTCTGGGGCCTGAACTGGTCTTATACGCCTAACATAGCAACACATTAGTTCCTATAACTCGATATCTGCTAAGCCTAGCAAGCAGATGCTTGCGTCACATTAACCACCAAACCAATTCGTCCCTAAAACGACAAAAAGGCCGCCTTTCGGCAGCCTTGTAGGTTCTGGTGGAGGTTAGGGGGATCGAACCCCTGACCTACGGCTTGCAAAGCCGTCGCTCTCCCAGCTGAGCTAAACCCCCAGTAGGTGTTGTTGCGGCGTTTACTCTCAATAATAAACGCTGCACCGGCATTCTCGGCTCACGGTGCAACGTTTATCACCAAAGTAAATGGTGGGCCCGAATGGATTTGAACCAGCGACCTCACGCTTATCAGGCGTGCGCTCTAACCAACTGAGCTACGGGCCCGTCAAACAACGTTGAATATATTACTCAGATTGCAGGTATCGGTCAAGAGGAAATTTGAAATTTTATTTCCATTTTTCTGAAAGCCCTCAAGAGGCGATCGCGATCACCATTTTACGCACCTTCGCGCACCAAATCCCCAGGCCAGAGACGTATACTTTTCAACGTGCGAAGAGCGCATATGCAAAGCAACGTGCAGCTACGAGGAATCGCCGAGCTGGCATCAGGGCACGCTACGAACTAATGGTATCCGGGAAGGGGACGACATGCAGGAAATGAAAGTCCTTACGCTGATTATGGCGTCCGCCCCCTCCCCCTGCATCCTGGTGCTGCAATCTGCCGACGACTTTCAGGAGAACCCCGCCGCCAGCCGCATCCTGCCTATCTGGGTGGGTCCCAACGAGGCCACAGGCCTAGGCGTCTCCCTCGAGCACCTGCGCTTCATACGCCCCATGACCCACGATCTGTTTCTCGATGCCCTCACCTCGCTCGATGCCATGATCGACCACGTGCTCATCTACGATGTAAAGGGCACTGTCTTCTACTCCCGCCTGGTGCTGCGCCAACACGGCCGCCTCATAGAGCTCGACGCACGCCCCAGCGATGCCATCGCCCTGGCTCTCCGGGAAAACGCGCCTATCTTCGCAGAGGAATGGATCCTCGACAAATCGAGCTACCCCTACCTCCTTAACGAGACCGAGCTCTCCGAGGAAGAACAACTCTCCCAGTTTCACAAGTTCCTGGAGCAAGTCACCCCCGAGGACTTCACGGAATAATCTTCGGAAGAAGCCCCAACCGAGAAGGCCCGTCTTCCTCGTCTCGGCTTCGAAGAGAAGCTTGGGCCAGCCGGAAACAAAAGCTATCCAGCCATCAAGCTCTCGATACAAGAAAACCCCGCCGACTTTGAACTGAACCCCTAATGTGCAGTGAACCCCTATAGCCGGATCAATTCTTAGATTGTCCAACTATAGGGGTTCACTGCACTTTTGGGGTCTAGTTCACCTGCGTCGACGGGGTTTCACATTTACATGAGCGCTAACCCTCACGAAGCGCTTCAGGGCGCTTCTCAGAGGGCCTTTCTAGGCCTTAGGCTAGCCCTTCGCTTAATCCCTCTTACCGTAGTCGTCCTTAGACTCCACCAGGGTCTCAGGCTCCAGATTATCGGAGCGATCGCGCTTCTCGGTGTCCTCGCTGGTCACGGCAGCGGCGATAATCTTGTCGCCATCTTCCACATTCATGACCATAACGCCCTGGGTAGCGCGGCCAAGCTGGCTGACGCCCTTCACCGGCGTACGAACGATAACGCCTTCCTCGGTTACCACCATAAGCTCATCGTCCTCGGAGACGATCTTCATGGCGGCCAGCATGCCCTTCTTAGCGGTCATGGTAATGGTGTAGACGCCCTTACCGCCGCGATGGTGAGGTGGGTACTCAGCGATAGGCGTACGCTTTCCGTAACCGCGCTCGGTGAGCACCAGCAGGTCCGTACCGTCCTTGGCGATTTCCATACCCAGAACGCGGGAATCGATGCCCACGGTCATGCCACGAACGCCCATGGTGTCGCGACCCATCGAGCGGATCTCGTCCTCAGGGAAGCAGATGGCCTTGCCGTCAGAGGAGACCATCATGACCTGCTCGCCAGGAGCAACGCGCTGCACGCTGATGAGCTTATCGCCGTCCTTCAGGTTAATGGCGATGAGGCCCTCCTTGCGGGTGCGGTCGTACAGGCTCATAGAGGTCTTCTTCACCATGCCCTGCTCGGTGGCGAACATGAGGTACTCGTCCTCGGGGAAGTCCTTGGTAGAGACCACTGCGGCCACAGTCTCGCCCTTGGCCAGGTGCAGCAGGTTCACGATGGCGGTACCGCGAGCATGACGGCTTGCCTCGGGGATCTCGTACACCTTCAGGCGATGCACCCTGCCCAGAGAGGTGAAGAACAGCATGTAGGAATGGGTGGAGCCAATGAAGATGTGCTCCACGAAGTCGTTGTCCTTCAGGTTCACGCCCTGCATGCCCTTACCGCCGCGCTTCTGGTTGCGGTAGGTGGTCACGGGGATGCGCTTAATGTAGCCGGCCTGGGTGACGGTGACGGCAGCGTCCTCGTCGGCGATGAGGTCCTCGACCTCGATGTCCTTGGCGGCAGCAGTGATCTTGGTGCGACGAGCAGTGCCGAAGCGCTTCTTGATGTCCTGCATCTCCTCCTTGATGATCTCGATCACCAGGGACTCATCGGTGAGGACGCGCTTGTAGTACGCGATCCTCTCGCGGAGCTCGGCCAGCTCTTCCTCGATCTTGTCGCGCTCCAAGCCGGTGAGGCGGCGCAGACGCATCTCGAGGATGGCCTCGGTCTGCTTCTTGGAAAGACCGAAGCGCTCCATCATGCGGGCGCTGGCTTCCTTGTCCGTCTCGGAGGAGCGGATGATCTTAATGACCTCGTCGATGTTGTCGAGGGCGATGACATAGCCCTCCAAGATGTGGGCGCGCTCCTCGGCCTTGGCAAGCTCGAACTTGGTACGACGAACGATGACCTGCTTCTGGTGGGTGATGTAGTGGCCCAGCATCTCCTTCAGGGACATGATGCGGGGCACGCCGTCTACCAGGGCCAGCATGATGACGCCGAAGCCGACCTGCAGCTGCGTGTGCTTATACAGCTTGTTCAGCACCACCTGAGGAATGGCGTTGGCCTTCAGGTCGATGATGATGTCGATGCCGTGACGGTCAGCGGCGTCGTGCACATTGCTGACCTCAGGGAGCTTCTTGTCGCGAACCAGCTCGCCCAGCTTTTCCAGAAGCTTACGACGATTCACCTGGTAAGGAATCTCGGAGATCACGATGGAATGACGACCATTCTTCTTCTCCTCGATGCGGGCCTTAGAGCGGATGGTCAGAGAGCCGCGGCCGGTCTCGTAGGCATCGATGATGCCCTGGCGACCCATGATGACGCCGCCCGTGGGGAAGTCGGGACCAGGGAGGAACTTCATCAGGTCCTCAGTGGTGGCCTCGGGGTTCTCCATCAGGTAGCAGCAGGCATCGATGGTCTCGCCCAGGTTGTGGGGAGGAATGTTAGTGGCCATGCCTACGGCGATGCCGTTCGATCCGTTCACCAGCAGGTTAGGGAAGCGGGCGGGCAGCACCTCGGGCTCGAGCAGGGACTCGTCGTAGTTGGGGACGAAGTCGACCGTGTCCTTATCGAGGTCGCGAATGAGTTCCATAGCGGCCTTGTCAAGGCGGGCCTCGGTGTAACGCATTGCCGCGGCGGAGTCGCCATCGATAGAACCGAAGTTACCGTGACCATCTACCAGAGGCACGCGCATGCTGAAAGGCTGGGCCAAGCGCACCATGGTGTCGTACACGGCGGAGTCACCATGAGGGTGGTACTTACCGATAACGTCACCGACGGTACGAGCGGACTTCATGTGGGGACGAGTTGGAAGGTAGCCGCCCTCGTTCATAGCGAAGAGGATGCGGCGATGCACGGGCTTCAGGCCGTCTCGCACGTCCGGCAGGGCGCGGGAGACGATGACGCTCATGGAATACTCCAGGAAGGAGGTCTGCATCTCCTGTCCCAGCTCGGCGCGGCGAATGATAGTGCTATCGCCGAAGGAGCCTTCTTCTTCCAGCTCGTTTTCTTCGTTGTTGTTGATATCGTCAGCCACAGAGGGTCTCCTTTAAATATCGAGGTAGCGCACGTCTTTTGCGTGGGCCTGGATGAACTCCTTGCGGGGCTCAACCTGGTCGCCCATGAGCTCGGTGACCACGCGCTCTGCCATGATGGCGTCGTCGACGGTCACCTGCACCAGCGTGCGGGTGTCGGGCTCCATGGTGGTCTGCCACAGCTGGTCAGGATCCATCTCGCCAAGACCCTTGTAACGCTGAATGGTGTACTTATCAGGGTCAGCCAGCTCGGACATGTGCATCTTCAGAGCCTTCTCGTCGAAGATGTACTTCTCGACCTTGGTGCTGCGGGAGTTCTTCTTCTTAAGGCCGAACAGAGGAGGCTGGGCGATGTAAATGTAGCCCAGGTTGATGAGCTCGGGCATGTAGCGATAGAAGAAGGTCAGCAGCAGGCAGCGGATGTGAGCGCCGTCAACGTCAGCATCGGTCATGATGATGATGCGATGGTAGCGAGCCTTGGAAGCATCGAACTTGTCGCCGATGTTGGTGCCGATGGCCGTGATCAGAGACGAGATGGTCTCGGAGGACAGGGCACGGTTCTGACCGGCACGTTCCACATTCAGAATCTTACCGCGCAGAGGCAGGATGGCCTGGTACTTACGGTCACGAGCCTGCTTTGCGGATCCGCCTGCGGAATCGCCCTCGACGATGAAGATTTCGGACTCAGCAGGATCTTTGGAAGAGCAGTCTGCCAGCTTGCCGGGGAGGCTGAAGCCTTCGAGCACGCCCTTGCGGGAAGCCTCGCGAGCCTTGCGGGCGGCCTCTCGGGCACGCAGAGCGGCAGCGGCCTTCTCGACGATGCGCTTAGCGGGGGCAGGGTTCTCTTCCAGATACTCAGCAAGGCCCTTCATGACGGCGCCCTGCACCAGGCTGCGGATCTCCGTGTTGCCCAGCTTGGTCTTGGTCTGGCCCTCGAACTGAGGATCAGACAGCTTTACGCTGATGATGGCGGCAAGACCCTCGCGGGTATCGTCGCCAGTGAGCTTGGAGTCCTTGCCCTTCAGAATGTTCTTGCTCTTGGCGTACTCGTTGATGGTACGAGTCACCGCCTGCTTGAAGCCATCGAGATGGGTGCCGCCCTCGTGAGTGTTGATGTTGTTGGCGAAGGCCATGACGCCAGAGGAGCTGTAGCTCTTCGACCACTGCATGCACACCTCGACGGTGCCGTCCTCCGTGGCGGCCTCGAAGTAGATGGGCTTGTTCAGGGTCTCCTTGCCCTCGTTCAGGTACTTCACGAAGTCGATGATGCCGCCGCTGTAGCAGAAGGTATCGGTGCGAACGGTGACCTCGCCAGGCTCTTCAGGCTCGGGCTTGGCAGCCTTGGCCTCGCGCTCGGCATCGGACACCACGCCGCCCTCAGCGTCGGAGGCGTCTACGTTAACGGGCTGCGTGCGAGCAGCCTTGGAACGCTCATCGGTGAAGACGATCTTCAGGCCCTTGTTCAGGAAGGCCATCTCGCGGAAGCGGTTGGCCAGGGTCTCGTAATCGAAGACGGTGGTCTCGGTGAAGATCTCCTCATCGGGCCAGAAGGTCACGGTGGTGCCGGTGTCGGATTCCTTCACCTTGCGCACCTCGTGCAGCTTCTCGACGGTCTTGCCACGCTCGAAGGCGATGGCGTACTCCTTGCCGTCACGACGTACCAGCACCTCAGTGCGCTTGGAAAGCGCATTCACCACGGATACGCCTACGCCATGAAGACCGCCGGACACCTTGTATCCGTCGTTGTCGAACTTGCCGCCTGCGTGCAGGATGGTGAGTACCACCTCGACGGTGGGGATCTTCTCCTTGGGGTGCTTCTCTACCGGGATGCCACGGCCATTGTCTACCACGGTGACGGAGTTGTCCTCGTGGATGGTGACCTGGATGCTGTTGCAGTAGCCGGCGAGAGCCTCGTCGACAGAGTTGTCGACAATCTCATACACCAGATGGTGCAAGCCTCGTGGTCCGGTGGAGCCAATGTACATGCCAGGACGCTTGCGGACGGGCTCAAGGCCCTCGAGGACCTGAATCTGCCCAGCGCCATAGTTGTCGTTGTCGCTCAAACCTTCTCCTTTTATGTTGTAATTGGTTTGCTTGACGCAAATTGGTTTGCCAGCGCAAAGGGCCCTGAAACCTCTGAAAATGAGGCCAATTTCCTCTTTGCACGAACGTCTATTATACCACGAGGGTCCGTATTCTTCACATGGCCGAAGACCGTATAACCCCAGGTCACAATGCGACTTTATAAGTTTCGAAAACTCTGGGATAGAACCCTGCTAATTGGCACTTTCGCAAGCCGCAAAACGATGCTTCGCCAGCTGTCACGGGACCCCTTCGCCAGTCGCTATTTGGCGGTTCCCTTCGCCGCCTCGATGCCCTTTTTCCACTCAAGATCGGCCACCATGGTCTCCTCGATGTGGCGCCTGAGCGTTTCATCCTCAATGACCTGCACCCGCTCGTGAACGGATTGCCGCTCCTGGGGAGTCAGGGGCACCGAAGGAACATCTTCCACATAGCTGGGGGGCTCAGTAGGGCGGAAGGGGAAGTTGTTGCGGTACTGGCCACGGGACACGAAGATCTTAAACTCGTCTATCTGCTCGCCGTAGCGCATAGCGAACTGCATCTTAATGAGCTCGCGGCGGGCATTCAGCTCGCTGGCCACCATAGAGTCGTCCACGTACACGATGAGCTGCTTGCCCAAACCGGAAGCGGTGGCGTCCTTGCGGTCGTCCATACCGTTGGCGGGCGCGTGGTTCAGGCGACCCTGAGCGTTCTCGTAGTCCTCCTCCGTGCGCCTGACGATATACACGGAGTTGGTATGCATGAGGATGCCCTCGTCATGATTGGCCTCCATAAGGTCCTTCCACATAGCGCGGACCTGGCTAGCCCTCATGCTCTTGCGGACCTGAGCGGAGTCGCCGCCCATGGCCTCGATAGCGCGAGACATGGCGTCGGAAGCCTTCTTCATAGATTTGTATCGGGTAAACTCATTCATAATGCTATTTTAAGGGCAAAACCCAAGCAAAGGAGCACACATGGCAGCATCTAACCAGAAGACCATTCTCGTAACCGGCGGCGCAGGCTTCATCGGAAGCCACACCGTGGTAGAGCTCCTACAGCAAGACTACAACGTGGTCATCGTCGACGACCTCTCTAACTCCTCCCCCATCGCCATCGACCGCATTCGCCAGATCGTGGGATCCCAGCGCGCCGATAACCTGGTGTTCTATCAGATCAACGTGCTGAACGCCGAAGCCCTGGGCAAGGTCTTCGAAGACCACGACATCTTCGCCATCATTCACTTCGCCGGCTTCAAGGCCGTTGGCGAGAGCACCCAGAAACCTCTGGAATACTACTGGAACAACGTCACCGGCCTCATGACCACCGCCAACGTGGCCCGCGCCCACGGCGTGAAGCGCATCATCTTCTCCTCCTCGGCAACGGTGTACGGCGAGCCCGCCTTCATCCCCATCACCGAGGACTGCCCCATGGCCAAGACCACCAATCCTTACGGCGAGACCAAGGCCATGTGCGAGCGCATCCTCACGGACCTGTTCCGCGCCGACGATGAGTACTCCGTCGTGCTCCTGCGCTACTTCAACCCCATCGGCGCTCACGAGAGCGGCCTCATCGGCGAGGATCCCGCGGGCATCCCCAACAACCTGCTGCCCTACGTGTCCCAGGTGGCTGTGGGCAAGCTGAAGGAGATCCACGTCTTCGGCAACGACTACCCCACTCCTGACGGCACCGGCGTTCGCGATTACATTCACGTGGTCGACCTAGCACGCGGCCATGTTGCCGCCCTGCGCTGGCTCGAGGGTACTGTAGGAACGGGCACGGTGGAAGATGCCGCCAGCCTTGTAGGCCCCACTGACGAAGAGGGCCTGCGCCATGGCGTGGCCGTGTTCAACCTGGGTACCGGCACCGGTACCAGCGTGCTGCAGATCATCCACGCTTTCGAGGAGGCCTGCGGCCATGAGCTGCCCTACGTTATCGACCCTCGCCGTCCTGGCGATATCGCCGAGAACTACGCAGCCTGCGACAAGGCCCGCACCGAGATGGGCTGGGTGGCAGAATACGACATCAAGCGCATGTGCGAGGATTCCTGGCGCTGGCAGTCCCAGAACCCCAACGGTTTCGAGGGCTAGGAGCGGGGGCACCGCCCAGCATCGTGGGCCGGGCTCCGCTTGATGGTGAAGGCTCGTTCGACGGCGAAGGCTCGTTCGATGGCGAAGGCCGAGGCCCTGGTTTGCGGCGGGACGTTGTTCGACGGCGAAGGCCGAAGCCCTGTTTGATGGCGAGGGCTCCGCTCGGCGATGGGTCGATGGCTTACACCTCTGCTCGGCGATGGGTCGATGGCTTACACCTCTTCCAAATGATTATCTGGAAGGAAATGCCGTCGCTCGCGCTCCCGATGCTGGACTAATGGCTAGAACCCGGATAAATGGCAGAGCAGTGGCTAGAACCCGGGTAAATGACACGAAAACCGATGGAAATCGGCCCTAAATGGCGAGAACCTTGCTAAATGGCACGCCTCCCGACGCTTCGGGGGCGTGCCATTTCTTTTAATACCCAGTTTGTTTAAAAGTGTGGATTATCTAATAAGAGTCAGATACACATATCTAAAGATATGTGTAGAGACATCAGCTCGAACCGAATTCCATGTGGCATTTAGTGGAAAAGTCGCCAGAAAGCTCCCGTTTTACCTGTTCCGTGTGCCATTTAGCGAGATTCTAGCCACCCGCAGGATAATACCCGCGAGAGTAGGCCCCGCAGAATCTTGCCCGCATGGTCCCAACCACCAACGAGATCATACCCACGGGATTCCAACCACCGTAGAATCCCATACGCGAGAGTCGAGCCGCCAGCAGAACCCTAGCCGCGAGATTCCAGCCACCAACGAGATCCCACCCGCGCTCGAAGCAACCCAGCTTGTTTCACGCCGCACTATTCTTGCGCCTCTGCCACTTCCACAGGAAATAGCCCAGCGCTACGGCAATGAGGATGAGAGATATCCATTGGCTGGTGCTGAAGGGACCGAGGAATCCTCGGTACGCATCGCCCCGCAAGAATTCGTCGAAGAATCGCAGCACGCCATATAGCAGGAAATACACGAACAGCAGTGAACCATGGCCAAGGGGCAGCCCCGAATGAACGGACCCAAGGGATGCCCCTGCGAAGTCGGACCCAAGGGATGCCCCCGCGAGGTCGGACCCAAGGGGCGGCCTCGCATGATCGGGCCCGCGGGATGCTTTCGAGCAATCGGGCCCACAAGGCGCATCCACCTGGTCAGGCCCACCGAGCACGCCGTCACCAGAAGCAGAGCAGCCTCCGTTCACCTTACGGAGATCGTCAATCTCATCCACGCCGGCAGAGCAATCCACGCCGGCAGAGCAATCCGTTCTGGCAGGACAATCCTCGCTCCCCTTCCAGAACAGACGCAGCAAGATAAAGAAAATCAGCAGGTCGAACCCGGCCTCGAAGAGCTGTATGGGGAATCGAGGCACGCCGTTAGCGGAATCGACCGTGGCATGGTCGAAGACGACGCCGCCCGGGAACTCGATGCCGTAGCAACAACCGGAAAGGAAGCAGCCCACGCGCCCGAAGGCGTGGAAGAGAGGCACCACCACTGCCAGCATGTCGAAATACAACGCGAAGGGCTTCTTGGCAACGCGGCAATACACCGCCATGCCCGCGATAGCGCCTAGCAACCCGCCGTAGAACACCACGCCGCCAAAGCCGTTCAGCACCGCAACCACCTTCTGACCTGCGGTTCCGTACCGATCCCAGCTTGCCGCCAGCGCGCAGAAATAATCGAGGTTGGTAAGGCCGAACAGCAGAAGGCCCCCTATCAGCGCAAAGGGAATAAGCACCAACAGGGAAATAAGAGGGTCCTCAATCTGCAGCCCCCTTTTGCGAGCCAGACGGCTGATGCAGAAGAGGGCCGCGAAAAGACCTAGCAGGGCGCAAATAGTGTAGAGGCTTATCTCCTTGCCGAAGATGTCAACGAAGGGAAACACCTAGATAACGGCGGCATAGGGAGCAAGGATAACCATGAAGCATCCACAGCAGGCATCGATGCACAATCCGAAGGCGGCTCCGCAAATGCAGCACACCAGCGCTGCGATGGCGATGCCGCGACCCTGCACACCGGCAGGAATGGCCTTCATAGCCTGCAGGGAGAGAACGATGCCCACAACACCCGCAACAATAGAGATGATGTTCACCAGAGGGATGAACGACAAAACAATGGCGGCAATGCCAAGAACCAGGCACACGATAGCCTTGGTCTTGGCGCTCTTCTGCTCGGGAGTCAGCGGAGCCGGAGGCGTCACGCCAGGTGCGGGCTGATAGGCCTGCTGGGGAGCAGCCTGTTGGTAAGGCTGCGCGGCCTGAGGCTGGCACGCCTGCTGAGGTGCAGCCTGAGGCTGGGGCTGATAGGGCTGCTGCTGAGGCGCAGCCTGGGGCTGAGCCTGAGGCTGGTACGCCTGCTGAGACGCAGGCTGAGCGGGCTGGGCCTGGAAGGAAGGCGCATCCTGACCCACTGGCTGATAGGGGCTTGCCTGGGTCGCAGGCTGGGGCTCGGACTGAACCTCTACCTCCTCAGCCTGGAGCACAGAGGCAACCTCGGGCTCTGCAGGGGTTGCAGCAGGCTCATCGGTGGAAGTTGGCTCAGCAGGGACGGCCTCAGGCTCAGAGACCGACTCGGCGGCGACAGCGTCCGCCTCGGTCGCAGCAGACTCAGCGGGAGCGGCCTCAGCCTCTGGCTCCGCAGGGGCCGCAGTGGGTTCAGCTGAAACAGCTTCGGGCTCCGCAACAGGCTCAACAGGCAAAGTCTCTGCCGTCTCGGCAGGCTTTTCGGGACCCGTAGCGCCAAACAGCTGCCTACCACAGGAAGGGCAGTTCAATGCTCCCTGAGGGATCTCGGTGCCACAATTAGTACAGAACATACTCACTCACGCTCCTTGCTTTAAAGGGACAAAAGATCGAGGGCCAACACTACAAAACGGACAGGAAGCCCGAAAGCGTGCCGACCGTGCAGGAAAGCAGAACGGTAAGCACGCAGAACGCCAGATCGACAATGCCAATCACGAAGCCAATGGTGGCGATTTTATGCGTAGAGGAATTGGGGTCCGTCACTCGGCGAACGTTGTTCGCCACTACTACGGCAATGGTGCCCAAAATCAACGTCAGGAAGAAAAAGCCCACCACGCCGCAGACCAGACTCGCAATGGCCTTGATATCAAGATCCGACGATGAAACGTATCCTGGCTGGCCCGAGGGACTTCCACCAAAGGGCTGGCTGGAGGAGTTCCCGCCAAAAGGCTGTCCCGAGGGACTTCCACCAAAGGGCTGACTGGAGGGATTTTCCCCGAAAGACTGACCGGAAGAGGAACCGCCGTAGGACTGACCGCCAGCAGACTGCCATCCGTTCGCAGTGCTCGGTCCTTGAGCGTTTGAAGGCTGCGCACCGGATTCACCCACGCCCTGCCCTGCAGGAGGAATGACCTCTACCGTCACATTGGGCGCACTTTGGTCGTGGCTCAAAGACGCTCCGCACTGCTGGCAAAACAGCGAACCATCGGGTATTTCAGCTGAACAGGAAGGACACCTCATCATGCTCTCCTCGCGCGATAGCCTTAGGGAAAAGCGGCTCGAAAACCTTTCAAACCGCACTGAAGTCACAACTGCTCTTTGTATGGTACCGAACAATTCCACAACGCACAGCGCAGAGTTGCAAATCCCTCAGAACCCTACGAACGAGCGCCTCGGCAGAACGTCCTCGAGGGCTTCGCAGGGCAAACGGGCACAATTCCGAAAGACTTCCGCAAGGCAGACAAAATCTCGAAAGACGTCCGCAAGGCAGACAGGCACAATCCCGAAAGACGTCCGCTGTCCCCGCCCCGCTATTCCGACGTATGTGGAAGGTTCTTGCTAAACTTTACGGCCAGCAAACCCATGATCAGACAGGACACCTGAATGACCGCCACAACACCGAAGGTAAGGTCCCAACTGATGCTGCTAAGGGTTCCGAAGAACGCCGTGGAAAACGCAGGGACGATGTTGATGAACGAGGCGATGCGCGCGTAGATCTTGGTGTATTCGCGGGACCCGAAGAACTCGCGGGACATAGCAGGAGTCAGGATATCCACCACCGCGTAGAAGATGCCGTACAACACGCCGCCCATGTACACCACCGCAAGGATGCCGCAGCCAAACTTCACGCAAACCAGGGACACCAAACCGGAGACAAGGGCGATGCCATAGGCCAGCGTCACGTTTCTGTCGCTGACGAAACCCAGGGACACCTTGCCGAAAGCCTGGGCCGCCTGCAGGCAAAGGCCCACGGTAGAAGCAGCGATGACCAGGGCAGATGCTTCCATAACCAAAGCGCCGGTATCGCCGAGCCAGTATACATAGGTAGGCAGCATATTACCCACCTGCAACGCGCCGTTCAGCAAGCTCATAGAGAGCACCAGCAAGATGAAGCTGGGGCTGCGAAAGGCGATCTTGGCAGAGACGCCCTTGGTAGGGTCGGACACCTTCGCCGCCAGATGGCTCTCCTGCTTCTGGCCCAGAGACTCGATGCCGTAGGGTTTCACGCCGCGATCCTCGGGATAGCTGCGCACCAGGAACAGCGTGGCAGGTGCCGACATGACCAACGCGATGACGCCGAAAGCCATATAGGCCATGCGCCAGTCGGCAGCCACGATGATGACACCGCCCAGCATGACCCAAATGGCACCGCCCACGCCGGTCATGCATACGCAGATGCCGATGACGGTGGCAACGTTCTTGGCGAACCAACGGTTCACCATGGTGGGAAGCATGAGGAACATGAGGATGACGCCGGCCAGGCCTTCCAAAATGCCGGCAAGATACAGCTGCCAGAGCTCGGTCATGAAACCGCAGCAAAAGATAGTGGCAGACGCCAACACGCAGGCGCCGGTAAGCACGAGGCGAGCATCGAACTTGTCCATGAGCTTGCCACCTAAGGGGGCCGCCACCACACAAGTCAGGAAGATGAGCGAAGGCATCACCGAGAAGGCACCCGTGCCCACCCCCAAGGCGTCCGAAACCGGCACCATGAAGATAGACCAGGTGTTGAAGATCATGGTGGTAGGACCAAGGCAACAAAGGATGCCCGTAATCACAATCCCCAGATGGTAGCGGGTCATAGCACTCCCCTCCCGAGTACCAGGCTCGACACGATAGAAGCAGACGAAGGCCTCCGCCTGCACAGCCCAAGCCTTATCTATGTGGAAGCCATCGCCTGCACGCGAAAGCTTCTTACCCTGAACTCTTCGCCTGCACAGCGAAGGCGCCCAAAAAGCTGGGTTCTTCTTCATAGAAGAAGAACCCAGACACCAGTATTAGTAAGGACGAGGACCCTTCAGCATGTCAGCGAAAGGATCGAGAGGACCACGCAGAGCGTTCACCACTGCCTGGCCGAAAGCGAAAGAAGCAGCAGGGCCGTTACCCGTAATGATAGGAGCACCGTTCACGGTGTTGGCACCTTCAACCACGGCGTAATCTACCAGGTTGGCGCCGTAGCGCTTTACCTCTTCCTCGTAGTAAGGGTAGACCGTGGCATCGACGCCCTTCAGAACGCCGGCATGGGCCAGGATCGTAGGTGCCATGCAGATTGCACCCAACACTGCGCCATCTTCCACAGCCTGGCGAATGAGGATATGAGCAGTCAGATCGCTGATGTACACCTCGCCGCCATCGCCGCCAGCAAACACCACAGCATCCCAATGCTTGGTAGAGGCCTCAGCCAACGCCATGCTGGCATGCACGATAGAACCACGGGAACCGTAGCACTTACCAGGGTTGATGCTGGCAATGGTAATGTCGGCGCCCGCCAGCTTCAGCGCGGCATGGGGCTGCGCAAACTCTTCGTCCCGGAACTGATCAGGGGCAATGACGATGACAACTTTCTTACCTGCGAGTTCGGTAGACACGCTACTCTCCCTTCATGATTCCCTGGGCAGCAGCTGCAAGCCCATCGCACAGATCCTGAGCCACCTGGGCCGTTGCGCCATTAGCGAAGACATAGGCCTTCACCTTGGGCTCGGTGCCGCTGGGTCGGAACATAACCTTTAAATCCCCTTCTAACACAAAAGAAAGGACATTGGCAGAGGGCAGTCCGTTCACGCCCTCAGCGTAATCGACCACTTGCACCACCTTGTGACCGCCAATCTCGGCGGGAGCATCAGCGCGCAGGCCCGCCATCAGGTCGGACATGGCCTGGGCACCAGCCTCGCCAGCGAAGGTCACGCTGATGGTCTTGTTGCGGTAGTAGCCGTGCTCCTCATACAAATCCTCAAGCGCTTGCACCAGATTCTTGCCGCGAGCACGGTAGTAGCGCGCCATCTGGCAGATGAGCATCGAGGCGTTCACGGCATCCTTGTCCCGAACATGGGGACCGGACAGGTAGCCGTAGCTCTCCTCGAAGCCGAAGACGAAGTCCTGCACGCGGTCGGCGTCTTCGAGCTCGGCGATGACCTCGCCGATGTACTTGAAGCCCGTCAGCACCCTGCGAAGCTCGATGCCGTACTTAGCGCACACCTTGTCGATCATGTCGGTAGAGACGATGGTGCTCACCGCCACGGGGTTCGCAGGCATGGTTCCGTTAGCAGAGCGAACGCGACCAACGTAGTCGAGCAGCAGCACGCCCACCTCGTTACCAGAAGGCAGATAGTACTCGCCCTCGTGCTCCACGGCGATGCCCACGCGGTCAGCGTCAGGGTCAGTGGCCAACAGCAAATCGGGGTGCACCTGCTCGCACAGGTCGATGCCCAACTGCAGAGCGTCGCGATTCTCGGGGTTGGGGTAGGTGCAGGTGGGGAAGTTTCCGTCCGGGTCCTTCTGCTCGGGCACCACCGTCACCTCCGTGACGCCAATGGTCTGCAGGATGCGACCGACGCATTCCATACCCGTACCGTTCAGCGGGGTATACACCACGTCGAGCTCGGAGCTCTCATCACCTGGCTCCGCCACGCTCTGGTCAGCCACAGCGGCCAAGAAGGCATCGAGAACCTCTTCGGAAATGTAGGAGACCGAGCCTTCAGACAAAGCGCTTTGGAAGGAAACGCGCTTCACCGAATCGAAGGCGTCTACCTCGTTGATGGCGTTCTGAATATCCACCGCCATCTGGGACGTGATCTGACAGCCGTCGGGACCGTAGACCTTGTAGCCGTTGTACTCAGCGGGATTGTGGCTAGCCGTCACGTTGATGCCCGCATCGCAGTGCAGGTAACGCGTGGCGAAGCTCAGAGCCGGCGTGGGCTCAAGGCGAGGGTAAATATAAGCATGCACGCCATTTGCAGCGGCAACCTCCGCGGCAACCTCCGCGAAGAGGCGGGAGTTAATGCGGGAGTCGTAGCAGATAGCCAAGGACTTGCCCTCACCGGGAAGACTGTTCAGGTAGTTCACCAAGCCCTGAGTCGCCTGGCCCACCGTATAGATGTTCATACGATTGGTGCCCGGTCCCAGGACGCCGCGAAGTCCCGCAGTGCCAAATTCCAGATCGCGATAGAAGGCGTCGCTGAGAGCCTCCTTGTCACCGGACTGAACCAAATCCTGCAGCTGCTGGGCAAGGGTGGGGTCCTGAACCCGTTCCTGCCAGAGCTGAACCTTTTCCGTAAGGGTCATAGCGAATCTCTCTCACTCTTATATATAAGTAAGGTAAACCGACGTATGCCGAGCCGCCATCGCACGAAGCAGGGCAAGATATGCCAAGTCATCGCCGGCGCGACAGTTCTGCATCCGCAGGATTAGCCTCTGCCGACGCGGCAATTTTACATCTGCAAGATTAGCCTCCACCGACGCGACCAATCGGCTCGCAAAAGCCAGTCTTTGGGTATTCTACCCGTATTGCCGCTTTACCTGGAACAACAGACCTTCCCTCTCGGTTAAAGTACTTCCGCACATGAGGAAGTACTGTAGAAAAACCCATCAAAACAGCCCTTGGGAACTGGGAGAATGCCCATTCATAACCTTCATATTTCATCGAAACGGCAAATCATAAAAGTTTCTTAGCATACTGAGATTTTCTTCCGAGTCTTTTCTATTTGTAGAAACATTTTTCAAGCTTCAGAATTTAGGCATGCCTTTCGTAGGCACTAGAGAGCGTGGCCAAGATGAGAACTTGGCACTTGAAAGGAGTTTGCATTATGAATCCAAATGCAAAGATCACCGATGAGCAGTTTGAGGCTTATCTGAAGCAGATTCGCGAGCTTGCTCAGGGTCCATTCGAAGAGATGCAGAAGGACATCGAGGTCAGCAACGTATTCCCTGACGAGTTCTATGAGCTCGCCAAGAAGAACGATCTCTATCGCTTCTATCTTCCTTCCCAGTACGGCGGATGGGACCTCAATGAGCTCGAGATCCTGCGCGTCCAGGAGGAGTTCTCCCGTGGCCCTGGCGGAATGCGTATGCACCTGCATCACGCAGCTGACATGAACTGGCGTATCCTCGATGACTACGGCACCGAGACCCTGAAGGCCAAGCTCATGGACAAGTTCCAGGACAAGACCATCTACTGCAACTTCGCCATCACCGAGGCAACTGGTGGTACCGGTGCTGACCTGCACACCACCGCTGTCAAGGACGAGGACGGCAACTACATCCTCAACGGCGAGAAGTGGCTCATCTCCCACACCGACTGCTCCGATTACACCTATGTAATCGCTGTAACCGATCCTGAGGCTTCCGGCGACGAGCGCCTCTCCGCCTTCATCGTTCCTACCGATGCTGAGGGCTTCGAGACCATCCCAATGCCTCACATGATGGGCTGCCGTGGCGCCGGCCATGCTGGTCTCCGCTTCACCAACGTTAAGCTCACTCCTGAGTACCTGCTCGGCGAGGAGGGCCAGGGCATGGAGGTTGCTATTCACTCCCTGTCCGTATCCCGCGTTCACATCGCATGCTCTAACCTGGGTATGTCTCAGCGCATGCTCGAGCTCGCTCTGGCTCGCGCTAACGACCGCGTGACCTTCGGTAAGCCTATCGCCGCACGTCAGGCCATCAAGATGAAGATCGCTAACATGCAGCAGTACATCCACGCTACCCGCTGCATGGTTTACGACTTCGCTCGTTACTTCGACGCTAACCCCAACGGCAAGTTCATCGACGAGAAGGCTGCACTGTGCAAGCTGCAGTCCATCGACACCACTCGCCTCGTTGGCGACGAGATGATCGAGATCTTCGGTGGCATCGGCTACTTCGAGGATTGCGAGTACGGCCCAGTAGAGCGCCTCTACCGCGACTCCCGCGCTATGTGGCTCGAGGAGGGCACTCCTACCGTTCAGCGCATCACCATCGCTCGTTCTTGCCAGAAGTACAACGGCCAGATGGACTACATCTTCTAATTACTCATCGGAAGATCACACTCTCGAAAGGAGCTCCCGAAAGGGGGCTCCTTTTCTATTGTCTGCACGCCGCTCCTAGGTTGCAAGCAAGCGCCGTCTCGGCCTTTATCGCCGGCTGGGATCTAAACGCACGCGTGCCCAGGCTTAGCGGACAAAATGCGTGTCCGCTAAGCCCGATCGTGTAGGAAATGACGCTCCTATATTGCGTCAAGAGCTAAAACGCCCTTTTCATGCCTTTCCAATAGTTTGTCGTAGGCGTCTCTCAGGTCGAAGCATTTTCTTCGCTCGGTCTCGATCTCGCTTATCCTCATGCTCTCCGTTCCGAGGCTCTCCGCAACGGCCTTTTGGGTCAACCCGACCGCCGCCCGCCTTGCACGGAGGCTTTCC
>JAQXVU010000086.1 GCA_029225085.1 Eggerthellales bacterium | reverse complement strand
TGTTGATGGGGGCGGCGTTGCCGCCCCTTAGCGCGAAGCGCTGAAATCAGCGTCCTCAGTCCCAGTCATGGCGCCATGAATCGTGCCACGGATCTACGTTGTGGAGCTCGCTCCAGACGATGGCATCTCCCCACTGCGGGATGGTGTCGAAGCGCTGCTCCGGCATGGTCATCTGCCTGTAGATGGCCTCTATATCCCCATCGGTCGGCATCACCTTCAGGATGTCGGCATATCCCAGGTGACATTCGGTGTTCATATAGCACCACCAGAAGACGGCTTTCACGCGTCGGATGGTGCTCATGCCCCTGTGCTCTCTCAGCATCTGACGGAGAGGGGCGTTCACACCACCCTTGATCTGGTTGTTCATCGCGGGAAGGGGTCCACCTATGGTGAGGAGGTCGTCGAGGAAGGTGAACAGAGTCCCCTTGCTGACGAGCCTGTCGACGGAGCGCTTGGCCTTGACCAATCTCTCGTGCGTCAACCGGCTCCTGCCATCCACCACCGTCCTCTCCTTCAGGAACCCGTCCCACCTCTCACACCACTGCAGGTACTCCACCACCCACATGTAGGCTTCGGACTCCTCCTTGACGTCCAGCAGGCGCTTCGCGAGCGCATACAGTTCCACACCGGCCTCCAGATTCGGTCTGGTGGTCGTGTAGCGCCTCACCTGGCAGAAGGCGTGGAAGGTGCAGCGCCGCACCTCCGTCTCGGGCCATACGAGGCGACGCGCCTTCTCGAAACCGCTCCCTCCATCGGTCACCACCATATGGGGAGGGGCGATCCTGGAGAGGAGCGCCGCCCAGCTCCTGGAGTTCTCCGAACGCGCAAGGTACCAGCCCAGGACGTATTTCTCGGAACAGGCGATGAGGACGACGACGTTGCGGGCGATGTGGATGCCGTCTACATGGACCACCCGATGGATCTCGTCGACTACAGGAGGAAGCGGCCAGATGCTCCAGAATCTGGAGGTGTGATTGCGGAAGGTCCTTCCCTGACTCGGCATGTCGAGCTGGCGCTGCTTGGAGAAGAGCCAGTCGAGGAACACCTTCAACTGCTTGGCATCGTTGTTGATGCGGTTGGTCCTAGAGGTCCTGCAGGCCTTGCACAACCACCGCTGCTTCCCCGAAGTGGTCTTCCCGTTCCTCACCAAGGACCCTCCGCATACAGGACACTTTCTAGCACCCATCGCTCCCCAATCGTCGAAAAACAACTTGCGGGACGATTTTGAAGGGGTTTACCTGCGGAAATGCTGGAATCCATCAACACGATATTTCCGAGTGTCGAGTTGGGGGCGGGCAACTGTAGAGCCCCTGACCAAGGGGCTCTACCTGGGGTTTTGCTGATTTACATCAACATTTATTTTCCTATAACCCCAGAAAAGTCGTTCCAATCGACTTTTTGGCGAAAAAACAGGCGTTGACCTGGGTCAACGCCTGAAATCGGACACACATTTTGTCCGCTAAGCCCAAATTGACTCCGCATAAAGAGTCCCGAACAAGAAAAATGCCCCGCCGAAGCGGGGCATTTTCTCTGCAAGAAACCTTGAACTTACTCAGTGGGCTGAGCGAAGTTGCGGTTAACGCTTGGGTCAACCTTGATGCCAGGGCCCATGGAGGAAGTCACGGTAATCGACTTGATGTAGCGACCCTTTGCAGCTGCAGGCTTCATACGAACGATCTCGTCGTATACAGCGCCGTAGTTCTCGGCCAGCTTCTCTACAGGGAAGGAAACCTTGCCGAGGATTACGTGAGCGATGCCGTAGCGGTCTGCGCGGTACTCAACCTTGCCGCCCTTCAGCTCGGTGATTGCCTTAGCAACATCGTTGGTAACGGTGCCCAGCTTGGGGTTAGGCATAAGGCCACGAGGACCAAGGATCTTACCAAGACGGCCAACCTTAGCCATCATGGAAGGGGTAGCAACAGCAGCATCGAAGTTGATGTTGCCAGCCTGGATGTCAGCAACCAGATCGTCGGAGCCTACGATGTCTGCGCCAGCCTCTTCAGCGGCTGCTGCAGCCTCGCCCTCGGCGAATACAGCGACGCGAACGGTCTTGCCGGAGCCATTTGGCAAGCTGATCATGCCGCGGAGCTGCTGATCTGCCTGACGGGTGTCGATGCCCAAACGGAAGTGAACCTCAACGGTCTCGTCAAACTTAACAGTGGAAACTTCCTTAACCAGGTTCAGAGCCTCGTATGGAGCATACAGAGTGTTCTTGTCGAACTTCTCTGCAACAGACTTCTGATTCTTAGTGAGTTTCTTCATTTCATTCCTTTCGTGGTCATAGCGAGTTGAACTCTGCCACTAACAAAGCCCTTACGGGCAAAAAGACAATTACTTGGAAGCGTCCAGAAGAGCAGCGAGCTTACGGGTAACCTCGTACTTCTTCTTAGGAGCGCGACCCTCGATCTCAACGCCCATGGAACGAGCGGTGCCGGCAATGATCTCCTTAGCGGCATCGATATCGTTAGCGTTCAGATCTGGGAGCTTGATCTCGGCGATCTCAGTGAGCTGAGCGTCGGTCAGAGTACCAACCTTCTTCAGCTGAGGGATGCCGGAACCGCTCTGAATGCCCAGCTTCTCCTTGATGAGAACAGCAGCAGGAGGAGTCTTGCAGATGAAGCTGAAGGACTTGTCCTCGTAAACGGTGATCTCAACAGGGATGATGGTGCCAGACTTATCCTGAGTCTCAGCATTGAATGCCTGGCAGAACTGCATGATGTTTACGCCGTGGGAACCCAGTGCAGGACCTACAGGAGGTGCAGGGTTCGCAGCGCCGGCTGGAATCTGCAGCTTGATAAAGCCGGTAACTTTCTTTTCAGCCATGGTAAATGGCTCCTTTCACCATAGGTAAATGTGTTTTCCAATATCAACAAACAGCCCGCATGAGAAGCCCCGTCCACTGGGCATGCGAGCTATTAGTGTATTCGAATTTAAATCTTCGCCACCTGATCGAAGGAGAGCTCAACGGAGGTCTCACGTCCGAAAATGGAAACGAGAACCTTAATCTTGCCAGCCTCAGGAGCAACCTCAGAAACAACGCCATCGAAGTCTGCCAGAGGACCAGAAACGACCTTAACGCTCTGGCCAACCTCAAGACTCGTGGAAGTCTTCTTAGGAGCCTCGCGATTAGTACGCTTCATGATCTTGTTGTACTCTTCGCGAGTGAGGGGCTCGGGCTTGCTCTCGCTGCCCACGAAACCAGTGACACCTGGCGTATTGCGAATAATAGACCAGCTGCGATCATCTAGTTCCATACGAATCAGGACATATCCAGGAAGTACCTTCTTCTCAGAATCAACGCGACGGCCGCCATCCTTAATCTCGGTGACAACCTCGGTAGGAATCTCGATGGCGAATACATTGTTCTCGAGACCCATGGTCTCTACTCGAAGCTCGATGTTGCTCTTTACTTTGTTCTCATAGCCGGAATAGGTGTGCAGAACGTACCATTTTTTAGCCACGTGCTATCCCCCTTATCCCAGACCGGAAATCAAATAGAGCAATGGAGTGACAACGAGGTTGTCGAGAACAAGTACAAAGGCGCCGAAGAAGATCAGGGCTACAACCACAACGCCGCTCCAGCGGAACACGTCAGTGCGGCTTGGCCAGGTAACGCGCTTCATCTCAGAAGCGCACTCCTTGAAGAAGCGGAAGCGATTCTTTTTCTTCTCCTTCTTCTCCTTTTCCTTCTCCTTAGCCTCACGCTCGGCTACCTGCTTCTCATGAAGCTCACGAGCGCGACGATCCTCATCGGATTCGGTATTCTTCTTGGATTTGAAAGGCGTTTTGCTGAGCAGAGAACCAAGCTTGCCGGATTCGGCAGCCTCCTCCTCTACTACCTCAACCTCACGTGCCTCAGCCTGACGTGCTTCTTCAGCCCTAGCTTGACGACGAGCAGATGCCTTAGCGCGTTGGGTTTTAGACTTCTTCGCCATTACATATCCTCTTTAACATGCATCGTAAAGATGCTCATTACACCAAAACAAGCAGCTAATACTAGCTGCTTACCTGAAACAAGCTGGCAGGCCAGGTAGGACTCGAACCCACAACTTGCGGTTTTGGAGACCGCTGCTCTACCAATTGAACTACTGGCCTGTGACCTTATCGACTACTAGCGAGTTTCCTTGTGCAGGGTGTGATGACCACACCAGCGACAATACTTCTTGAACTCGATACGATCGGGGTTATTCTGCTTGTTCTTTTTGGTCGTGTAATTGCGGCGCTTGCACTCAGTGCAGGCCAGAGTGACCAATGTACGCATGAATACTCCTTTAAGTTTATCTCGTGCTTGAACTACACCCGGTTAAGCGTTTTCACATAGCGGGACGTGCATTGTAGCACGTCCCGCTGAGAAATCTACCGAAGATTCAAGTAATTTACTTGATGATCTTGGTTACACGGCCGGAACCAACGGTACGGCCACCCTCACGGATAGCGAACTTCAGGCCCTCCTCCATAGCGATGGGGTGGATCAGCTCGCCCTTGATGGTCACGTTGTCGCCAGGCATAACCATCTCAGTGCCCTCGGGCAGGTGAGCGATGCCGGTAACGTCGGTGGTGCGGAAGTAGAACTGAGGACGATAGCCATCGAAGAATGGGGTGTGACGGCCACCCTCCTCCTTGGTCAGGATGTAAACCTGGCCCTCGAACTCAGTGTGAGGAGTTACGGAACCTGGCTTGCAGAGAACCTGGCCACGAACGATCTCCTCGCGCTTGATGCCGCGGAGCAGAACGCCTACGTTATCGCCAGCCTGAGCCTCGTCGAGGAGCTTGCGGAACATCTCGATGCCGGTGCAAACGGTGTTAGGAGTCTCACGGACACCAACAACCTGCAGAGGATCGTTGAGGTGCAGAACGCCACGCTCAACACGGCCGGTAGCAACGGTGCCACGACCGGTAATGGTCATAACGTCCTCAACAGCCATCAGGAAAGGCTTGTCAACGTCACGAGCTGGGGTTGGGATGTACTCGTCAACAGCGTGCATGAGCTCGCGGATGGACTCAACCCACTTCTCCTCGCCATTCAGAGCGCCGAGAGCGGAACCCTTGATAACAGGCAGATCGTCTCCGGGGAACTCATACTCGTTCAGGAGCTCACGAGTCTCCATCTCAACGAGCTCAATGAGCTCCTCGTCGTCAACCATGTCGCACTTGTTCAGGAATACAACGATGTAAGGAACGCCTACCTGACGAGCGAGCAGGATGTGCTCACGAGTCTGAGCCATTGGGCCGTCGGTAGCAGCGATAACCAGAATAGCACCGTCCATCTGTGCAGCACCGGTGATCATGTTCTTTACGTAGTCAGCGTGGCCTGGGCAGTCAACGTGTGCGTAGTGACGCTCCCAAGTCTCATACTCAACGTGAGCAATGGAAATGGTAATGCCGCGCTCGCGCTCCTCAGGAGCCTTATCGATGTCCTCGAAGGCGGTGAAGTCTGCGTGGCAGCCCTCGGTCTCAGAGAGAACCTTGGTGATAGCTGCGGTAGTAGTAGTCTTACCGTGGTCTACGTGGCCGATGGTACCGATGTTCACATGAGGCTTGGTGCGCTCGAACTTCTCCTTAGCCATTTCAATCCTCCTTAGAGAGTGTTCGCGGATGCGAACGATGATTTCTTGCAGTAGTTATGATACAGCCACCTAGCTCTAGGAACTAGGTGGCTTTTCATGCATGGTAGCGGTGACTGGATTCGAACCAGTGACGCCACGGGTATGAACCGTGTGCTCTAACCAACTGAGCTACACCGCCAAGATATGTGAACTCAATTAAACCATAAGATCTAACTGAGCCATTTGAAAAATGGAGCCCGCGACCGGATTTGAACCGGTGACCTCTTCGTTACCAACGAAGTGCTCTACCATCTGAGCTACACGGGCAGGTGGTGGGAGTGCTAGGATTCGAACCTAGGAAGGCGTAGCCAACGGATTTACAGTCCGTCCCATTTGACCGCTCTGGTACACTCCCAATTCTCAGTGCACTTAACCTTGTGTATTTTTCAAGCTGCCTGCTTTCTCGCTCTTTCGAACGCGAAAGCAAGTGAATAATACCCGCCGCGTTTTATCGTGTCAACCCTTGACACGCTCCCGGGCGTATCCATCGCATTTTCTTCGAAAACCTTGTGGATTCATCCATCCGGATCCCTCCGAAATGCGCAGCCTCAAAATTAAGCGCGTGACTATTCTAGCGTTACTTTCCAGGAAAGCTACCCCCAATTTCGCATTTCTTCCAATTAATTTCTGTCGTTAGGCATCTGACCCGCCCAAACCCCTGCGACGACTGCCCTCTGGGCCTATAATTCCAGAAACAAGCAACGCTCCGCCGGGCTCCGCACACCCTAGCGGCGATCAGCCTCTATCCCAGATTTCCTACAGGGATCGGCAACCCTGCCCTATTCATGCGTTTATACTGTGAAGCAACCAGGCGATTCCCCTGGTCTTCTGATAGTATAGGTTCGATTGCATAGTCACACTACATGCTCAACCAAGGAGGTATTCATGGAAGAGCGTACTCATAGCATAAGCAGGCGATCCTTCCTCGGCGGCGCAGCAGCATTCGGCATCGTCTCCGTCGCCACTCCGCAGCTGGCCATGGCCAAGTCCTCTGCAGAGGTGCAGGCCGAGGCAGATGCAGCCCGCGAGACTCTCGTTAATCTTCAGGCCGACCTCGAAGAGGCTACCGATAAGTATTATTCCGCTGTCGATGCCCACGAGAAGGCATCTAAGGCCGTAGACGCCGCCCAGAAGAAGATCGATGAGGCCCAGGCACGTATTGCCGAGCTTCAAGACAAGCTCGGAACCCGTGCTCGCAGCATGTACCGCAACGGCGGCGCATCGAGCTTCCTCGACCTCCTTCTTGGCGCCACCTCCTTCGAAGAGTTCGCCACCAATTGGGACCTGCTTAACGACATGAACGAAAGCGATGCCGCTCTTGTTTCCGAGACCAAGGATCTGAAAGCCGAGGTTGAAGAGCAGAAGGCAGAACTCTCTAAGCAGGAGAAGATCGCCGCTGAGAAGCAGGCTGAAGCTGCTGAGATTAAGCGCACTGCCGAGGCTAAGGCCGCAGAAGCAGAGCAGACCGTTGCCGCCCTCGACAAGGAAGCCAAGAAGCTTCTCGAGGAGGAGCAGGCCGCCGCAGCCGCAGCAGCAGCTGCCAAGCGCGCCGAGGAGGCTCAGAGGCAACAACAGCAGCAGCAATCCACCAATAATGGCGGCGGATCCGGTAACAGCTCCTCCGGTGGCTCTTCTGGCGGAAGCCACGGATCTACCGGCGGTTCCGGCGGTGGCTACCCTGCCGCAGCCTCCTACGCTGCTTCCCGCGCTGGCTGCCCCTACGTATGGGGCGCTGAGGGCCCTGACGCCTTCGATTGCTCCGGTCTCGTGAAGTGGAGCTACGCTCAGTGCGGCGTCTATCTGCCCCACCAGAGCGAGTCTCAGTACGCCTGTGCCGCATCCGTCAACAGCGTCTCTGCCGCTCGCACCGGTGACGTTCTCTGGCGCTACGGCCATGTAGGAATCGCCGCCTGCGCTGGTGGCACCACCTACTGGCACGCCCCCACCTTCGGTGCCAAGGTGCGCAACACCGACTCCCTGGCCTGGTCCGGCTTCACTGCCTCCCTGCGCTACTAGAAACGTTCACAACGAACCATTGCAAGAGCCCTCTTCGGAGGGCTCTTTCTTTTCCACACAAAAGCCCCCGCCAGGAAGACCTGACGGGGGCTGCAGGTTTATGTGGAGTCGCCGTACGTGCCACTCACGCGAAACAGCACGTATGCTCAGCGCATATTACTTCTCGACGGCGTACTTCTTCACAGGCCTCTCATCCATGAAGTGATCGAACTCGTCCTCAATCTCGGCAGAAGGCTTCTCGGTGAGCAGGGAGACCACGAAGATGGCAATAGCTGCCAGGATGAAGGCGGGGAGCAGCTCGTACACGGCGAAGATGCCGCCCAGAGGCTTAATGAAGTTATGCCAGATCAGCACCGTAGCGGTACCGGTGATCATGCCAGCCAGAGCACCCTGCAGGTTGCAGCGCTTCCAATACAGGCTGATGAGCATCAGGGGACCAAAGGCAGCGCCGAAGCCAGCCCAAGCGTAGGACACCACGCCGAAGATGGAAGAATTCTCATCCATGGCGATGAGGATGCCGAACATGAATACCACCAGCAGCGTAATACGAGCGACGATCATCACCTGACGATCGGTTGCATCGCGCTTGAAGATGCCGCGATAGATGTTCTCGGCCACAGCGGAGCCGGAAATGAGCAGGTAGGAAGAGGAAGAGCTCATAGATGCCGCGAAGATGCCGGATACCACCAAGCCGCAGACAAAGGGTGGCAGGATCATCTCGGACAGCACGATGAAGATGTTCTCCGCGGAAGCCTGCGTGAGGAATTCCACAGGAATGCAGGCACGGCCGATGAGGCCGATGAGAATTGCGGAAGCCAGGGAGATGGTAACCCAGACCATGGCGATGATTCGGGACTGCTTTACCTCGTTAGCATCGCGGATAGACATGAAGCGTACCAGCACCTGAGGCATACCGAAATAGCCAAGACCCCAAGCAAGACCGGAAACGATGGTGATGATGCCGTACTCGGCAGGAGTGCCGAACACAGGCATACCGTCCTTCACGACCTGTAAGCCGTCGGCATCGAGGACAGGCGTTGCCGTCTGGGTTGCAGACAGGAAGCCGGGGATGCTCTGCAGGAAGGCCACGGTGTTGTCGACGCCGCCAGCCCAGGTCACGGAACCAACGAAGACGATGAACAGAGCGAAGAACATCAGAGTGCCCTGCATCAGGTCGGTTGCGCAAACGGACAGGTAGCCGCCTACGAAGGTGTAGAGGAACACGATGATGGCGCCGAGCATCATCATGGTGGCGTAGTCGAGACCGAACAGGGTGCTGAACAGCTTGCCGCAGGTCACGAAGCAGGAGCCCACGTAGATGCTGAAGAACACCAGGATGATGAGGGCTGCCACCGTAGAAAGGATGTGCTTGCTATCGTGGAAGCGATTCGAGAAGAACTCAGGAATCGTAATGGCGTTGCCTGCCTTCTCGGAATACAGACGAAGGCGCTTCGCCACGAACTTCCAATTCAGATAGGTACCAATCGCCAAACCGATGGCCGTCCACATGGCGTCAGATGCGCCGGTGAAGTAGGCCACGCCAGGCAGACCCATGAGCAGCCAGCCGGACATGTCGGATGCCTCGGCAGACAAGGCGGTGATCCAGGGACCAAGGCCACGTCCGCCCAGGAAGTAATTCGACACGCTTGAATTAGCCTTCTTGGCGTAGATGAAGCCAATGGTCACCACGACCACGAAATACAGGAGCATTGCTACCAATACCCAGAAATCGTTACTTACCATTAACACGCTCTCCTATAATGTATGTAATAAAACGTTTCGTGAGTATAACCCAGCCTTATAAAATGCTTATTTACAGACGGTTAAACGATGCCGATTCGCCAAGCGAAAGGAAGCACTGATGTATAGAGACCTGTCCGATACTCAACTAGCTGAATTAAAAGCTACCCTTGATAAAGAGTATACAGGGTATCAGGAGCAGAAGCTCAGCCTGAACATGGCCCGTGGCAAGCCCGGTGCAGACCAGCTCGACCTGAGCATGCCCATGCTTACCGCTGTCACCGAGATGGAAGACTGCCTGGCCGACGACGGCACCGATTGCCGCAACTACGGCGTAGTCGATGGCCTGCCTGAGGCCAAGGCCCTCATGGCCACCATGCTCGACGACGATCCCGCAAACGTCATCGTTTTCGGCAACTCCAGCCTCTCCATCATGCACGACACCATCGCCCGCTGTCACATGTTCGGTACCCTGGGTCACACCCCCTGGGGCAAGCTCCCCCAGGTGAAGTGGCTGTGCCCTTCCCCTGGCTACGATCGCCACTTCGGCCTCACCGAGCACTTCGGCTATGAGCTCATCACCGTTCCCATGACCCCCGATGGTCCTGACATGAACGTGGTGGAAGAACTGGTGGCAAACGATCCCACCATCAAGGGCATCTGGTGTGTTCCCAAGTATTCCAACCCCGGCGGTGAGGTGTACTCCGACGAGACCGTCGAGCGTCTGGCAAGCATGAAGACTGCCGCTGAAGACTTCCGCATCTTTTGGGACAACGCCTACTGCGTGCACTACCTGTATGCCGAAGAGGACATGCAGGACACCCTGAAGGACGTCGGCGAGGCCTGCGTGGCGGCAGGAAACCCCGACCGCTACTTCAAGTTCGCCTCTACCAGCAAGGTGACCTTCCCTGGCGCCGGTCTCTCTGGCTTCGCAGCGAGCCCCGCCAACGTCGCCGAGACCAAGGCGGCCATGTCGGTCGGCACCATCGGCCACGACAAGCTGAACCAGCTGCGTCACGTTAAGTTCCTGAAGGATGCCGACGGCATCGCTGCCCATATGCAGAAGCATGCCAAGATTCTGCGTCCTAAGTTCCAGCTGGTGCAAAACGCGCTGAAGGATGGTCTGTCCGAGGTTGGCGAATGCTCCTGGTCCGAGCCTCGCGGCGGCTACTTCATCTCCTTCATGGGCGCTCCTGGCACGGCAAAGCGTACGGTAGAGCTGGCAAAGGCTGCCGGCGTTACCATGACCGGTGCTGGTGCCACTTATCCCTACAAGAAGGACCCCGAGGATCGCAACATCCGCATCGCCCCTACCCTGCCCCCTCTGCACGAGTTGCAGCAGGCTATGGAAGTGTTCGTTTGCTGCAACAAGCTGGCTACTGTCGAAATGCTTCTGGCAAAGTAAAGGCAAGCGCCCACCAAAACTTCGATCGACGCTGTTTCAACGAGCGTTTTTCGATCCGATATATATTAGTAGCGTCAACGAAACGAGTGCCCCATTGCGGCTTTGCAATGGGGCACTCGTTTTTTCAAAAAAAGGAAGATAAAGTTAGGATTAGCGGACAAAAAGACTTCACTTCAAATCAAAATGCTCCGTTCAGTCACTTTCCAAAATCCAAGCATGCCGCTACGTCATTCGATAGTGACCCACTATTGTTCCAGAGCGACCCAGAGCATCCTCCTCATATGCAAGCTGAAGCCTACTCGCATGATGAATCAGATACGGAATGCCCTGCGCGTTCCTTCGGTCGGAGACAATCCCAATATGGTTCTCAAAAACAACGATATCGCCGCCTTGCCATTGACCCTCATCTTCCAATTCGCACGACAGCGATAAAGCGTTCCTTTCAAAGAACGTCTCGAGCACACGCACCCTGCGAAAATCGATATTCTTATCGGGGGTAAAAACCGAATATTCTTCAGGTGCGCACTTAATGTCATCCGAAACAAGCTCCCGAAGGTCGAAGCCGGCCCCCAAGCAGCCAAAAGCGACAACGTCCGTACACACCCCAAACCCATCATCTGGATAGCCTTTTGAATAATAGCGACTTTCATACATCGGCCTCTCAGCGATATACGTCAATGCGCTATTCAAAATGTCTGCGCCATCGGGAACGCCATCCCCATCTGCGTCACCATAATCATTTACTCCCTCATCGACTTCAACTGAATAATCGCAAGGACGTTCGATAGACGGGCCAAACACATACAAGTACACACAGAAAATTGAAGCTACGCAAAGCAACGTACCTGCACCTAACCCAAATCTCTTTACGCAACGCCTCATCTCTCAATGCCAACACTCTCTTTAAGAAGAGAATCGAGTTCGGACTTCAAATGAATCCCCAAAATTCGATAGCCAGCAAGACGCATGGCATTTACCGACCCGAGAGAATAATGCATCTTCACGGCGATCTGAGAACCGGTAAAGCCCTCAGAAATAAGCGCAACGACCTCAGACTCTCGATCAGATAAGCCCCTAGCCATTAAGTAATGAACAACAAGCTACGCCATCATGCACGAGTGTCCCTTGCAACACAGGGTGACCAGAAATGTCTGCAACTATGACGAAAAGACAACATCGAACTATCGCACTCCTATTAATGGCTGCTTGCATTTTAGTTTGGACGACACCGCTTACTGCCTGCGAAAACGAAGACCCGCAAGCCGAGATTGTCGCCATTTCGGAACCATTTAGCCAAAACCACGACGCAAATGAAATCTCCCCCGTTTCGTATAAAACCGCAATAGTATACAAAGATGAAAAGTACAGGCTTTATCCCACCTTCGATGACACTGACGATGCCCTAAACACGGTTTCCAGTGACTGCGCCGCTATCCTCGACCTTTTACAAAAGTCGTTTGATCTCGAGCCGATTTCTCTCAGCAACTGGCACGAGTATCAAAATGCCCTCTATGAGGAGTCGGAGAGAAAAGATTGCCCTCCCTGGTTCAACGAATCAAGAGATGATTACATGGAAATGATCTGCCTCTTCGACATCCTTGAAAACGAAGAACAAAATGACGAGATTCTTCGTCTTCTCGAGGAAGAAGGTTTCGAGTCGATTACCGTCCTCCTCCCCTCCTGCTACGATATCTAACAGCCACTGTGGCTCCCGAAGATTCTTCGGGAGCCTTTCCATAAGAACAAGACTAAGGAATCCGGCCGTTCAGCCAATGCCGGTCCCAAAAGCAAAAACAAAACCAAAATCGCTTAGTGAAGGGAGCGCCATGTCAGCAAAGGGTAACGCAGAACGTCCCCATGCCTTGCTCCGCGGAGTATGCCTGTTCCTGGGCGTATTCAGCCTTCTGAACGTCCTTTCCCATTTCCTGCACCCCACATCCGTCACCATGAACCTCTGGTGGATAGACTCAACGTTTTTGGGAATCCCTCTAGGCGGCAGGTTCATCCCCCTAGGCAGGTACCTCGAGCTTATCGCCGCACTCCTGCTTATCCTCTGGGCCATAAAGCCCAGGGCATCCCTTCCCCGAAGAGTGCTCACTGAGATTTCGGTGGCCGCTCTTGCCCTCATAGCGCTCTGCAATGCCATCACCTATTGGCAGCTCCTGAGCCAAGGAGGCCTATATGAGGCATCTCCTGTCCCTCTTAGCCTTATCATCTGCATCGCTCTCGTTGCCATAGCCCAGCGCATTCATGCCATCAAAGCCTTCCCGGAGCAAAAGAATCTCCTGCGAATTACGTGCTTCGCTTTGGTTGTCGCCCTCATCTTCCCCTTGCTGCAGATCGGCTTCTTCGGCACCACCGACTATCGCAAGCAGGCTGATGCGGTCATCGTCCTTGGAGCAGAGGCCCACGACGATGGCACCCCTTCCGTTGCCTTAGCCGAGCGCATGGACACCGCTGTAGAGCTCTATAAGGACGGATATGCCCCCTATCTCATCGTCAGCGGCGGCATCGGAGCAAACGGCGTCGACGAATCCCAGGTCATGAGCGCATATGCTCAGAGCAAAGGTGTGCCCGCCAGCGCAATCCTCCGGGACAGCAAGGGCGATTCCACTGAAAAGACCATGCAGAACACCTTGCGCATCGCAGAACAAAAAGGTTTCGACACCTTGCTGGTTACGTCGAGCTTCTACCACCTCCCCCGCATAAAGATGTTGTTCTGGCAGGAAGGGTGTAACGTTGCCACCGTTCCCACCATTGGCGACATCACCAACAACGGCACGTCTGTCGCCCTCTGGCGAGAGATTCCCGCCTGGTGGGTGTACTGGTTGAAGGGTGCCTTCTAGCAGCTTGCCGACTTCACAACCCGGGGTTAGCGGACACATTTTTGTCCGTCCAGAAAAGTCGTTCCAATCGACTTTTTGGCGAAAAAGCAGGCGCTGACCTGGGTCAACGCCTGAAATCGGACACACATTTTGTCCGCTAAGCCCCGGATCTGCGCACGCATAAAAAAGAGGCCGGACGCTTTCGCATCCGACCTCTTCGTCATTCAGCAACAAGTGAGCTATGAGCTCCGAATTTGGGGAATCCTACAGGTTCTTAGAGCCCTCTACGCGGCCCATGAGGTATGCCCAGTAAGCATCCACGTCGTCCTTCATCTCCTGCAGCAGATCCTCAGCACCAGGCTTGAAGAGGTGCTTGAAGCGACCCTGAGGCTTCAGGAACTCCTCGAGGGAGATGGCGTTCTTCTCGCGGACTGGGGTGACGTGCCACACGCCGTCCTCAACCTCGAAGAGAGGCCAGAACTTGGAGTTCACTGCCATGCGGCAGATCTCGGTGGTCATATCGGAAGGGATACGCCAACCGCGTGGGCAAGGAGCCAGAACGTTCAGGAAAGCAGGACCGTCAACGTTGAAAGCCTTCTCGGCCTTCATGGTCAGGTCGCGCCAGTGACCAACGGTAGACTGAGCAACGTACTTAATGCCGTGGGCAGCCATGATAGAGGTCAGGTCCTTGCGAACCTCAGGCTTGCCCTTGCCGACCTTACCAACCTCAGAGGTGGTAGCCCAAGCGCCCTTAGGAGTAGCGGAGGAACGCTGAATACCAGTGTTCATGTATGCGCCGTTGTCGTAGCAGACATACACCATGTCGTGACCGCGCTCCATAGCGCCGGACAAGGACTGCAGGCCGATATCGTAGGTGCCGCCGTCGCCGCCGAAGGCAACGAACTTAATCTTCTTGTCGGCAGGAATCTTACCAGCACGCTTCAGACCCTTGTAGGCAGCCTCGATGCCGGAGCAGGTTGCACCAGCATTAGCGAATGCGTTGTGAATCCAGGGGATCTCCCAAGCGGTGTAAGGGAAGATACTGGTGGAAACTTCCAGACAGCCAGTAGCGTTGGAAGCGACTACGTCGTACTTGTCGCGATCGGCAGCCATGAGCACCTGGCGAACAGCGATGGAAGCACCGCAACCGCCGCAGAGACGATGACCAGGAGCAAGGCTTTCGGGACGAGAGGAAAGTTCTTTGATGTTAGCCATGTGATTGCCTCTTTACTCTTCGATGCCCAGGTAGGCGATGTCGGTGGTGTACTCGCCGGCAACGCGCTGCTCGAGCTCGTCGTACACCTGAACCATGAGATCAAGGGAGATGTCTGCGCCGCCCAGACCAACGATGTAGTCGTTCACAGGGATGTTCAGACCAGCAGTGTAGAAGGCGCTCATAACGTCCTCGCAGACTGGGCCATGCTGAGCACCAGGAGCGTCGGAACGGTTAAGAACGGCAACTGCCTTTGCGCCCTTGCATGCGTCAACAACCTGCTGAGCAGGGAAAGGACGATAAACGCGAGGACGAACGACGCCGACCTTGCGACCCTGCTCGCGAAGGATGCGAGCAGCGTGACGGGCGTTACCAGCGGCAGAGCCAACCACGACGATGATGTGGTCAGCATCCTCGCAACCCCAAGCGTCAACCAGCTCGAAGGGGCGACCGGTAAGCTTCTCCCACTCCTTGCCGTGCTTCTCGATGATTGGGGCAGCGCCCTCGAGAACGCGGCGGGTGGTCAGGTGATGACGCATGTACATGTCGCCGATGTTGGCGTACATGCCGTGAGATACGGGGTGCTCGGTGTCCAGCAGAGGATACAGAGGCTCGTACTCGCCTACGTAGTACTTAACGGTGGAATCGTCTTCGAGAACGCAGCGCTCCATAGCGTGAGTGGTTACGAAGCCGTCCAGGCAGACCATGGCAGGCAGCAGGATGTTCTCATCCTCAGCGCACTTGAAGGCGATGATGGTGTTGTCGTAAGCCTCCTGAGCGGTCTCGGCGTAGAACATGAGCCAACCGGTGTCGCGAGCGGACATGGAGTCGGAGTGGTCACCGTGAATGTTAATAGGAGCGGAGATTGCGCGGTTTGCGTTCGCCATAACGATGGGGCAACGCATACCAGCTGCGATGGGCAGCTCCTCCCACATGTAGGCAAGACCCTGGGAGCTGGTTGCAGTAGCAACGCGAGCGCCAGCAGCGGAAGCGCCAATGCAGGCAGACAAAGCGGAGTGCTCGGACTCTACGGGAACATACTCGGTGTGAACCTTACCGTCGGCTACGAACTTAGCGTAAGCCTCGACGATGGTGGTCTGAGGGGTAATAGGATAAGCAGCCATTACGTCAGGATCGACCTGACGCATGGCGTCGGCGATCATGCCGTTGCCGTTGGCGGAGAAGTGCTGGCTAGTCATTATTCAGCCTCCCTTTCCTTAGCTTCGGACTCGGTGATCATCTCGAGGCAGTTGAAGCGGCACTCGGACACGCAAACGCCGCAGCCCTTGCAGTGATCGAGGTCGATGCCGATCATCTCGCCGTCCTTGACGATGATGGAGGAATCAGGGCAGTAGACCCAGCACATCATGCAGTTGTTGCAGGTCTCCTTGTCCCAGATGGGGCGCATAGAACGCCAAGAGCCGGTGATGTACTCACGAGAGTTGCCACCAGCTGGGCAAACCAGGCCAGCGGGAAGATCCTGAGGCTTCCAGCTGTTCTCCTGCTTTGGATCGAAATCAGCAGCGTAGATCTTCTCTGCCATTATTCGCTCACCTCCGCATATGCGCGATCGACGGAAGCCAGGTTCGCATCGATCATTTCCTGAGAGAACTTCTTGCCGAAGGTAATTACCAGACGCTCCTTAACGCGCTCAACAGGCACAACGCCGGTGACCTTAGACAGAGCACCAACGATTGGGGTGTTAGGCATATCCTTCTTGATGGTTGCCATGGCAATGCCGGTTGCGTCTACAACGGCAACGCGCATGGAATCTGGAGCGCCAAGAACCTTGCGAGCCTCAGCTGCGGACATCTCGGTGTTCATGATGACAACGCCGTCGGCGGGCATGCCCTCCAGTGGCTCAATATCATCAAGCAGGGTGTCGTCCATGATGATGACGATACCAGGGTTGGTGATATTGTTGTGAACCTCGATAGGCTCCTGGGAAATACGGGTGTAGGCCTTCAGTGGGGCGCCAGTGCGCTCTGGGCCGTACTCGGGCATTGCCTGAATGTAGGCGTCGTCAAGCAAAGCGGTGTCGGCTACCAACTTTGCTGCAGTCACAGCACCTTGACCAGCACGTGCGTGCCAGCGAATCTCTGTCAGCTGAGACATACCTCTCCTCTCGATTGCTGAATCCTTGCTTTAGCAGCCATTCAATAATAAGCATTTGAGATTTCGGGCAAAACCCAAAGAGGAATCTGCATTTTTAGCGGGTTCCGAGGTTCGGTAAACGGGTCAGAGTCCTAATTCGTCGAACCGAACAGGCCCCCAGCACCGCCGCTCACCCTCCGACTATGGGACAATGAGGCCCAGAAAGGCCGATCGGTCATGGCGTAAGGAGCAGATATCTCGACCAATCAGGGCGTATGATCCAAAATCTATCCCGTCAGAATAAGGAGGGGGCAACTCATTAAGGCAAGCGCCCCATGTATCCCCTACTTCCAGAACTGGAAGGTCTCTAGCAGGCCCTGATAGGCCCAGGCATAGGAGTCGGAGATCCAGCCGGTTTCGGCAACAAGGCAGGTGAGCACGCTGTACAGCACGCTGAGAGCCACCAAGACGATGAGCACCCGCAGGGCGATCTTCCACACCTCGCTTCCCTGAGACAGCGTCTCGTTGAAGGCGAAGATCACCAGCACCACCGCCGCCAGGAACATGAAGGAGAAATCGGCGTAGTAGCGCTGCAGAATGCCCGCCATCTGCGCATCAGCGATGGCCACGATGAAGCCTGAGGCCACGAGCACTCCCACGACGCCCGAGACGGTGCGCGTGCTGCGAGATTCATTGCGCATGGCAAGGGCGCGCTTGGCGAAGATGAGCAGCCACAGCACAGGCAGGCATGCGAAGATACCGCCATAGGTCACCTCGCGAATGGTCTGACCCATATAGGTGGTGTCGAAGGTGACAGGCTGCAGATACGGGAACACGCCGGTGGTTGCAGGCGTCTGCAGGAAGTAGGCGAACAGCGCCGGTGCCAGACGGCCCACATCGAAGCCGCGCTTGGTCATGTCGTTCATGGTGAGGTTGTAGTTAGCGCCGAAGTTCAGGGGCGAGCCGAACCGAGCCGCGTTGTACCAGCCAATGAAGACGAACACCGCCAGATACGGAGCGATAAGGCAGCAGAACTGTTGCAACCCCGCCTTCGTGCGAATATGACCTTCCGTGATGAACATGCGCCAGAACAGGGGGAACGCCACCAAAGACAGGACGCAGAGCTGAGGGCGACAACCCAAGACGAGGCCCATGCACAGCGATCCCGCCAAATAGAAGAGCTCCGGCCGTTTCGAACTACGACCGCGCATCCAGAAGTACAGGCCCCACACCGACAGCGCCAAGCCCAACATGATGGGCACCGCATAGAAGGTGGGCGACTTCAACAGGTACAGGACTCCCGAGCAAAGCACCATGGGCGCCTGCAGCAGCAGGAACAGACCCAAGCTCACCCGTTTGAAATGGTATTGGGCGAAGCGCCCTAAGAGCATGACGAGGCCTACGACAAACGCCATGCAGCTTATGAGCACACCGAGAGCCGAGGGGAAGTTGGCCCCCGTCAGCAGATAGAAGGGCAAATAGAACACCAGGACAGGCACCACACCGAAATACACGTAGTAATGGTTGTCGTAGTAGGCCACATCCCAGAGGTAGCCCTCCCCCGTCTCCTTCACCAGTTCATCGCGAAGACCGGTGTCGTAGGGGTCGTCCATTTCCGTAAGCCACTCAGGAGGCTGCTCTTCCAGATACAGCTCTCCCCTGGTGAAAGATTTCGCCAACTCCGCATATTGCTGCGCGTTGTCGCCGCCCACCTCGAAGGTGTTGACGATGTTCTTGCCATCCCATGAGCCCGTATTGTAGGAAGGGGTAGCTATTCCCACCGCCGCAGAGTTGAAGAGGGTGAAGCAGCACATGATTACCAGCTCGACCGCGACAAAGGAGCCAATGACCACTTTGCAGAGGCGCGGACGCTCATGAATGAACACCCGGTAAATGCGGGAACGAGGGCGGAAGAACCAGAGCAGACCCAACACCAACACCAGAAGAATGAAGCGAACTGGCTGGAAGCTGAAAGGGCACGGAGCATTAACCTGCACCGAGGAAAGGGCTATGGGATAGCTGATGTCATCACCAGCGAAATCGAGGCGCAGCTCCTGCACGTAGCCAGCGGCTTTCACCTTCACGTACTGGCTTTCCTGGTTATTGGTGGCAACCTGAGCATCAGGTACGCCAACGGAGTATTCATTAGTGTCGAAGTACGTGCCGTGGCCGTCATCAGTGAAATGGATGTTCACCGAGATAACCTGCCCCTCCTGATCGGGGTTAAAGGTGAGCTTAAAGTTGTTCACCCTGCAATTCAGATCATGGAAGGTGACGGTGTGGTCAGTGGTCGTCAGCAGATAATCCCCGTCCTCGTTCTGCTCGAGCTGCTCGGAAAGCTGGGAGGAGAGATCGATGGGGTCGTAGGACTTAGTGGCGAAGTAGTTGCAGTTGAAGACAAACACTTCTACCGCGAGGGCGATGAGAAGAAAGACCAGAAGAGGCCTGACAACATGCAAGATGGCCTGCTTATACGTGGAAAGCAGCTTCGCTGCATCTGAAACTATTTCATGAAGTAATTCGCGCATTCCTGCATTATAGCCAGTTACGCGGCAGCAAAACGTACTTCAGGGCCTTATAGGGAAACGATGAACGAATGGGGCAGTAGCGTGACACGAAAAAGGGCGAGGGAGAACAACCTCCCTCGCCCTTCATCTTCGCATTCTCAGGCGAATTACAGGTTCAGAGCCTTCTCGACGTCAGCGAGAACAACCTGAGGATCGCGATCGCCATCGATGGTGATCAGCTTGTCGGCATCCTTGTAGTAGCCGATGAGAGGAGCGGTGCTCTTCTCGTAGACATCGAGGCGGTTGCGAACGGTTGCCTCGTTGTCGTCGTCACGCTGGTACATCTCGCCTGCGCACTTGGGGCACTTCTCGTCTGCAGCGGTGCCAATGTAGCCGCACTCACGGCACATACGACGGCTGGTGAGGCGCTTAATGATGACATCGAAGTCGACATCGATGAGCAGAGCTGCATCGAGAGGACGCTCCAGACCAGCCAACATGGTATCGAGAGCCTCAGCCTGAGCGGTGGTGCGAGGGAAGCCATCGAGCAGAACGCCCTTCTCGGTGTCGGGCTCCTGCATGCGCTCCTTCATGAGGTCGATGATGAGCTCATCAGGAACCAGATCGCCAGCATCCATGAATGCCTTGGCCTTCACTCCCAGAGGAGTCTGATTCTTTACGGCTGCACGGAGAATGTCACCGGTAGAAATGTGGCACATTCCGTACTTCTCTACGAGCATGGAGGCCTGGGTGCCCTTGCCAGCACCAGGAGCTCCCAACAGTACGATGTTCATAGGTAGTCCTTTCCATAGGGTATTCCCATTGTAACAAGTGAAAAAGCCCTCGTCAGACCAATAAGGCGACGAGGGCTCTTATACGGGTAAACCGCGCTACGAAAGCATCTTACTTGAAGAAGCCGTCGTAGTTGTACATCTTCAGCTGAGACTCAACCTTAGACATGGTGTCGAGGGCTACGCCGATCATAATCAGAATGGACGTGCCGCCGAATGCCTGAATCAGCTGATTGCCGCTGAAGAAGAACAGGATGGATGGAATAACGGCAACCGCTGCAACGTACAGACCACCGGGAAGGGTGATGTGCTTAATGGAGCTGCGGATGTAGTCAACCGTGTTGGCACCAGGACGGATACCAGGGATGAAGCCGCCGTTCTGCTGCAGGTTCTCAGCGGTCTCCTCTGGGTTGAACACCATGTTGGTGTAGAAGTAGCAGAAGAACACGATGAGAATTGCAGTGAGGATCCAGTTCACAGGGCCGCTGGACAAAGCGTTGGCAACCACATTCAACCAACCAACGTTAAACAGAGCAGCTAGCTGAGCTGGGAAGTAGATCAGGCAGCTTGCGAAGATGATTGCGATAACGCCAGCAGCGTTCACCTTCAGAGGAAGATAGGTGGTCTGACCGCCCATAACACGCCTACCCTGAACACGCTTCGCATAGGAAACGGGGATACGACGCTGAGCACGCTCGATGAAGACGATCAGAGGGATGCAAGCGATGATTACCGCAATGATGATCACCGTAATGGCAATGCCCCAAGCAGAATCGGCGCTAGAGGTCAGGGAGCTAAAGATAGCGGAAGGAACCTGAGCGACGATACTGGTGAAGATGATCAGGGACATGCCATTGCCGATACCGTGCTGAGTGATGAGCTCGCCCATCCACATGATGAATGCGGTACCTGCCACCAGGGTGAAGACCACCAGGATGTCAGTGAGGATCTCGGGGACCTCAGTGCTGAACACAACGCCGTAAGCTGCGGACTTGAAGAGGAACAAGTAACCAACAGCGTTGATCAGGCCGAGAACCAGGGTAATCCAACGAGTGACCTGGGTGATCTTACGTTGGCCGGCTTCGCCTTCCCTGTTCCACTGGTTCACTGCGGGGATAACGCCCTGCATCAGCTGCATGATAATGGATGCGGTGATGTAAGGCATGATGCCCAGTGCGAATACGGAGAAGTTCGACAGAGCGCCACCAGTGAACAAGTCGAGCATGGTCATGGCTACGCCGCCGGAATTCTGCATCGCATCAGCAAATGCGTGGAATGGAATGCCAGGCACGGGGACGAACGCACCGAAACGGTACAAGGCCAAGATCGCCAGAGTGAAGAGAATCTTATTCCTCAGCTCTGGGATCTTGAATGCGTTGACGAGAGAGCTTAGCAAGGCTCTTCAACCTTTCCTCCAGCTGCTTCAATCTTAGCCTTAGCAGAAGCAGAGATCTTATCAACCTTAACGGTCAGTGCCTTGGTGATGTCGCCATCGCCGAGAACCTTAACCAGATCGGACTCGTGCTTGATGATGCCCTTAGCAGCGAGGGTGGCGTTGGTTACCTCCTCGCCTGCCTCAAACTTCTCCTCGAGACGAGAAACGTTCACTGGCAGATACTCAACATGGTTGATGTTCTTGAAGCCAGGGAGCTTTGGAAGACGACGAGCAAGTGGGGTCTGACCACCCTCGAAGCCCTTGCCCTTACCGCCACCAGCACGGGACTTCTGACCGTTCATACCACGACCGGAGGTCTTGCCCAGGCCAGAACCGCCACCGCGGCCAACGCGCTTCTTAGAGTGGCGAGAGCCCTCAGCTGGTTTCAAATCCTTAAGTTCCATGAAATACTCCTTAATCGCCTACTGGGGGCTTGCGCCCCCAGTGCTCGCAACTCGCTGCCAGCTAGCTTTAGTCTTTTGAAAAGTGATTAGTCCTCGGTAACCTCGACAAGGTGCTTAACCTTGAAGATCATGCCGCGAACGGATGGGTTGTCCACCTGGTCTACGGTACGGCCAATCTTGCCGAGACCGAGAGCCTTCAGGGTCTTGCCCTGGTCAGCAGGGCAACCGATGGAGCTGCGAACCTGCTTTACGTGAAGAGTCTTCTTTGCGTCTGCCATTATTAGTTCTCCTTACCGCAATAAATCTGAGATACGGAAATGCCACGACGCTCAGCAACCTGCTCAGGAGACTCCATCTGCTGAAGACCAGCTGCGGTAGCCTTAACAACGTTCATCACGTTGTCGGTGCCAAGAGACTTAGCGAAGCAATCGGTGACGCCAGCCAGCTCCAGAACTGCACGAGCTGCGCCGCCGGCGATAACGCCGGTACCAGGAGCAGCGGGCATAATCAGAACGCGACCTGCACCGAACTCACCAGTGATCTCATGTGGGAGGGTCTTCTCATCGGTCAGAGGCACGGTGAACATGTTCTTCTTAGCATCCTCGACGCCCTTGCGGATAGCCACAGGGACCTCCTGGGACTTGCCCATGCCAACGCCTACTCGACCATTGCCGTCGCCGACAACAACGAGAGCGGTGAGACCGAAGCGACGGCCGCCCTTTACAACCTTAGAAACGCGGTTGATGTAAACGACGCGCTCCTGAAGCTCGGGGGCTTCGTTGTTCTTTTCCTGCTTACGAGCCATGTACATACCCTCTCTTAGAACTTGAGACCGGCAGCACGTGCACCGTCAGCGAGAGCCTGGATGCGACCATGATAGAGGTGGCCACCGCGGTCGAATACAACTTCAGTAATTCCAGCTTCAACAGCCTTCTTGCCGATGATCTCGCCGATGGCTGCTGCACCCTCGACGTTAGCGCCGCTCTTACCGGTTGCCTTGAAGTCAGGGCCAAGAGTGGAAACGCCGATCAGGGTCTTACCAGCTACATCGTCGACGAGCTGTACATAGATGTTGGAGTTTGAGCGAGTTACGCACAAACGTGGGCGCTGCTGCGTACCAGAGATCTTGCCACGAACACGAGTGTGGCGACGACGCAAGCCTGCCTGCTTTGCTTTCAATTTATTCATTGCAATTCCCTTCGCATTCTAACTGGTTGCGTCTTAGTCGCTCTTAGCGGCCTTGCCAAGCTTGCGACGTACGAACTCGCCCTCGTAGCGAATGCCCTTGCCCTTGTAAGGCTCAGGCTTGCGCCAGCTGCGGATGTCAGCGGCAACCTGGCCGACAACTTCCTTGCTGATGCCCTTGACGATGATCTCGGTCTGAGAAGGAACCTCAAACTCGATGCCGTCAACAGGGGTGACTACTACAGGGTGGGAATAGCCGAGCTGCATCTCGAGGTCCTTGCCCTTGAGAGCGGCACGATAACCAACGCCTACCATAACGAGCTTCTTGGAATAGCCCTCGGAGACGCCGACAACCATGTTGTGAATAAGGGTACGGGTCAGGCCGTGGAGGCTCTTGGCCTCACGAGAGTCGTCAGGACGCTCAACGATGACCTGATCGCCCTCCTGCTTGATGGTCATGATAGAAGCAAACTCACGGGTGAGCTCGCCCTTAGGACCCTTAACAGTAACGGTGGTACCGTCGATAGCTACCTCTACACCGGCAGGAACGGTTACTGGCTGCTTACCAATACGAGACATACGTTAACCTTCCTTCCTACCAAATATAAGCCATGACCTCGCCGCCGATGCCCTTCTTGCGAGCATCGCGATCGGTCATAACGCCGTGGCTAGTAGAGATGATGGCGGTGCCCAGGCCGCCAAGTACGCGGGGCAGATCGTCCTTGCCAGCATAGATGCGCAGACCAGGCTTGGAGATGCGCTTGATGCCGCGGATAACGCGAGCCCTCTTCTCGCCGTACTTCAGGGTGATCACGAGGATGTTGCGAGGCTCTGCCTCTTCAACCTCGTAGCCTGCGATATAGCCCTCTTCCTTCATGATGCGGGCAATCTCAACAAGCTTCTTGCTGGAAGGCATGGACACGTTGTCCTTGCCTGCAGAGTTAGCGTTACGCACGCGCGTAAGCATATCTGCAATTGGGTCAGTCATGCTCATTAATGTTTCTCCTTAATTCATGATGAACTATCGCGTCGGTTCGCAATCACCCATAGCAATTGCGCCTTTACCGATAGCCCACCGCGACATGATCAGTGTTGGTGATTTACCAAGAAGACTTGGTCACGCCGGGCAGTTCGCCTTTGTTAGCCAGTTCACGGAGACAAACGCGGCACAGACCAAACTTGCGATAGTAGGCGCGTGGACGGCCACAACGCTGGCAACGGTTGTGCTGGCGGGTCGAGAACTTCGGCTCACGCTTTGCTTTGGCGATCATCGATTTCTTTGCCATGCAGGTCCTTCTTTCCTGTTCTTAAAACAACAGTCTAGTATTGTAGCTTAATTCTTGAAGGGGAAGCCCAACTTATTGAAAAGAAGTCGAGCAGCCTCATCATTTTCAGCAGTGGTGACAAAGGTGATGTCCATACCGCGAGTGCGATCGATCTGGTCGTACTCGATCTCAGGGAAGATCAGCTGCTCCTGAAGACCGAGGGAGTAGTTGCCGCGACCGTCGAAGGAATCAGGGTTGATACCGCGGAAGTCGCGAACACGAGGCAGAGCGATGGACAGCAGACGGTCCAGGAACTCCCACATACGGTCGCCGCGGAGGGTAACCTTAGCGCCGATTGCCTGACCCTCACGCAGGTGGAAGGCAGCGATGGACTTCTTAGCGCGGTTGATGCGAGGCTGCTGACCGGTGATCTTGCGCAGATCCTCAACAGCACCGTTCATGAGCTTTGCGTCGCCAGCGGCAGCGCCAACACCCATGTTGACAACGATCTTCTCGAGGCGGGGAACCTGATTAACGTTGCCCAGACCGAGCTCGTCCTTCAGAGCGGGAGCGATTTCGTTTACGTACTTTTCCTTCAAACGAGGAGCCATGTGAAAACACCTTTCCGATGATTTGAACGCCGGATTTCCGACCCGGCGTCCCTCCCCTTGCGGGGAGGGTCATGATTACTAAGTCGTAGCTTAGTTAGTTACTAAGCGATGGTTGCGCCGCACTTCTTGCAGCAACGAACCTTCTTGTCACCCTCGAACTTGTGGGCAACGCGGGTAGCCTTACCGCAGGAGGGGCAGATAAGAGCAACGTTGGAAACGTCGATAGGAGCCTCGACGTGAACCAGACCGCCCTCCTGGTTAGCAGCAGATGGGCGAACGGCCTTGGTCACCATGTTGACCTTCTCGACAACGACGCGGCCCTTAGCAGGCAGAGCGCGGATGACCTCACCCTGAGCACCCTTGTCCTTGCCGGCCAAGACGAGGACCTTGTCGCCCTTCTTGATGTTCATTTTTGCCATTGTTCAGCCTCTTCCTACAGCGTCTCAGGGGCCAGAGAAACGATCTTCATGTACTTCTTGTCACGAAGCTCGCGAGCTACTGGGCCAAAGATACGAGTGCCGCGAGGTGCGCCATTGTTGTCAATGAGCACGGCAGCATTCTGATCGAACTTGATGTAGCTGCCGTCAGCGCGACGAACTTCCTTCTTCACGCGAACAACAACGCAGCGGACGACGTCGCCCTTCTTTACAGCGCCATTGGGGCTAGCTTCCTTGACGCTGCAGATGATCACGTCACCAAGGCCTGCATAGCGGCGCTTAGAACCGCCCAGAACCTTGATGCACTGCACCTTGCGTGCGCCGGAGTTATCGGCAACAGCAAGCATGGTCTGCATCTGAATCATTTGCTTATCCCTTTCGATAACCGAAGATAGTCAATAAGACTATTTCGCCTTCTCAACAATCTTCAGGAGACGCCAGTTCTTCTTCTTGGACAGAGGACGAGTCTCCATAATCTGAACGGTGTCGCCTACACCAGCCTCGTTGTTCTCATCATGAGCATGGAACTTCTTGGTGGTGGTCATCATCTTGCCATAGACAGGATGTGGCTTGCGCTCGCGGATCTGCACAACGATGGTCTTATCGTTTGCGTCGCTGACGACGATGCCCTGACGAACCTTACGGGAGTTGCGTACTTCGCTCATAGTTCACCTTCCTTTAGTTCGCCTTGACAGCGTTGATCTCACGGGCACGGATCTCAGTCTGGATACGTGCGATGTCCTTCTTCACCAGCTTGACACGAGCGGTGTTGTCCAACTGGCTCGTTGCCATCTGGAAACGCAGATTAAAGAGCTCTGCGCGGGCCTCTTTGAGCTTTGCCTGCAAATCGTCAGAAGAAAGCTCGCGGATCTCAGCGTACTTCATTACTCCTGCCCTTCCGTTTCCTTCGTAACGATCTTGCACTTGATTGGCAGCTTGTTGATGCCGAGGCGGAGTGCCTCACGAGCGGTAGCGTCGTCGACGCCGGCGATCTCGAACATGATTCGGCCAGGCTTAACCACGGCTACCCATGCCTCAGGAGCGCCCTTACCCTTACCCATTCGAGTCTCAGCGGGCTTCTTGGTGATGGGCTTGTCAGGGAAGATGGTGATCCAAACGTTACCACCACGCTTCATGTGACGGGTGATAGCAATACGGCAAGCCTCAATCTGGCGGTTGGTGATCCATGCGCGATCGAGAGCCTGGATGCCGTAATCGCCATGAGACAGCTTGGTGCCACCCTTAGCGTTGCCCTTCATAGAGCCACGCTGCACCTTACGGTGCTTAACGCGCTTAGGTACTAGCATTTACTTGTCCCCCCTATCGTTCTTGCGGTCGTTGCGGCGACGTGCAGGACGGGAGCTGCCCTCGAGAGCAGGCTGGGGAGCCTTCTGGCCTGGCAGAACCTCACCGTAGTAAACCCAAACCTGGATACCGATGGAACCCATGGTGGTTGCTGCAGTAGCGAAGCCGTAGTCAATCTTTGCGCGGAGGGTGTGACGAGGAACGCGGCCCTCACCGTACCACTCGCGACGGGACATCTCAGCGCCACCCAGACGGCCAGCGCACTGAATACGGATGCCCTTAGCGCCGGACTTGCGAGCAGACTGAACTGCCTTGCGCATGGCGCGACGGAAGGCAACGCGGCCCTCCAGCTGCTCAGCGATGGACTGAGCGATCAGGTTAGCGTCGAGCTCAGGACGCTTAACCTCGACTACCTCGATGGAAACCTTGCCGTTAGCAACGGTGGACAGCTTCTTGCGGAGGTTATCGATCTCTGCGCCCTTCTTGCCGATGACGATGCCAGGACGGGCGGTGGTGATGATGACCTTGATCTTGTCGCCAGCGCGCTCGATCTCGATCTTGGAAACTGCTGCGTGGGCAAGCTGCTTCTTCAGGAACTCGCGGATGGCGATGTCATTCTGCAGGGTCTCCGCATAGTTCTTGTCTGCATACCAGCGGCTGCGCCAGTCCTCGGTTACACCAAGACGGAAGCCGGTAGGAGATACTTTCTGACCCATACTATGCCTCCTCTCGGGTAGATACGATTACGGTGATGTGGCTGGTGCGCTTACGGATGCGGGATGCAGAGCCCTTTGCACGGGGACGAATGCGCTTCCACACAGGACCCTCGTCGGCATAGCAAGCCTTAACAACGAGGTTCTCGACCTTTACGTTCTCCTTCTGCTGCAAGTTAGCAACAGCGGAGTTCAGGGTCTTGTAGATGATTTCAGCTACAGCGCGGTCGGTGTAGAGCAGGATCTCCTGAGCTGCTACAACGTTCTTGCCGCGGATGGTATCCAGGACGGAACGAGCCTTAATAGGGGATACGTGTACGTAGCGAGTTACTGCTTTTGCTTCCATTGTCTAGGCCTCCTTACTTCTTACCACGCTCGGTGTGAGAACGGAAGGTACGGGTAGAGGCGAACTCGCCCAGCTTGTGACCTACCATGGACTCAGTGATGTACACGGGGACGTGCTTACGGCCGTCATGAACACCGATGGTGTGACCAACCATCTCAGGGAAGATGGTGCTAGAACGAGACCAAGTCTTGATGACGTCCTTTTCACCGGCCGCATTCATGGCCTCGATGCGAGAAAGCAAGCGTGGCTCTACGAATGGACCCTTTTTCAAACTTCTGCTCACGTTATCTCCTTAACGCTTACTTCTTACGACGACGGATGATCAGGCGGCTGGAAGCCTTCTTAGGATTACGCGTACGGTGACCCTTAGCTGGCTGACCCCATGGGGAAACTGGGTGACGACCTGCGGACTTGTTCTTGCCCTCACCACCACCATGTGGGTGATCGACAGGGTTCATAACAGTACCACGGACGGTAGGACGAACGCCCATCCAGCGCTTGCGGCCTGCCTTGCCGAGCTTGATGTTGGAGTGCTCAGCGTTGCCGACCTCGCCGATGGTTGCGCGGCAGGTGATGAGAACGCGGCGCATCTCGGAAGAAGGCATACGCAGGATAGCGTACTTGCCCTCCTTGCCCATCAGCTGGATGCTGGTGCCTGCGGAACGAGCCAGAGCAGCGCCCTTGCCAGGCTGCAGCTCGACTGCGTGAATCAGGGTACCAACAGGGATGGCGGACAGTGGCATAGCGTTGCCGGGCTTGATGTCAGCCTGAACGCCGGACTCAACGATGTCGCCAACCTTCAGACCACGAGGGTGAAGGATGTAGCGCTTCTCGCCGTCTACATAGTGCAGAAGAGCGATGCGTGCGCTGCGGTTAGGATCGTATTCAATGGTGGCAACCTTTGCTGGTACGCCATCCTTGTTACGCTTGAAGTCGATCTTACGGTAACGACGCTTGTTACCGCCACCCTGATGACGAGTGGTGATGCGACCGTAGTTGTTGCGGCCAGCCTTCTTAGGCAATGGCTCCAACAGAGACTTCTCTGGCTTGGTCGTAGTGATCTCGGAGAAGTCCGAAACCATCTGGAAACGACGTCCAGGGGAAGTTGGCTTGTACTGCTTTACTCCCATTTCAAACCTTTCTTTTGAGTGCCTCCCCATTGAGGCATTCACCTTCCTGTGGCGCCTCCGATCACCGCTTAGCAGCCGTCTGGGAGAACGGTCTGCTTTCGATTCCGAAAGCGTCCACGCGTCCGGGTGTATCCATCGTGCGCGTACACGTACACATACAGACGCAAGTTGGAATTATAGGTACCGGGAGTTTTCTTCGCAATAATTTTGTTTGGAATTGAAAAGATTCATAGAATCTCGAAAAACCTATAGCGAAAGCTTAAGAGGTTTTCGCAGCGCACGGCGTGCGGGCCGGGCAGTCAACCGCATTGCGCGGCCAAGAGCACGGCAGTAGGCCAAATCACGCCGGCCAAATGGGTGAAGCTTCGCTACTGGTTCTCCTGCTGGCGACGGGCCACGTCTTCCTTGATCTCCTCGAGATGGGCACGAAGCCAAGCGGCGTCTTCTTCCCCACCGTTGTTGGTCTCGATGGCGCGCATGAGGATCTGCATGCGGTTCTCGACGTCCTCGATGATGTCGGAGCAGTTCTTCAGCTCGTCTACCATATCGATGCCGGTGAGCTGCTTGGCCTGCTTGTACTTCAGGGAGTGCTCTAAAGATGCCCAGAGATCCATAGCGATGGTGCGGAACTGAATCTCTACCGGTACGTACTCCTTCACATCCATGAAGTACACGGGGACCTTCACCACGATGTGCAGGCTGCGATAGCCGTTGGGCTTAGGGTGAGAGATGTAGTCCTTCACCTTGATGATTTCCATATCATCCTGAAGGCTGATCATGTTCACGATCTTATATACGTCATCGGTGTAGGAGCAGATAACGCGAATGCCGGCGATGTCGTAGAGGTTCTGCTCGAGGGACTCCAGAGTCAGTGGAAGGCCATAGCGCTGCAGCTTCTCGAAGGCGCTGGCCGGCTTCTTTAGACGGGACTCGAAGTGGTGGATGGGATTGCGGTTCAGACGGAACTCAAGGTCGTCGTTGAGGATCTGCAGACGAACCTGCACCTCGCTCATGGCAGCCTGATAGCGCTTAAAGAGTCGACGAGCCCCCTCCTGGAGCTCCTTGATATCCTCTACCTGCCTCAGTTCCTCGAGCTGCTGCATTGTCTGTTCACTCATGGAATACCCGCCTTGCGCTTCGTCGGAAACGGGGTCCCCTACCCCATCTGCCTCCCCAAGGTCTCACGAAGCCCCGAAGAGCCCAACCCGGGAAGACTCAGGCGATGCACATCGCCAAACCGACTACCGACCTTTCCGCTGCGAAGCTAGCGAAGACTCGCAGAGCGAGCCCGAACGTGCTCTCGCAGCACATCGTCAGACACGACGACGCTTTCCCATTCTCCCACATCTGATGACAAAACAAAACGGACCTTGCCACCGCGGGCCTTCTTATCCCTATGCATCGCGGCAAGCACCTCGTCAGCTTCAGGGCAAAAGTCGCTGAGCACCGAAAGGCCCAGAGCATCGAGAAGCTCGTCCTGTGCGCGAACGAAATCGACGGAGGCTCCCGTAAGCGCAGCGCTGAGACGAGCGGCAAAACGCATGCCTTCGGCTACGGCATGGCCATGGGAGTAATGCCCATAGCCCGCCAAGGCCTCTACCGCATGACCGAAGGTGTGGCCATAGTTCAGGCACTCCCTGACACCGGAGACCTCGCACTCGTCGGCAACCACCACGCCAGCCTTGAAGGAGACGCAGCGCCCAATCATCTCGGCAACGACCTCGGGCTCACGAGCCATGAGGGCCGCAGCAGAGGCAGACATCCAGAAGAAGAAATCATCGGAGCAGATCACCGAGGACTTGGCAGCTTCGGCCAAGCCACAGCGCCACTCTCGCTCAGGCAAGGTGGAAAGAGTCGCAGTGTCAGCCAGCACCAGCGCAGGCTGCTTGAAGGAGCCTACCAGGTTCTTGCCGGCGGGAAGATTCACCGCGGTCTTGCCTCCCACCGAGGAATCGACCATAGAAAGCAGCGTGGTAGGCACCTGTACGAAGCTGATGCCGCGCATGTAGGTAGCGGCCACGAATCCTGCCAGGTCTCCCACAACGCCACCGCCGAGGGCGACAACGCAGGCATCGCGAGTCACGCCCATATCACCGAGAGCGCGCCATACCTCGCAGACACATTCCAGAGACTTAGCATCCTCGCCGGAGGGCACCACGATATCGGACACAGGACGTCCCAAAGCCCCAGCCTGCTCCTTCACCTGGTTCAGATACAAAGGAGCAACCTGGGAGTCAGTAATGACGATGAAGGACGAAGCCTCGGGCACCGCCTGCTGCAACAAAAGGGACAGCTGGGAGATGAGCCCCTTCCCTATGACCACGTCATAGGCAGCGGAGCCAGGAACCGCAACCCTTACTCGGTTACAGGGCACAGCACACCTGCCTTAATGAGGGTATCCTGCACCTCGTTGGTGATCTGCCAGACGGACTTGCCGTTAGTGGCGATCCAGGCATCGGCGCATTCCAGATACAGGGGCTTGCGCTCCTCGTTGGTGCGACGGGCGTTCATGATGTTCTGGAAGAGGGGGCGAGAGGAGGTATCACCGATCCGCTCCTTTGCCTCATCGGCATCTACCTGCAGGTACACCACAAAGCCGGCATCCTTCAGGATCTCACGGCTCTCCTTGGTCTTAATGACACCGCCGCCACAGGACACGATCATAGGATCGCCCTCGTAGGCGAACTCCCGCAGAACGTCGGTCTCGATCTCCCTGAAGCGAGGCTCACCGCAATCGGCGAAGATCTGCGAGCAGGTCATTCCCTCGCGACGCTCGATATAGCCGTCGAGATCGATGCAGGCCAGGCGACATACGCGGGCAAGACGTCGAGAAATCGTGGTCTTGCCAGCGCCCATAAAGCCAATAAAGAAGACGGGGGCCTTAAGGCGGTACAGGACCATATCGTTCTTATCGGGCTGGATAAAGATACGGTCGCCAGTCTCCTCGACGATGGCTTTAAGAAGGCTGTCGCGCTGTTCTGACATAATCTCGCTTTCTCCTACCGTGACATGGTCTTAAGACGCTGCTTGTATGCGTCCATTGCGGCTTTGATGTCGGTCATGTTGCTGCTGCCGAACATCTCCATATAGGCATTGGCCAGGACGAAGGCAACCTCGGACTCGGCGACAACCGCCGCTGCGGGAACAGCACAGGTGTCGGAGCGCTCCTTGCTTGCCAGCTCCGGCTTCAGAGTATCGATGTTGATGGTGTTCAGGGGCTTAGTAAGGGTGGGGATAGGCTTCATAGCGGCGGTGATGATCAGGGGCTGACCAGAGGTCATGCCGCCTTCCAGACCACCGGCATTGTTAGAGGAACGGGTGTAGCCATCCTTGCCCAGGGTGATGGGGTCATGTACCTGGGAGCCCACGCGGCGGGAAGCCTCGAAGCCAAGGCCGAATTCCACACCCTTAATGGCGGGAATGGCGAACATGGCGGCGCCAAGCTTAGAGGTAAGGCGACGGGGGCCTGCCGAGTAGTCACCCAGACCAGGAACGAGACCGGTGACCACGACGCGGAACTGACCGCCCAGGCTCTCTCCTGCCTCCTTGGCGTCGTCAACCTCGCCCTCCATCTCGAGGGTGGCATCGGGATCGGGGCAACGCATGGAAGAGGTCTCGATGTCGAGCTGACGATAGGTGGCAGCCTGAGCCATGGGGTCATCCTCGTGCATGGCCACGGAGCCAACGCGGGTGACGTAGGAGAACACGTCGACGCCCAACTCGGCCAGGAACTCACGGGCGATGCCTGCTGCTGCAACACGGGCAGCAGTCTCACGGGCGCTCGAGCGCTCGAGGATGTCGCGGCAATCGTCGGAGTTGCGCTTCAGAACGCCCACCAGGTCAGCATGACCGGGACGAGGGGTGACCTCGCGAACCAGATCATCGGGAGCGGGGCCGAAGACGCTCATGCGCTCCGTCCAGTTCTTCCAATCACGGTTCACCACCTGCAGGGTGATAGGGGATCCAAGGGTCTTGCCAAAGCGGACGCCAGACAGCACGTTCACGGTATCCGTCTCGATATTCTGACGACCTCCGCGGCCATAGCCGCTCTGCCTACGCGCAAGATCGCTGTTAATCTGGCGCTCAGAGATGGAAAGCCCAGCAGGAACGCCGGACACGATCGCGGTAAGACAAGGGCCGTGGCTCTCGCCTGCGGTTACAAATTCCATAGCTAACCCGATTCTCCCTTTCGAAAAATAATGATTGGTCATACTACCACTATTAGCGGCTAAAGCGATATTTCAAGCGAAAACTCGCCCCTAACGGCGGACGATAAGGGCATCGCGGGCGGGTCCCACAAGGTCATCAGGGCCCAAATCCCTCATCTCCCCCACAATTCCCAACGCGCTCTGCACCTGGCGAGCCACGAAATGGGCCGCGACGGAAAGCGTGGCGTCGGGTACCGCCAGGGGGCCATCGGATGCCTCCGCGGCAGAACCGGTCGCCGACAAGAAGGCCTCTGAAGAGGAGTCAGGCTCCGACAGAGCGACCTCTGGCGCTTGGGAACCGCCCAGCACGATGCTGCAGCCTCCTCCCCGAAGGTCGATCGTGGCAACCGCCTCAGCGGAAAGAGCACCTAGAGAGCCCAGGCCCGCATAGCGGAAGGTCGCCTTTGCGTAGGCCTCAGCGAAACTGCGCTGTCCCGGGGTTCCCGAGGGGATGCCCGCCACGGACTGGGCCAGCTGGCTATAGGCCTCGAGAAGCTTGGTCATGACCTGGGCTGCCCGCTCCTTGTCCTCGGACACCATGATTACGTCGTCAGCTCCCGCCATGGCAAGGGCGGATACGCAGCTGCATGATCGACAGTCGGTGCCCACAAGCACCACCCGCGCTCCGGAAAGAATCTCTGCAGAAGCCGTCTCCGCGAGTGCCGCCGCCACGGCCTCCCCGAACAGGTTCAATCCCAGAAGACGCCCCTGCACCGAAAGAGCCAGGGAGACGCCGCCGGAAAGCCGAGAGCTGGCCCCAAGAGCCGCGATTTCCTCATAGGCGGCAAGGCTGGCCCCACCGGAAAGCATGGCAAAGCCATCCTGACCCTGCAGCTGATCGCAGACCTCGTCCCACGAGGAAACCACCTGCAGCTCCCCCGGCACCCCCGCCGCTGCAAGAGCAGCTTCGTAGGCGCCTTTCAAGCCCAGAGCCTCCTCGCCGCACAGCAGCATCCTCATGCGCGATCCCTTTCCTGAGCCCGGGGGTTCGAACACGAGCCCTCGTCCTGAAGTTGGGAATCGGAAGGAGAGACCTCGTTCTCAGGCTGCAGATCGGTTGCCGGCGCGTCATCTTCCACAGGCACCTCAGCAGCAGGAGAACCCGCAGCGCCCTGAGGCTGCAGGTCGCCCAAAATGACCTTCTGCACCTCGCGCAATGCGAGCGTGTGGCTCAGGTCCTTCGTCGCCAGAGGCTCTACCAGATAACCCCGCAGACCCGCCAAGTTGGCGCCCAACACGTCAGTGAACAGAATGTCTCCTATCAACACCGTCTCCCGAGCCTTGGCGCCCAGCTTGGCAAGGGCGGCAATGTAGCCGAAGGGCAGCGGCTTGCAGGCCTTGGCCACCACGGGAACGCCCAGCTCCTTCCCCAGCTCATAGGCATTGGCATGCCAGTTGTTCGACAGCAAGCACAGCTTCAGGCCCCGCTGTTGGGCCTCGGTCATCCAGGCGGCAACATCCTCGGGCACCAAATGGGTCTCGCGGGACCTGATGGTGTTGTCGATGTCTAGCAAGACGGCCCGAATGCCCTTGTCGAGCAGATCGGCGCTGATATCAACGTCCGACACGCGACGAAAGTACTTCTCCGGTTTCAAAACAGACATGCACATACCTCCTAAAAAGTTCGGCACCGCGTGTACTGTCGCGATGCCGAACCATCAAAAACGATTACCGAAGCTCCCAGGGAACCTAGCCCTCTTCGATGGCCCTCATATGCTCTTCATAGGTCTTGCTAAAGTAGTACTGCATCTCGCCCTTGTCGTCGGTGGCGAAGTAGAAGTACAGATAGTCCGTCTCCTCGGGGCTGCAAGCAGCCTGCAGGCTGGCCAAGCCAGGGCAGCAGATAGGGCCAGGGGTGAGGCCCTGGTTCAGATAGGTGTTGTAGGGGCTGTCGATCTTCAGATCATCGGGGGTGGGGTCATCGCCGATGAGATAAGCCACCGTAGCATCAGACTGCAGGGGCATGCCCTCATCGAGGCGGTTGTAGAAGACGGAGGACACCGTCTCACGGTTTCCGTCAGTAGCCTCACGCTCGATGATAGAAGCAAGCACCAACACGTCATACTCGCTAAGGCCCTTGTCCTTAGCGTAGGAGTAGTCGAGGGCGGTGACCTCGGCCTGGTACTGATCGAGCATCATGCGAATCAGGGAATCCGCAGTGGTCTCAGAGGTGACGCCGTAGGTCTTAGGGAAGAGGAATCCTTCCAGAGAATTATCGTAGGCGTCTGCCAGGAAAGGG
>JAQXVU010000085.1 GCA_029225085.1 Eggerthellales bacterium | reverse complement strand
ACTATTGTTCCAGAGCCAATTCAACCAACCTCTGGCACAGCTGGCTGAAGCTCATGCCTGCTGCTCGACCCGCATCCGGAAGAAGTGAGGTCTCGGTCATGCCAGGCACCGTATTGGTCTCGAGAACCCAGAAATTGCCTTTCTCGTCCTTAATCATGTCCGTACGGGAGACACCACGGCAGCCCAAAACCTTATGAGCGGCCACCGCAAGCTCCTGAGCACGCTTAGTGTCCTCTTCGGAGAGCGGAGCTGGGCACAGGTGCTGAGAGCCGCCTGGCGCATACTTGCTCTCGAAATCGTAGAACTCGTGGGAGGGCACGATCTGAATAACTGGCATCGCCTCAGGATTGTCGTTGCCCAGTACCGACACCGTGAACTCAGTGCCCTTCACATAGGTCTCTACAAGGACCTCAGTATCAATCTCGAAGACTTTCTCAAGGGCATCTTCCACCGCTTCAGGGCCTTCCACAATGAATACGCCCAGGGCGCTTCCCTCGTTTGCGGGCTTAACCACGCAGTGATTGCCCACCTTAGTCACCAATTCCTGGCCCGTCACGCTCTGGCCCTTACGAAGAACCTGGGCAACAGGGGTGGGAATGCCGTTGTGCTGATAAAAGACCTTGGCCTTCGCCTTATCGATAGCCGTTGCGCTCGACCACACACCGGAACCGATGTAGGGAATGCCCAGAAGCTCTAGGAAGCCCTGAACCGTTCCGTCCTCGCCGTAACGACCATGCAAGCAGATGAAAGCGACATCGAAATCGCCTTCCACAAGAGCTACCAAATCCTCCTTGCGGGAAGAATCGAGCACCTGAACGGGAAAACCCGCAGATTCAAGAGCAACCTGAGCTCCCTTACCCGAAGCCAGGGAAATCTCGCGCTCTCCGCTCTTGCCGCCGCAAAGCAGTGCAACCTTAATCTCCTGTGGATTAATCGCCATGATTCACCCTCTTAGTACCGTGATGCCGCACAACGTGCAGCGCGTTTCTGACGCAATATCTCGAACAGTATAGCAAAGGGCCGTGCTCCCTTTTCCCTGGGGCCGCCCTGTCGGTATAATGCACCCATGAATACCTTTGACGCATACTCCTTGCAGGAGATCCCCACGCTCATCGAAGAGATGGGCCACAAAAAGTTCCGCTCAAAGCAGCTTATATCCTGGGTGTACCAGAAAGGCGCGTCGAGCCTCGACGAAATGAGCAATTTACCAAAGCAGCTGAAAGAGGATCTGCAGCGCACCGCGCCCTTCGCTATTCCCGAGGTTGTCACCCGCCAAATCTCAAAGGACGGCACCCGCAAGTACCTCCTGAAGCTGCACGACGGCTACACCATCGAAACCGTTGGCATTCCCAGCCACGAAACCGATAACGAAGGACATCCCAAGCGTCTCACCGTCTGCTTCTCAACCCAAGTTGGTTGCCCTATGGAATGCGCTTTCTGCGCAACGGGTAAGGAAGGCTTCGGTCGCAACCTGCTTCCCGGCGAAATGGTGCAGCAGGTTCTCACCTGCCAGCGCGATTTCGGCATGCGCGTCACCAATGCGGTGGCTATGGGCCAGGGCGAGCCTTTCCTGAACTACGAGAACACCCTCGCCGCCCTTCGCATCATGAACTCTCCCGATTGCCTTGGCATCGGCGCTCGTCATATCACGGTCTCTACCTGCGGAATCATTCCCGGTATCCGCAGATTCGCCAACGAGCCCGAGCAGTTCACCTTAGCGGTATCCCTTCATTCCGCCCAGCAGGACGTGCGAAACGACCTCATGCCCGTCTGCGCTAAAACCACGCTTCCCCAGCTGAAGAAAGAGCTCCGCGCCTACAACCAGGCCGACAACAGGCGCCTCTCCTTCGAATATCTCCTGCTTTCCGGCATTACCGATACCGACGAGGCCATCAAGGCACTGATCAGCTACTGCCAAGGCCTTCTGGTTCACGTGAACTTCCTCCCCATTAACGAGGTAGAAGGAAGCCCCTATAAGCCAACCCCCTCCCGGAGGGTTAAAGAAATCCTCGCTAAGATGGAGCAGGCCCACATCGAAGCAACCCTTCGCAATTCCCGCGGTTCCGATATCGACGGAGCATGCGGACAGCTAAAAACTAAGACAAAGCTGTAGGTACGCCTCGTCCATTCAAAAGTGGCAAATGCCCCAACCCCAATCAAAAGAGGCAAAGCGTCTAACCACAGACCAGCATTCAGTCAAACACAATAAAAGAGAGCCAGCTTATTGCTGGCTCTCTTCATATCCGGGCATATGCAGGTCTTAGCGGGTAAACAATGTATCCGGCGCACTGAGAACGACGAGCACCTACTCCTGGTTGGCGCTAATCTTCTCGAAAATCTCCTCGAGCTCCGCCTGGTCCTTGAATTCGATCTCGATTTTATTCTTACCCTTAGAGCTTTTCACCCTAACGGGAATTCCCAGGGACTTAGAGAGGCTCTTAGCGACCACTTTGTACTCCTTGGGAACAGGAGTCCTGGTAGGAGCAGGAGAATCAGACTTGCGTCCAGCCAGAAGACGGGCAATATTCTCAGCTTCTCGTACGCTGAGCTTGTTGGCGACGATCTTCTCTGTCAGGCTCTGCTTACCCTCAGCCGTTGGGACGGAGAGAATAGCCCTGGCATGACCTGCGGTAATCTGATCCTCGAACAGCAATTGCTGAGCATCATGAGGGAGATCGAGCAGACGAAGGCTGTTAGCAATGGTAGAACGACCCTTAGAAACAGCCATAGCCACCTCAGCCTGGGTCATATGCTTACGCTCCATCAGACGCTTATAGCCGTAAGCCTCCTCGATGGGGTTCAAATCGGAACGCTGGATGTTCTCGATAAGAGCAAGCTCAATCACCTTATCGTCGTCAGCTTCGATGACATTTACAGGAACCTTCTTTACCCCCGCACGAGTTGCAGCCTGCCAGCGACGCTCACCGGCAATGATCTGGTAGGTGTCGCCGATCTTCCTTACGAGAATTGGCTGCAACAAGCCATTTTTCCTAATGGAATCAGCAAGCTCCTCCAGCTCTTCCTCATTAAAGTGGGTACGAGGCTGATCAGGATTAGGCTTAACCAGAGAAATATCGACGTTGTTGTCAGTCTTCCTCTCGCGAGCAACCACGCTCTTGATGGTTACATGGTCGTCTTCTTCCACATAAGAGCGGACATTGCGGTGCTCGGCACGAAGAGCTTCGCGGATATCGCGCGTATCAACCTCTTCCTCGGTAAGAGTGACTCGGGTGGTCTGCGCAGGCTGATTAGAAGTCTCGCCAATACGGGTAGTAGCTTTCTTCACAGCCTCCCTGTTCTGAGAACGCTCCTCGATCATCTCGCTCATGCTCGTGGGCTTATTCTCTTTCGGAGTCTGCTGAACAACCTTAGGAGCTGGCTCCGGCTCCTTCGCAGGTTGAGCTGGCTGCGAAGGCTGAGCAGTGCGGATTTCTGGGGAGACCGACTCTTCGGAGTCGAAGGGTTCGTCACCGAGAAGGGCTCCAAGGCCCCTGCCAAGACCGCTACGAGTTTTTGCCACGTTCAATCACTTCCTTCGCAACGGCTCGATAAGCCTGAGCTCCCTTACCGGAAGGATCGTACTCATTAATAGGCATTCCATAGCTTGGCGCCTCAGATAGTTTAACTGTACGAGGAATCGGGGTCTCAAAGACCTTCTTGCCGAAATAGTTTCTAACTTCTTCAGATACCTGCTTCGAAAGAGTCGTGCGGGCATCGTACATGGTGATAAGAACACCGTAGATTTCAAGAGATGGATTCAGGCGACTTTTGACAAGTTTCATCGAATCAAGGAGTTTTGTCACACCTTCCAAAGCATAGAACTCGCTCTGGATGGGGATAAGGAGGCTATCCGCAGCAACGAGTCCGTTAATGGTCAAGAGGCCAAGAGAAGGCGGACAGTCGATGATGATGTAGTCATACTTGCCACGGAGGCTCCCCAGAGAGTCCTTCAGGCGGTTCTCACGAGCAAACTCAGAAACGAGCTCGACCTCCGCGCCGGCAAGGTTAATGGTTGCAGGAACAACATCAAGGCCCTCAGTGACATCGGGGATGATTACGTCCTCTACGGGCACACCATTCAAAAGAACATCGTATACGCAGGCATCAAGAGCGCGCTTATCGATGCCCAGGCCGCTCGTTGCGTTTCCCTGAGGATCGAGGTCAACGAGGAGAACCTGTTTCTTCATGGTTCCCAGAATGGCAGAAAGGTTGATCGCGGTAGTCGACTTACCCACGCCACCCTTCTGATTAATGATGGACATGATCTTCGTCTGACCAATGACATGATCGACCTTAGACTTCTCGGAGTAAGGCTTAATCACACGAGAGGCCGGATTAAGCGAACCATCCGAAGAGGAGGCTTCTGCATGCTGAGGCTCCTCGGGCTCAGGTTCAGGCTCGGAGACTACGTCATACTCCCCTTCCTGCTGCCCAGATACAGCCTCAGAGGAAAGCTCCTCGGGCTCATAGTCAGCTAGCTGAGCGTCTTCAAGCTCGACCTCAGAATCTGATTGCTGCGCTGATGCCACGGTTTCAATGCCGCTGACAGTCACAGGTGCTTTTTTATTACGTTTTAGACCATCAAACAAACCCACGTGAACTCCTTCCAGATACTTCGAATGGGATTATAGCAAGAACGCCTTACCTGTTTCTTATGTTTCGGTAAGCTCTGACAAATAGATTGTTTCACGTGAAACATATTCGCTGCGCGATCTCTCGAACCGATTCCTTTTTAGCTCCGGATTCAATCAAGAATACTCAGCCACGAGCATTCTCCAGATTCCATATCCCCATTGTGTTTCACGTGAAACACGAGCTATTCAAGCAAAATCGCACCGAGACAGTAGACATCCTTCACCCCATACGCTCTATAGACCTTCAACATCAACCAAGCAGCCTCTCAACGAGTGGCACCTGAGCATGGTTACAATCGGTCCCTCCGATTCAATGTTTCACGTGAAACAACCTCTTGCAACCTGAGCTGCTCCCATACGAACTACCTTGTGAGGAGCCAATGTTTCACGTGAAACACTTCTGATTTAGCAGCGAGCAAATGCAAAAGCATTATCAGTAACCCGCCGAACGTCAAAGAAGCAATCGGATGAATCACGCAGGCCTCAAGCACCTGCATGTTTCACGTGAAACATGCAGACTGACCGGATGAAGCATTTCGACTGGACCACAAGGGCAGACCGAATCATAAGAGGCGAACCAAATTCACGTAAGAGAATCGCGCTGTATGAGAGTCTAAACTCAGAACACGATCGAGACAGAACCTCCTTAGATGTTTCACGTGAAACATCTAACCGTTTACAGGTTCGGAAAACGATTGGGTGTTTAAACCAGAGCTGCAGTTCTGCTGGAAGCAATGTTCCCGGCAGAACGGAGAAGGAGCGCCCTCATGAGAGAGGTATCTCCCAGAGACATTACTTATAAGGGCGTTTCTGAGCCATACCGACACGACGAGGAAGCTTCACGGTGGGTTCGCCATGCTTCCTGAATACAAGGAGCCTACGAGGGGTCACGCCATCAGAAAGAACAAGACGTTCATCGGAGATCAAGAACATGGCCACCTTCTCCTGAATGTTCAAAGCCGCATCAAGCTCTTCGTCGATGTCGTCCGATTTATAGCAAATGAGCCAACCGCCTTCACAAAGAAGGGGAGAAGCAAGCTCAATCAAGGAGGGGAGCGCAGTAAGAGCACGGGCTGTAAGAACGGAGAACGCTGCAGGTTTAGCTTCCGCCAGCTCCTCGATTCGTCCAGCATACGTCTGAACATTGCTGAGACCGAGCTCCTCAACGAAGCCCTGAAGCTCACGAACCTTTTTGGCAACGGAATCGACAAGAAGCGTCTCGCGACCAGTCGCAATAGCAAGGGGAATTCCGGGGAAGCCGCCGCCTGTGCCAAGATCGGCATAACAGCCTTCAGGGGCCTGGTTAATTAGCTCAAGACCGACAAGCGAATCTTCGATATGAAGGAGTCGAGCTTCTTCGGAGTCCTCGATCCTCGTAAGGTTAACCCTCTTGTTAGCCTCAATAAGAAGGTCGACATGCTTTTGGCAGGCATTGAGAACTTGAGGGTCAACGGGAATCATACGCATCCTTTCGCAGTAAAAACGTCCGAACAATAATAAAACGGGCTGACTCGTAAGTCAGCCCGTTTCGGATGCGAATATGTAAATAAACGCTAGTTGGGGATAACCACAACTCTACGATTAGCGCCCTCACCCTCAGACATGGTGGTCACATCAGACCTGTCAGCAAGAGCAACATGGATAATTCTGCGCTCATAGGGGGGCATAGGACGAAGCTTGACGTTGCGGCCCTGTCGCGCTGCGCGATTAGCTGCGCTAAAGGCGATAGACTCGAGCTTCTCGCGCTGACGGGCCTTATAGCCCTCAACATCGACAACGACAGGATACCTATATCCCATGGTGCGAGAAGTGGCGGAAGAAACGATGAACTGCAGTGCATCGAGGGTCTTACCATGACGACCAATGAGAATGGCGAGATCATCACCGGTGATGTCGAGGATAAGCTCACCCTCGTCACCCTCGTACTCATTGATAGTGACCTCTCCCACGGACATGTACTTCAGAATGTCCTCGAGAAGAGCGATAGCGGTATCGGCAATCTTGTCGAGCTCCTCATCAGAGATGGAGCCAGCCTGAACAGGCTCAGACTCCTCGATCTCGGAATCCTCAGCGAAGACCTCTTCAATTTCATCCAGGATTTCTTCACTCATAATCATCAATCCTTATCTAAGAGAGAAGAACTAGTGCTTCTTAGTTGGGCGCTTCTTCTTCTCCTTGCGGACAACCTGAACCTTAACGGGCTCGGGATGAGAAGCAGCGTACTCGGCTTCCTTCACGTCGTCCTCATGCTTCAGCAGCTTGCGATTAATGAGGTTCTGAGCAAGAGCGAAGATAGAGGAGGTAGCCCAGAACAGAAGGACGCCAGCAGGAGAGCCCCAACCGATGAAGAGCATCATGATGGACATAACAGCGCCCATGATGATGGTGGTGTTGTACTGAGGGCTGTCCTTAGGAGTGGTGATCAGCATGGGGATGAAGGTGATCAACGCAAAGAGGAGCAGCAGGATAATGTAAGGAAGGAACACACCGAAACCAGCATCGAGTGCGGTGCCAGGAGTCATGGTGAGGTCAGGGATGATGCCGTAGAACTGAACGGCAGTCTGCTCAGCGTAAGGCTTGATGAACGTGCCACCATCATCGCGCAGAATCTGGAACATGGCGATGAAGATAGGCATCTGCAGAATCAGAGGCAAGCAACCAGCGAGGGGGTTGAACTTGGTTTCTGCGTATACCTTCTGCAGCTCTTCCTGCATTCTCTGAGGATGATCCGCATATCGCTCCTGAATGTCCTGAATAAGAGGCTGAACTTTTTGCATCTTATAGGAGGACTTGGACTGGGATTGCATCAACGGGAACAGAAGGAGTCTCAGAACCAAAGTTGCGAGAATGATGGCTAAGCCCCAGTCTCCAACAATGCTCCAAAGAGCTTCCATGCCCCAGAAGATGAACCCACAAAACGCTTCCCACATGGTAAAAGACCTTTCGTAGTGTCTTACTGGTACCTAATACTAGGGAACCGGATCGTATCCGTGACCACCGCCAGGGCGACAACGACAGATGCGCTTGATGGCGAGCCATGAACCTTTCAGGAACCCATATTTACGTACGGCGATAAGTCCGTACTCGGAACACGTAGGGACGAAACGACAGCAACCGGGAAAGAGCGGGGAAATCACCTTGCGGTAGAAGAGGATCAGAAGGATGAGGGCATTCTTAGGAATGTCCTTCATGAACTGAAGCAGCTTCTGTTTCCAATCGGCGCCCATTACAAGCTCATTTGCTCCAATGCTTTTCGATAACCCGAAACCAGGTCGCGAAAATCAGAAGAAACGGTACCGCGATTAGCGATAAACAGGACATCGTAGCCGTCCCAGGGACCGCCGATTTCTCGACAGGCAGCCCTCATGCGACGCTTTGCCCTATTACGCCAAACTGCGTTACCGTTCTTTTTTCCCGCTATGAAAGCAACACGACCCGGAAGGTCGTGTTGCTCATCATGCTGCAAAGCGATGAGACGAGTAGATCCCCGTCCCAATCGCTTTCCCTTTTTAAATACGAGAGAAATATCTGTGCTGGACTTAATTACTTCCAACACGTACTCCTTTTACACGCAAAGACGCTTGCGACCCTTGGCACGACGAGCGGACAGAACCTTGCGACCACCCTTGGTAGCCATACGAGCACGGAAACCGTGGGTCTTAGCGCGCTTGCGTTGATTTGGTTGATATGTGCGCTTCATTGCATATCCCTTTCCATGGTAATAGCGTAACTTTAAAAGTGTAACAAACACACTGACTCTATTCAAGCGCCAATGCGTCTGAACATAATCCGAATCGGAAGTTTACCTTGTTCTGGTCAACTTATCCATTGCAATTTTCAACTTAGGGCAAGATTCCACATATTGATGGATTATCAAAGCCCCATTCGGCAAACAGAAGGCACTAGGGCGCTGTCATGCCAGCCGGTCGATGCAAAGATACCGTCACGCAGGGTTGCAGAACCGAAGGCGATAGGGGCCACCGTCACACCGCTCCATCGATCCGAAAGTACCGTCAGCACCGCCAAGCCAGCCTGTAGAACCCAAGGCACCTGGAAACAGCCAGAGCAATTTGGCGAGCCAATCGAAGCCTGCCGAAAGCAGTCGAAAACTCACCGCTCTGGCGACCAGATCCGCCTAGGGCCTCTTGAAAACCTTCAAAAGCCGTAAATTCGAAGTCTTTCCACACCCCTTTCTCACGCCAACAGAGACTTGTAGGCAACCATTTTCAACAACAACGGTGGAAAAAGTGGAAAACTCGAAAACCTATACTGAGAACGCCGTTGAAAACCCTTTTCACGTGAAAAATCAAGGGGTATTTTTCACTAATTTCAAACATTTTGGGGAAAGCTATTTTCCTGCGTCTACCTGGTATTTTACTCATTCGAATCTGATTGTGCATTGCTTCCGAAAACCATGGAACAAGTGTCCGAACGATCCTTCGAAAACAGCCTTCCCCACCGCTTTTCCACCCTGAATTTTTCAAGGTTTCCCACAGTTATTCGAGCCTTTTCAAACCTTCGTTTTCGAGTTTTCAACATTTTCTTAAAAAGTCGTTGAAAACCTTCGATAACCCCAGGTGGAAAATCCTGAATTGTTGAAAACTATTCGAAATATCCCCGAAAAACCCTTCGAATCTTCCAGGAGGCGGTGGAAATTTATATAATTGCCTTTCGAAACACCTGAAACCCTGTCGAAAACCCATTCGAAAGGTGGAAGGGCAGAACATATAACCCGAAAAGGGATCGAGAACATGGCTTTATTCGCAGACACAGACACACCACAAACAAGCCAAGAACCTCGCGCTTTCGACTACTCGCATGTCACCAACAGCGCACGCGTGGCGATATACGACGACATGAAAAGCGCTCCGAGGATCCTGACCATCGAACCTACGACCACCACCGAGTTCATCCAGAACCTGGCCGTAGCCGTATACACCGAGGCGAAGAACCTCGGCGGAGGCATCTCCTATACCAACATCCTCGAGGTAACCGAGAACTTTATACACGCTCAATTCAGCGAGATGGTGGTATCTATCCTCGACGACGGCAACACCATTAAGTTCGCGGACCAGGGACCGGGCATCCCCGACAAGGAGAAGGTGAAGCTCCCCGGATTCTCCTCGGCCACCGAAGAGATGAAACGCTACATCCGCGGCGTTGGCTCAGGACTGCCTCTGGTATCCGACTACATAGACGGCCACGGCGGCTACATCACCATCGAAGACAACGTGAGAGCCGGCGCCGTTGTAACCATCAGCCTGAACAAGCCTGAGGAAGAAGCGGCAACCTTCGACGAGGCTGATCTGTCCCTCGACGAGAGGGAGAAGCAGGTCCTCGTCCTCATCGGCGAGAACCGCGAGCTTGGCATCACCGAGATCAACAAGCTGACCCAGATCCCCAACGGATCTATCTCCTACATGCTCGACAAGATGGAGAAGCTCGGCCTCGTACGCAAGAACGCCAATAAAAAGCGCGCCCTCACCGACAAGGGCAAAGCCGCGGCAGAGAATCTGTAGGAACCGGAAGCAGATAGAGGTTACTCATGCAGGATCAGAAATACCTAGAAATCTGGGAAAGCATCTGCGAGAAGATTCGGTCCTACGAGGAGGTGGACAACTCTCAGTTCACCGCATTCTTCCAGAGGCTGCACCTTCAGGTGATCGCAGGCAACTATATGATGGTCACCGCAGACACTCCCTTCATCAAGAGTTACACCGAGAAGCACCTGCTTCACTACATGCATCGCGCCCTACAGGATCTGTACGGGTGCGAGTTCACCATCGATATGGAAATAGACCCAACGGAGCCTGCGCCCCTTTCGCCCATAGGCAATTCCGCCGGCACCGTCCCTCAGACACCTGCGCAACAATATACGGGCAACCCTATACCTCCACAAGACCAGAGCCAAAGGGGATACAACCCTTATGACCAGGGGGTATATCAGGGCAACCCTACATACTACCCAAATCAGGGCAACCCTATATATCAGAGCGCACAGCAAGGTCAGTACGGACAGGGGCAGCAGGGGCAGCAGCCTCCGATGCAGCCCGGCCAGTTCGGGCAGGCACAGCCAGGGCAATTCAACCAGGTGCAACAGGGCCAGTTCAGCCAGATCGATGCAACCCAATTCAGCCAGACCGATGCAACCCAATTCGGACAACCCGACGCGAGCCAATTCGGCCAGCCAGACCCCAACGGCATCAACCAGATGCAACAGGGTCAAGGCGCTCAGGGACAAGCTGTGCCACAGGCATTCCCCGGTCAGGGAACGGAGCCCGGTTCACCCCTGGTCACCCCATCAACGCAGGATGGTGACTCCGGCAGCGTCAGCTCCAGCAACGGAATCACCTCAGATCTGACCTTCGAGAGCTACGTCATCGGCGAGTCGAACCGCATGGCGTATTCCATGGCTCTCGCAGTGGCGGAAAACCCCGGTAAGCCACAGCTGAACCCCCTGTTCATCTACGGCCGAAGCGGTCTGGGCAAGACGCACCTCATGCGCGCCATTCAGAACTACGTCGAGACAACCTACGTCAGCAACGGTCAGCCCATGCTGAAGGCGGTGTACGTCGACTCTTCCCAGTTCCTGAATGAATACACCGACGCCACCATCGAGCACAGCCGAGAGAAGAATAGCTTCAAGCGCTTCAAAGAGAAGTACGAGTCCGCGGACATCCTCCTCATCGACGACGTGCAGGCCCTGCGCGACAAGCCCCAGACTCTCGACATCGTCTTCCAGATCTTCAATAGCTTCATCGATCGAGGCAAGCAGGTGGTGCTGTCCGCCGATATCGCACCGAAGAACATCGACATCGACGAGCGTTACCAGAGCCGTTTCAACTCGGGAGCAACCTTCGACATTCAGCCCCCTGAGATGGAGACCAAACTCGGCATCATCAAGCACTGCATCGAGACCTACAAGCGCACGGAAAACAAACCGAATCTCTCGGTTCCTCAGGATGTGCAGGAATACATCGCCGAAAACTCCAGCTCGAACATCAGAGAGCTGAAGAGCGCCCTGTACCGCGTGATCTTCGAGATGACCCTCAACGACCGCACCATCGACGTGAACACCGTTTCCGCCCTGCTAGAGAATCATTTCACCGGCGGAGCGACAAAGCGCCTGACCATCGCGGACATCCAGAAGCAGGTGGAAGCCTATTACAAGGTCTCCCATAGCGAAATCGTGGGTAAGAAGCGCACCAAAAACATCGCCCACGCCCGCCAGGTGGCCATGTATCTGTGCAGGGAGATGCTCGACACGTCCTACAGTGCCATCGGCAAGGAGTTCGGCGGCAAGGACCACACCACCGTGCTGTACTCGGTAGATAACGTGAAGGAGAAAACGCGGTCCAGCAAGGAAGTGCAAGAGGAAATAGACTTCATTAAGAAGATGATTAAAGAGGCATAGGAAAACAGGGTGAAACCCTGGGGAAAACCAGTTGAAGGAGCGGGGAACAATTTTTCACCACTTGGCCCCGTTGAAAACCGAAAAGATTTCAACCGCCTTACCAACAGGTCAAAAACCATGATTCATCAGGGGAGACGAGAGTTTTCCAACATATTGACCGCCTTTATTACAACTACAATTCTTAAAGTATTTATTTAGGTTTTATTTGGAGGAAGAGAATGAGATTCAGCGTAAGCCAGTCGGAGCTAAGCAATGCAATTTCCGTTGTACATAAGGGAGTATCCAATCACTCGACGCTCCCCATTCTCTCGGGAATGCTTCTCAGAGCAGAAGAGGGCAACCTCACTATGCAGGCAACGGACCTAGACTCTTCCATTGAATATGTAATCCCCGCTCTCATCGAGGAAGAGGGCAGCGTCGTGGTCCCTGCCAAGCTCTTCAACGAGGTTGTGCGCTCTCTCCCTGACTCCGCCGTACATGTAGAGACTAAGGGTACCGAGGCCTCCATCACCTGTCAGGCATCCTCCTTCAGCATCCGCACCATGGATGCCGTCGACTTCCCTGGTTTCCCTAGCGTCGAGGCACTGCAGCAGATCACCCTGCCCTTCGCGGAGTTCTCCCGCATGGTGAAGCGCGTGGGCCGCGTCGTCTCCAAAGACGAGAGCCGTGCTGTGCTTACCGGCGTTCTCATCACGGTGGAAGAGGGCCGCGTGCGCATGGTCGCCACCGACTCCTACCGCATCGCCATCACCGAGAGCACGGTGGAAGCTACCGAAGCCGAGTTCCAGGGCATTATCTCCGGCGCCTTCCTCACCAACATCGCAAGCCTCTCCGCCCCTGCGGATGAGATCACCATCTCTCTATCCGAGAACCAGGTCATGATCCGTTGCGGTTCCACCACCTTCATCAACCGCGTCATCGAGGGCAACTACCCCAACTACAAGCAGCTGCTGCCCCACGAGTACGCAACCAAGGTGACCTTCTCCCGCGAGGCTCTGCTCTCCGCCCTGAAGCGCACTTCTCTTCTGAGCGGTAATGCTGCGCCCATCAAGTTCGATGTCAGCGCAGAGACCCAGTCGGTGAACCTGTACACCCTGACCCAAGACGTGGGTGCTGCTCAGGAGACGGTGAAGTGCCCTGTGGAAGGCGAGAGCCTTTCCATCGGCTTCAACTACTCCTATCTCAGCGAGGGCCTCAGCGTTATCAAAGAGAAGGAAGTGAGCCTGGAGATTCAGACTCCTACCAAGCCAGGCATCTTCAAGGCTCCCGAGGATAACTTCCTGTACCTGGTCATGCCTGTAAGGCTGTCTTTCTAAGCTATGTCCTTTCGGGTATCGAGGATATCCCTGGCGACGTTCAGGAACTACCGCGCCTTTTCATGTCAGGGTTTCGGAAATCTGAATATCTTCGTGGGTCCTAATGCCACCGGCAAAACGAACCTGCTCGAGGCCGTGGAGCTTACCACGGCCTTGTCGTCGTTCCGGAACCCTCAGACCACGGAGCTTATCGCCTGGGATGAGCTCGAGGCGAAGATCTCTCTGGAAGTAGAGGATGGCCCTCGCAGGAACACCATCACCTTGCAGGTGTCGGAGGGCAAGAAGACCTTCGGGCTGAACGGGAAGAAGGCTTCGCGATCCGATCTTGCAGGCATGGTTCCCTCGGTGCTCTTTTCCCCTGACGATCTTCGTCTGGTGAAGGACGGCTCGTCCCTGAAGCGCCGCGCCCTCGATGCCATGGGTGAGCAGATTTCCGGGGCCTATCGGGCAGTGCGCCGCGATTACGAGAAGATCATTCGCCAGAAGGCCAGGCTGCTGAAAGAAGGGGTCGATGCCACATACCTGAGCAGCGTGAATGACACCGTGGCCATGGTGGGCACCCAACTCGAGCTGTATCGGCGACAGATATCCCTCGGCATAAGCTCCCTAATATCCGATGTGTACCGCGACATGATGGGAAAGCCTGAGAGGGTCGAGTTCGTGTACCTACCCTCATGGGAGTCCCCTGAAAGTGAAAACGGGGCCTTAGGAGACGATTATCTGAGCCGTGAGGCCATTCTGAGGGAGTTTCAGGAGGCTCTTGTTGCTATGGAAGCCCAGGAGCTTGCTCGGGGACGCTGTCTGGTGGGTCCGCATCTTGATGTGCCACGGTTTCTGGTGGAAGGCAGGGACGCATCCCTCTTCGCCAGCCAGGGTCAGCAGCGTTCAGTGGCGCTGAGCTTTAAGATGTCGCAGCTTCTGTACATTCAAGAGAAAACGGGGCACAAGCCCATTTTGCTGCTGGATGATGTGATGAGCGAGCTCGATGAGGTACGGAGAAGTGCGTTGATGGCGTATATTTCTTCAGATACTCAGACATTCATCACCACAACAAACTTAAACTACTTTACCAAGGACGAATTGGCGGAGGCCCAGGTCTTCGCTTTGGAAAACATGATGAATCAGGAGGTTTAGCTATGTCTAAGACCACTCATTCCCAGCGCGAGGTCGTACGCGTTGACGATCAGCCTGGTGCAACTGGAGCATTCTTCAGGGAGCGTCTGGCCGAGGGTGAGGTAATTGCCCCCCATGTGAAGACCTTCGCTAAGATCACCGTTCCCGCTGGTACCGCTATGGGCTATCACCAGCATGTCGATGATCAGGAGATCTACTACATCCTCACCGGCACCGGCGAGTACAACGACAACGGCACCATCCTCCCTCTGGAAGCTGGCGATGTCTTCTACTGCCCCGCTGGCGATTCCCACAGCATCAGCAACACTGGCGACGAAGATCTGACCTTCATCGCTCTGATCACCGAGCTGTAGGAGGCGTTTGCTCGTGAAGGCTATCTGCATGCCCCAGCCCTATGCGGCTATGGCCTGCGTCAGCGGTGAGTTTGTGTTCCGCGCCACCGATGACACCGACTATCGCGGCAAAGTCCTGGTTTGCGCCGGCGATGAGAACCTGGTCCCCGCCTTCGAGGGGATCATGCTGAATCACGCCATGTGCGTCTGCACCCTGAATGACTCTCGCAAGCTCACTGACGAAGAGCTGGAAGAGTCCGGTTCTTCCGACAAGGCATACGCCTGGACGCTGAGCTCCCCTAAGATCGTGGTCCCCTTCCCCGTGGAATCTCAGGAGGGACTCTTTGAGGTTCCTGCGGATATCGAGTACATCGGTAGCAACGGTCAGTTTAAGGCTGCTTACAGCGAGTTCTCCGATGGTGAGACCGCTCCTGACCTGAACAACCTCTACAACCTGATCATGGAGACTCATGTGCCCGAGCAGTCTGCGGATCTGAACGGAATGTCCTCTTTCCATCTGTAGGAGCGTTGAATCCGGCTCTATGAGAATGGCCCTCCGCTTGTAGGCGGAGGGCCATTTTTTGTTGTGTCTATTTATGCGGGTAACCTGAGAAGCGCCCATAAGGGTGACCTGAGAGAGGCACGAGGGTAGCAGGGGAGGGATGCGCGATAGCACCTGGAGTGAGCTCTAAGGGTGACCCGAGAGAAATATGCGGTCACCCTTAGAGAAAATATCAGATTGCCCTTAGATAGTGTATAGGGTAGTCCTTAGCTTACGCCTCGAAGGTGTCGGCGATCTTCGTCATCCAGCTGGGGATGTCGATATGCTGAGGGCACCTATCCAGGCAGGTGCCGCAATCGGTGCAGGCACCGGCCTGGGCGCCGTTCAGAGGGATGCTGGTGTTGTACTCCCAGAGCGCACGCTCCTTGTTTCCGCTGAGGATGTACTGGTTGTAGGTCTGGAAGTTGTAGGGAATCGTAAGACCCTCGGGGCAGACCGTGCAGTAGTTGCAGCCGGTGCAGGGGATGGTGTCGTAGCTGGCGAAGGCCTTTTCCACCTCGTCATACACCTTCAGGGCCTCGTCAGAGAGACCGCCTTCGGGGATGGCGTCTGCGAAGGCCACGTTCTGGTCTACCTGCTCGATATCTCCCATACCGGAGAGTACCAGGGAGACTTCGGGGATGCTCCACACGTAGTCGAAGGCCCACTCGGCAGGCGACTTGTCGGCGTCTGCCTTGTTGAAGACGTCGGCGACGCGATCGGGAACGTTCACCAGGTGGCCGCCGCGGAGGGGCTCCATGACCATAACGCCCATGCCCCTCTTGCCAGCGTACTGAGCAGCCTTGGTGCCGCCCTGGAATTCCTTATCGAGGTAGTTCAGCTGAATCTGGCAGAAGTCCCAAGGCAGGGTGTCTGCCACTTCGCAGAAGAAGTCGTAGTCATCGTGGAAGGAGAATCCGATGTAGCCCACGCGGCCATCTTCTTTGGCCTTCACCAGAGACTGCAGCACATTGTTGGGGAGGATGTGGGTCTCCCAATCTTTTTTGGTGACGCAATGCAGCAGATAGCAGTCGATGTAATTGGTCTTCAGACGTCCCATCTGCTTTGCCAATAGGTTGTCGAAATCTTCAGGGGATTTAATCATCCAGATGGGGGACTTGGTAGCCAGGATGCAGCGGTCGCGGTAGCCGTCCTGCAGGGCCTCGCCCAGGATCTTCTCACTCTCGCCATGCAGATAGTTGAAGGCAGTGTCGATGTAGTTCACGCCGGAATCGATAGCGTGGCGAATGAGCTCGATAGATTTCTCCTTATCGGCTCCGCGGTAGCTGGTGTATCCCTGGGATCCGTCTTCCATGGGAAGGCGCATAGCGCCGAAGCCAAGGATGGGGACGGACAGGCCGGTGTTTCCGAGTTGCTTGTGCTTCATTGGGTTCTCCTCGTCGGTGATTTGGGCAGCGCTGATACTGCACGATACGCTGCGCCTTCACGCTGGGAATGCCGAGCAACTGTTTAGGTTGCGAATGTGATCCGCGCATTCGCGTTTGAAGGTCTGGCTCGTGCATTCACCATGGAAATGCAAGTTATGCATGTGCTCTGAAAATAATAAGCCACCTGGGGCAAAAACAAAGCCAGCATGCTTTATAAGCATACTGGCTTGTAATGATGAAACCTTATGGTTAAGAGGGGCTATTCCGAGCTTTTGGTGGCGGCGGCGTCTGAGTCGTCTGTTGTCACCTTGCCGGAATCGTCGCCTGTGTCAGTGGGCTCAGGATCGGCGGGCTTGGGTCCGAGGCTCACGGTCAGGGTGATGACGGTTCCCTTGGTTACCTTGCCGCCGGGGCTGTAGGCGATGATCTGGCCCTCCTTATAGGTGTCGGAGTAGGCGCTCAGCATGTTGGTGCTGATGGTCAGACCCAGGGACTCCAGGTAGCTCGCGGTGGACTCGAAGTCGGATCCCACGATGCTCAGGGAGTCGAGGTCGATGGTGTCCTCGCCCTTAGAGAGGTAATAGGTGACCTTCGATCCTCGCTCGGCCTTCTCGCCATAGCCAGGGGTCTGTTTGGCCACGGTGCCCTCATCGTACTTCGACGAGTATACGGGGGCTCCCGCTTCGCCTTCCAATCCTGCTCGGGCCAGGGCACGCAGGGCCTCTTCCTCGGTCATGCCCTTCAGGTTGGGAACCTCAACCTCTTCCTTGCCCTTGGAGACGGTCAGCTTAATGTAGGCGCCCTTCTCAGCTGTCTCGCCCGCCTTGGGGTCGGTGCTGATGACCTTACCCGCATCGACGGTGTCGGAGTACACCTCGGTGATGCCGCCCACGTTGAAGCCGGCGTCCTTCAGCTCCTGCTCAGCGACAGCCTGCTCCTTGCCGGTGACGTCGGGGACCTTATCGCCGGAGTTGCCGCCCAGCAGGAACAGTCCCGCGCAGACGAGCAGGGCCACCACGACGCCCACGATGCCTATGATCAGGCCCTTCTTGGGACTCTTCTTCTCCTCCTCGTCGGCGCTGTCGCTGCCGGCGCGGAAGTCCTTGGAACCCGTCGCCTTGCCGTCAGTGCTCACAGCGGGGATGACTGCGGTGGCTCCGCCCACAGGGGCAGGATCCATCATCTGGGTGCGGGCGTTGGGATCTGCGTAACCGTAGCGGTTGCCCATGCGGCCGGAGAGGAAGTCGCCCAGGACCTGGCGCATCTCGTTGGCGGTGCTGAAGCGGCGCAGAGGGTCCTTCTCCAGGGCCTTCATGATGATGGTCTCCATCTGAGGGCTCAGGTTGGGGTTGATCTCACGGGGTGGCACGGGAGCGTCGTTCACCTGCATCATGGCCACGCTGACGGCGTCGGGGCCGTCGAAGGGCAGCTGGCCGGTGGCAGCCTCGTACAGCACCACGCCCAGGGAGTAGATATCCGAGGCGGCGGTGAGCTCCTTGCCCCTGGCCTGCTCGGGGGAGATGTAATGTGCGGTTCCCAGCACCGAGGAGGTGCGGCTCTTCACGGAGTTCTTGGCTCGGGCGATGCCGAAGTCCATGACCTTCACGTGGCCATCGGGCTGGATCATGATGTTCTGGGGCTTGATGTCGCGATGGATGATGTCCATGTGGTGTGCGACGGAGAGGGCCTGGCAGACCTCCATGCCGATCTGGGCGACCTTGCGCTCGTTGATGGCGCCGCGCTCGTTGATGGCGGTCTTCAGGTCGGAGCCCCGCAGGTACTCCATGACGATGAAGTAGTCCTCGCCATCATGGCCCCAGTCGTACACGTTCACGATGTAGGGGCTCTGAAGGTTCGCGGCGGAGGACGCCTCCTGCTTGAAGCGCAGGGTGAACTCCTCGTCCGCTGCGTATTGGGGGAGCATTACCTTGATGGCCACCACACGACCGAGGACGTTGTCCTGGGCGCGATAGACCTCGGCCATTCCGCCGATGCCGATGCGCTCGGTGATGCGGTAGCGACCGTTCAAGACCTTGCCAACCATGTTTCCGGCCACGTTTATTCTCCTTTTGGATACATGCTATGGTGTCTAAATCGCCATTCCATAGCATACCCTACTTTCCTACTTCAAATGAGAGGCGTTTTCCTCTCTGAAAAAATCTACAGCCCGGTGCTTGTTCCGCTTCGCGCCAGGCTTGCCGTATCGCTTGGCGGGTTGCCTGCTAAAGCGCCGGCCGTGGCGTGTGATCCGCCGTCTGGTGCGAGGTGAGGTTCGAGTTTCATTGCCATCTCCTCATCTCTACAGGTCGCCCTGGCATTTCAGGGCTGCTCTCAGAACCGAGGAGGCCCTGGTTGCTGCCAGGCCCTCACCGGACTCTTCCAAAACAATGGCGACTACCACACTGCAGTTATCGGTGGGACCCATGCCCACGAACCAGGTGTCGTCGAGTTCCTTGCCGGTCTCGGCGGTGCCGGTCTTACCTGCGATGGTAGTGCCCGAAACTGCAGCGGCGGTACCGGTGCCGCTTTCGACTACGCCCTTCAGAACCTTCATCACGCGCTTTGCCGTATCAGGGGTGATAGGCGATCCGAATTTGGAAGAGGAGGCTGCAAAGCTCTGGGTTCCGGTGGAGTCGTAGATGCCCTTCACCAGATAGGGGTTCATGATGGTTCCCTCATTGGCGATGGCGGCTCCCACCATGGCCATCTGCAGGACAGTGACCTGGGGGCCGGCGGGGCTCTCGTGCTGACCTACGGGCTGACCGATGGCGGACCAAGCGGTCTCCCATTCCGTCATCTCGTCAGGGTTTGGCATGAGAGAGGTAGAAACAGGCAGGTCGAAGTCGATCTCCTGGTTTAGGCCGAAGTTCTCGGAGGACTTCACCAAAAGGTCGGCGCCGATCTTCGTGCCCAGCTGGCCGAAGACCGTATTAGAGGAAAGTTCCGTGGCGCGAGCCAAGGTGATGGTTCCGTAGTCGTTGCCGTCGAAGTTACGGACCTTCTCGCCGCCGATCTCCATGGAGCCAGGGGACTTGAACTCGTCGTTTGTATCGGCGATGTCGTTTTCGAGGGCGGTGGCCAGTGAGACGATCTTGAAGGTAGAGCCGGGGATGTAGAGTGCCTGGGTTGCGCGGTTGAACAGGCCGGACTCGCCATCGGTCTGGCTCATGGCCTTGCCGATCTTATTGGGGTTGTAGGTTGGGGAGGATGCCATGGCCAGCACTGCACCCGTGTTGGGGTCGAGGACCACGCAGGCGCCGTTGTATCCTTCCAAAGCGCTTTCGGCGGCTTGCTGCACCGTAGAGTCGATGGTGAGCTCGACGTCGTTGCCAGAGCTGCTGATGCCAGCGGCGGCGTTAATGTAGTCGCTCCAGTTAGCGTAGTTGCTCTTGCCCTGCAGGATGTCGTTGCAGGAGGACTCTATGCCGGAGGTGCCGTACTGGTCGGAGGCGTAGCCCACCACGTTGGCTGCGAAGGTTCCCTGGGGATACTTGCGGGTGTAGTAGCCCGTTTCCTCGTCCTTCACGCTTTGGGCCAGGATGACGCCGTCGGAAGTGGAGATGGTGCCACGTTCCGTCTTCGCCTGCTGGGCGATGGTGTGGTTGTTGTTGGGCATGTTCTGGTATTCCTCGGCCTGCACGATCATGACCATGGTGAGGTTGGCGATGAGCAGGGCGAAGGATGCGCAGGCCACGACCACGACATGGGTGATGCGCTTGCCTAGGGATACGCGACCGAGGACGCCGAATCCGGAGATGGCGCTGGTAGATTGGGTGACTTCCGTGCCCAGACCAGTACCTTCGTCGCCGGCGCGGAGCAGCAGGGCAACCAGGATGAAGCCTGCCAGCAGGGAGGAACCGCCCTGGCTGACAAAGGGAAGGGTCAGACCGGTCAGGGGGATGAACTTGGTGACGCCGCCAACGATGATGAAGGCCTGCACCACCAGGATGGCGGTGGCGCCAACGGCGATGAGGGAGCTGATGTCGCTCTTAGCGCGGGCTGCGGTGACCAGGCCACGGATGGCCAGGCACAGGAAGAGCAGCAGCAAGGCGGATGCTCCCAGGAAGCCTGCTTCCTCAGCGATACAAGCGAAGATGAAGTCAGACTCTACGACGGGGATCTGCACGGCCATGCCGCGACCGATGCCCACGCCGAACATGCCGCCGTCAGCCATGCTGAACAGGGACTGCACGATTTGATAGCCAGTGCCGTTGGCATCGGCGAAGGGGTCGAGCCAGGTTTCGACACGAACCTGAACGTGGCTGAAGAGGAAGTAGGCCGCTACCAGGCCCAGGCCGGTGAGCAGCACGCCGAAGACCACGTATGATTTCTTGCCGGTGGCAACGTAGAGCATGGTCAGGAACACCAGGAATACCACGCAGGCGCTTCCCAGGTCCTTCTCGCCGACGACGATGATCATGCTGATGCCCCACATGATGAGCAGGGGCAGCAGGGTGCGCATGTCGGGCAGGTGGAAGGGGCCCACCTTCACGGTGAACACGGAGAGCATCTCGCGGTTCTGGGAGAGATAGGCCGCAAGGAACAGCACGATGAAGATCTTCGCGATCTCACCAGGCTGGAAGCTCAGGCCGCCGATGGAAAGCCAGATGCGGCTGCCGTAGATCTCGGAGCCTACAACGGGCAGCATGGGGGAAAGCAACAGGATGATGCCGATGATCATCAGGGTGTACTTATATTGTGCGACCTTGTCGAGGTGCTTTACCAACAGCAGCGTGGCCACCATGGCGATGACACCCACGAAGAGCCAGATGACCTGCTTGCTTGCCAAGTCGGCATCGATGCGGGTAATGAAGGCAATGCCGATGCCACTGAGAGCGAAGACGATGGGCAGAATTGCCGGATCCGCATTGGGCGAAAGCTTTCGTATGGCCAGATGGGAGGCGAGGAACGCTATCATCAGGCCAATGGGCACTGACAGGGTGGTGAAATTAAGCGCCTCTCCGTCATTCAGGCAGATCATGGCGAAGAGCAGCAGAACGATGGGGGACGCTATGAGGAGCAGCGCCAGCTCGATGTTGCGACGTGTCACTCTCGGCCTCCCTTCTTCTTGCTGTTCTTTGCGCTTTCGGCTTCTTGCTGCTGAGCCACGTACTCTTCGTACTGATTGATGATGTTGTTTGCCTCATCGAGGCTGTCGAGGGCGATGCCTTCTTCTAGGCGAACCTGTACGCCAGCCTCTAGGTCGTCGACTTTCACGTCGGTGACGCGGTCGAGGTGGCTTAAGGGCATGCCGAGGAATTCGTCGTCGATGCCTTGGTACACCGCAACCTTGCCGTCTTCGGTAATAAGGTAGGCGGAATTGTTTATGTAGGAGGACAAGGCGAAGGCTGCTGTTCCCACAATGGCCAGCAGGGCCAGAATCAGGGCAACCATGCCCATGCGTGAGCGGAACACCTTCTTCTTTCGCTGTTCGATGCTGTCGCCTGTGATGTCGACGACAATGACCGTGGTGTTGTCGAGGCCTCCTGCGGCGATGGCTGCGTTCACCAAGGCGCTGGCGCAGCGTTGGGGATCGCGGGTGCGTGCGAGGATGCTCTGAATCTGCTCGTCTTCCACCATGGAATACAGACCGTCGGAGCAAAGGAGCAGACGGTCTCCCGGAGACGCGGTGAGCTCGTAGAGATCTGGCTGCATGGCCGGATCGGAGCCCAAGGCGCGGGTGATGATGGAACGGTTGGGATGGTGACGGGCCTCTTCGGGGGTGATGCGGCCCGCTTCTATCATGTCGGCCATGAGGCTGTGATCGCGGGTGATCTGCTGAAGGCGTCCGTGATGCAGCAGATAGGCGCGGGAGTCGCCCACATGGGCGATGGCGATACGGCTCTTCTCTATGACGGCAGCGGTCATAGTGGTGCCCATGCCCTCGAGGCCCGCCTTGCGGGATTCTTCGATGACCGCCATGTTGGCGTTGATGACTGCTTGGCCAAGGTCCTCTACGTTTGCGCTGGTGGGAGCGAACTTCTGCAGAGTCTCGACGGCGGTTTCGGAAGCGACATCGCCTGCCGCATGACCGCCCATGCCGTCAGCTACGGCGAAGAGAGGCGGTGAAACCACCAAGCTGTCCTCGTTGCGCTCGCGTACGCAGCCGACGTCTGTTCTTGAACCGAAGGAGGACTGGGCATGGATCGCCCGGTGCCTCATATCCCTGCTTTGCTTTGGCATTATGCGTACCTCACCCTGATGACGACGTCGCCGATGATGACGGCATCACCGCTCTTCAGCGTGGTGGGCTCGAAAATGCGCTGCCCGTTCACTGCGGTGCCGTTCGTTGAGTTCAGATCCTCGATGAAGAGGTTCTGACCCATGATGGAGAAACGGGCGTGACGTCCGGAGACATATTCAGCGCCGATGACGATGTCCGATCCGGGGCTGCGGCCCACGATAACCGGGCCACGTACGTTGATACGAACGCCTCGCAGCTCCTTGGGACCCCGCTCGACGGTGACCGTCCAGCTCTTCGCGGCGCGACGCTGGCCCTTTACCAGGCCAATGCCGGTCTTCATGATGGCGAAGAGGAAGAGGTACAGGAGCGCTACGAACAGAATTCGTCCGACGAGCAGCGTGATATCTATCAAAGGGGGTTCCTCCTGGGATTACTGTGGTTATGAGCCGTATAGGGCGCGAAAGCCCCAGGTCAGAGCCTGGGGCGTGAGATTAGCGGCGATAGTTGAACAGGAAATTGGTAAGGCCGATGGTAATGCGGTCTCCATCCTGCAGTACCAGAGCCGAGATGGGGTTTCCGTTCACCTTGGTTCCGTTGGCGGAGCCGAGGTCGGTGATGATCCAACCCCTGTCAGGGTCGTACTGCATCTTGGCGTGTACGCGGCTTGCGTGAATGTCTCCGATGGGGAAGGTGGCGTCTGCGCCGCGGCCCATGACGATGGGGCGACCGTTCAGGTCATAGATCTGATTAGAGGAGATATTGGTAAGCCGTGCATTTGGGCTGATGAACATGGGAGCAGGAGCGGGCGTGTTGCGCTGAGGGCTCTGAGGCTGTGCGGCCTGGTGGGCGGCTGCCTGGTTCATGCCCTGAGCACCCGCACCGGCTGCGGCACCAGCGGCTGCACCAGCAGCGAACCCTGCGCCTGCGGCGGCTACACCAGCTGCTTCGCCATAACCGGCTGCGGCGGGCTGCTGGGGGAATGCGGCGGGGTTGCCGTATCCGGCCTGATGGCTCTGGAAGTCCTCGCTGTTAAAGGTGTACTCGCCGTAGTCGATGGAGCGATCGATCTCCTCTTCGGGAACGTAGGGGAAGTCCTCCTGACCGTAACCGTAGGGATCTGCAGGCTGCTGCTGATAGCCACCGTTGTCGGCGATACCGTAGCGTTCCATCTCTTCCTGACGAAGCTGGGCCACGATAGGGGCTGCTACCAGCTCAGCGATGACATCGAACTTACCGCGCTTCAGCTCGCCATCGACGATGAAGCGCACCAGGGGCTGACCATCCATAGTAAGGCCCGCCTCGGCGGCCTTTGCGGACAGATAGGTCTCGGTCTCGCCGGCAAGCGTTGGGTAGTAGCCGAACAGACGCTGATCGTCCTGGGGGTTTACCAAAACGGTGTATAGGGTTGGGGCGTACTGACGACCTGCTCCCACCATCTTTTCTCGGCGCATGGCCTTTTCGGCCTTCTTGGAAATCTGCACAGGGGAAATAGGTGCATCGAACATCTTATCTGCTGCCTCGTCGAAGCCATCTTCGACGCGCTTTTCGAAACGGGAGAGGAAACCCATGAATACTCCTTTTTGGGCTGCATTTTCACTAGGCACTTTTTGCTGCACCATATCATGCCACAAACTGGAATATCGAAAGTGATTTCTACTTAATCGACACGAACAGAAAGAGCGTCGGGGAGAGCGAAGGAAGCGCTGGGATGAGCGAAGGAGGCTCCGAGGTGAGCGATAGAAGCTCTGGAACGCGCGGGAAGCGTTTCGTGACGAGCGAAGGAAGCGCTGGAAGTAGAAAAGAGGGTCTCGCCTGTAGCGAGACCCTCTCGTGACGGAGCTTATGTGAAAAGCTCTTAGAGCATGCGCACCAGGCGGACACCGTCGATGTCGGCGACAGCGCTGAGGGTGTCGTCGGAAGGCTCCTGGGCCAGATCGACGATGGTGGCGGCGTTGTTGCCCTTGGCCTTGGAAATGATGCCGGCAACGGCGCCAAAGGCTGCGGTGATGTCAGCTACCAGGGTGTCGGTGGCCTCGGAGAGGATGACCACGCGAGGACCAGCGGCAACGCCCGCGTCGATGGCGGGGTAGTTCACGGAGTTCACGATGTTGCCGTTCTCCAGGAAGTTGCGCATCTGGCGGACGGCCATCATGGCGCAGTTCTCCTCGGCCTCATCGGTAGATGCGCCCAGGTGAGGAAGGGCGATGGCCTTTTCCATCTTCATAACGCCAGGGGTGGCGAAGTCGGTGATGTACTTGCCCAGCTTGCCCTCGGCCAGGGCGGCGGCCATGTCGGCCTCGTTCACCAGGGTGTCGCGGGAGAAGTTCAGGAAGACGGCGTCATCCTTCATAAGGGCAATTGCCTCAGCGTTGATCATGCCCTTGGTGGAATCAGTGGCGGGAACGTGGATGGTCAGGTAGTCAGCGGCGGCGTAAACGTCCTCGACCTTGTTGGCTACCTGCACCTGAGGATCGAGGCGCAGAGCTGCGGGAACGGACATGTAGGGGTCATAGCCGATGACCTGCATGCCCAGGGAGATGGCGGCGTTGGAAACCAGTGCGCCGATTGCGCCGAGGCCGATGACGCCCAGGGTCTTGCCCTGAATCTCGCGACCAGCGAATGCCTTCTTGGCCTTTTCTGCTGCCTTGGTGATGTTCTCATCCTCGGCGTTGTCGCGGCACCAGGAGATGCCTCCCACCAGATCGCGGCTGCCCATGAGCAGTGCGGCGATGACCAGCTCCTTCACGGCGTTGGCGTTAGCGCCAGGGGTGTTGAACACGACGATGCCCTCTTCTGCGGCGCGGTCGAGGGGGATGTTGTTCACGCCGGCACCTGCGCGGGCGATGGCCAGCAGGTTCTCAGAGAACTCCATGTCGTGCATGGCGGCGGAACGTACCAGGATGCCGCTGGCCTCCTGAATGTCGTCGGTGAGCTCGTAGCCCTCTCCCAGCAGAGCGGTGCCCTTGGGGGAGATGTTGTTAAGGCAATGGATTTGGGTCTTCATGGTAGGAATCTCCTCTTCGTCTGTATTACCCAACCAAGTTATAGCAAAATTCAAGAAGCGGAACCCACGAAGGAGGTTGCAGGTGCTTAAAGCCGAACAGAAGGAACAGAATGGGTTGCTGAACGCCGGCCCCTTGCGCGCCCTTTGGGCCATAGCGGCGTCTTTCGCCCTCGCTCTGAGCGTCCTTGCCGGATGCTCTGGTGATCTGAGCCAGTCTGAGACGGGGACGATAGACCATGCCGCTACCGAGGTGGTGCAGGTTTCCGATGTCCCCGAATATGAGGGCGACCCCTATGTGGAAGTGAACGACAACGAGCCCTCCTTCTCTCAGGATGACTTGCAGGCTGACCCGGGAACCGAGGAGTACGGCGACCTCGATGATCTTGGTCGCTGCACCGAGACCTTCGCCGTGGTGGGCGAAGAGACCATGCCCACGGAAAAGCGAGGCGACATCTCATCGGTGTATCCCACGGGTTGGGAGCAGAACTTCTACTCTTTCGTCGATCAGCGAGCGGTGTACAACCGCTGTCACCTCATCGGCTATCAGCTGACAGCGGAGAACGCCAACGAGGAGAACCTCATTACCGGTACCCGCTATATGAACGTGCAGGGCATGGAGCCCTTCGAGAGCCGAGTCGCCAAATACGTGAAGGCCACGGACAATCACGTGGTGTATAGGGTTACCCCTATCTTTGAGGGTGACAACCTGGTGGCCAGCGGCGTTCAGATGGAAGCTCAGTCGGTGGAAGACGACGGAGCGGGCATCTGCTTCAACGTGTACTGCTACAACGTGCAGCCCGGAGTGGAAATTGACTATGCCACCGGCGAGAACTGGAGTCTGAAGAATCAGGGTTCTGAGGTGAACGCTGAGGGTGAGTACATTCTGAACGTGAAGAGCAAGAAGTTCCACCTGCCTGACTGCCAGGGCGCTGAGAGCATGAGTGCGGCGAATCGCCAGGAGTACGAGGGTCCTCGTCAGGACCTTATCGATCAGGGCTATGAGCCCTGCGGCATCTGCAACCCGTAAGGGGGCTTTGGTTTTCCTGCACGCGCGAACGTCACCTAGCGCGGCTGCCGAGCATGAGACTGCTGCGCATGCCCGCCTGATGCGGATGAGGTTCTTGGGGGTTATTCCTTGCCGCGCATAGGCGGAAAGAGACAGAAGGCTCCTGCGATGCTCGCGGCAAGGGTGGCGGCGGTGATGCCGAAGAAGAGCGGTTCGGGGACAACGAGAGCACCGACCTCTACGAAGGAAGCGCCAAGGTAGCCTGCAACCAGCACCAAGCAGCCCGTAATGGCGGAGGTGATGGCCCAACGCCTGGTTCCCTTTCTTGCTATTGCTGCAGTGATAAGAGCGGAAAGCACCCAGGTCGCGGCGAGGACCCAGAAGGCCGGGGTCGTTATGAAGGTGACCAGCACGTCGCTATAGGATCCGCCAGGGTAGGTGGCTGCACCTTGCAGGTAGCCCAAAAGCGAGGCGGAGCCCAATCCCGCCAAGAGCGTGGCTATCAGGAGGGACATGAGGGAGGCGATGAGACTTCCCTTAACGTCTTTCGAGAGTCCGGCCAGCAGAGGGGCGACCCAGGAGAATCCGAGAAGACCCGCCGTTGCCGGGGCGGTGGTCGCGCAGGCCAGCAAGGGGTCCTTGCGTCCGCAGGTGTACCACCATCCTGCCGCTGCAGCCACCAAGGCAACACCGGGGATGAATGCTTCGTTTACGAAAAGAGCCAGGCCGAAGGCGATGAGAGCTAAGGTGACCCCTATATGAGGAAGAATGGCTGCGGCGGCGATGAGGGCTGCATAGACGCCTAGATATATAGGGTCATCCCATTTCCCCACGGCGGGGATGAACGACAGGGCGGCGAATCCCAGGGCCGCGGTGTTGGCCGCCGCCCAAAGACGGGTCAGGATGGCGCGACCGGTTTTACCCAGGGAGGGGATGGGTCCGCGAGGAGTGGGTTCTGGCTCCACTTCCCCATCGTCGCAGGCGCGGAAAACCAGATCGGCGAGCTGGCGATGGCCTTCTTCTGCATTGCCTAAGAGGGGAAGAAGCTCGTTGGCGAAGTCGGCTACGGTGTCATAGCGCTCGTCACGGTCAGGATCTAGCGCGTAGCAGATGACGTCGTCGGCCTCGTCGGTGAGGCCCTCCATGCAGAGGGAGGGCAGGGCAATCTCGGCGTTCTCGATGGTTTCGGCTGCCTTCGAGAGGGAGCGGACGCGGAAGGGGTTCTGATCGGAGATCATCTCGTAGGTGAGGGAGGCTAAGGCCCACTCGTCGCAGCGCTCGTCGAGTTGTTGCAGACGGATCTGTTCAGGGGGCATGTAGCCGATGGTGCCGCCGGTTGCCGACGAGAAGCCCTGGGAGCCGGAAAGGGTTGCCAGGCCGAAGTCGGACACCTTTACCTGACCCTCGTGATTGATGAGCACGTTCTCCGGCTTGATGTCGAGGTGCAGCACCTGATTGTCGTGGGCGTAGGTGAGGGCATGGGCCACGTCGGAGAAGACCGCGGCAACCATGTCTGTGTTCATGTCCTCCCGCGCCTCCTGCATGACCTGGCGAAGGGTGAGGCCATCGACGTACTCCATGAAGAGGTAGGCGCAGGAGTCTTCTACTGCGAAGTCGTAGACGGTGACGATGTTGGGGTGGTTCAGCAGAGCGGCGGTGCGGGCTTCCTCGAGGCCGGGGACCTGATCCCAACTGTCCTGATCCGTGAGGTCTTGGGAGTTCAGGTTGCCCTCGGCGTCGCCGAGCTCTAGGCATTTCACAGCAACCTTGCGCTGAATGCGGGTATCCCAGGCCAGCTGCACGGTGGCGTATCCGCCGGAACCCGCTTCCTGCAGCAGACGGTACCTGCCAAGGAGTAAAGGAGCTTCAGCTTCTTCTTCCACAGATGCCTCCTGTTCTGCGTCCTGTCGCGCATAGAATCGTGCTGTGTTGGGGTGCGTGCCGCCCTGTGCATCGTGGGGCGCAACGCATCGTTCTCCGCGATTTTCTAGGGACATGATACTGGTTGTGACAAAAAGTTTGAAATCCTTCTTGCAAAGTGAGGAATTGTCGGGTAACATTCCGTCTTGCTTGTTAAGCAAGCCACACAAATGCGGGTGTGGCGGAATTGGCAGACGCGTACGGTTCAGGTCCGTATGAGAGCAATCTCATGAAGGTTCAAGTCCTTTCACCCGCACCAGTGAATGTTCAGACCGCTCTTCGGAGCGGTCTTTTTGTTTCTCTGGTCGCACCCTGGGAACGGGATCGCACTCTGGGAGCAGGAGTCGTGCCCTGGGAACGGGGTTGTACTCCCGGAATGAGGCCACGTCCTGGGAGCGGGGGTTGAGCTCGGCGTGGTTGGTCGGCCTGCGAAGAGAGGCCGGCGCCCTGAATTTTGGCGCGTGCCTCGGAAACAGCAGCACCGGCACGCCAGATGCGGCTAGCCGGCGCCTTTATCGCGGGTTAATCGTCGTCATCCTCGGCGAAGAACTCGTCTTCGTCTTCCTTGGTGTGGCGATCGACGTACTTACGGCGGGTCATTCTCTCGGAGATGACGGCGCCGACGATGCAGAGAATCAGGAACGCAAGGATAGAGAGGCCGATTCCCTCGTAGGTACCGAAAATAAAATTGCCGATTTCATCGAAGTTAATCTGCATGATTCCTCTTCTGTCCTTTTTTCCCGCCGCTTTTTGCTGCGACGATGCGCTTGAATACCTGTAGAGTATACTGTTCGCACGTGAAAGGCGGACGCCTGGTCCTGTCTTTAGTTCAATAAATCCATGGGAGGGATTTACATGCTAGATATTCGCTATGTTCGCGAAAACCTCGATGCGGTTGTCAAGGCAATGGAAAACCGCAACACCACCTTCGACGCTGATAAGTTCACCGAGCTCGATGAGGCCCGTCGATCTTCTATCTCCCAGGAAGAGTCACTGCAGGCCGAGCGCAATCGCATGTCGAAGGAAATCGGCAAGCTCATGGGCCAGGGCAAGAAGGACGAGGCTGAGGCTGCCAAGGAGCAGGTTCGCCTCATCAACGAGCAGCTTTCCGCCGCTTCCGCAAAGCGCGAAGAGGTAGACGCCGAGCTCACCGCTATGCTCATGCGCACTCCTAACATCCCCCACGAGACCACCCCTGTGGGCAAGGATGAGAACGACAACCCCGAGGTTCGCCGCTGGGGCACTCCTCCTGAGTTCGACTTCGACTACAAGGCTCACTGGGATCTGGGTACCGACCTGGGCATCATCGATTTCGACCGTGGCGTAAAGCTGGCCCACAGCCGTTTCTACGTTCTGGGTGGCTTGGGTGCGCGCCTCGAGCGCAGCCTCATCAACTTCATGGCTGACACTCATACGTCCCGTGGCTACAAGGAGTTCTGGGTTCCCGCTCTGGCAAACGCCGACACCCTTACCGGTACTGCTCAGCTGCCTAAGTTCGAGGAGGACCTGTTCAAGACCACCGACGGTATGTACCTCATTCCTACCGCCGAGGTTCAGCTCACCAACCTGCATCGCGATGAGATTCTCGATGTGGCCGACCTGCCCAAGAAGTACTGCGCCTTCACCCCTTGCTTCCGCTCCGAGGCTGGTGCTGCCGGTCGCGATACCCGCGGCATCATCCGCGTGCATCAGTTCAGCAAGGTAGAGATGGTTAAGTTCGCAACCCCCGAGAACTCTCAGCAGGAGCTGGAGCTCATGGTGCAGGACGCTGAGAACATCCTGCAGCTGCTGGGTCTGCCCTACCGCGTCATCAGCCTGTGCACCGGCGACATCGGATTCTCCTCCTGCAAGACCTACGACCTCGAGGTTTGGCTGCCTTCCTACGGCGCCTACAAGGAGATCTCCTCTTGCTCCGATTGCTGGGATTTCCAGGCTCGCCGTGCAAACATTCGCTATCGCGATCCCGAGAACTTCAAGGGAACCCGTCTGGTGCACACCCTGAACGGTTCCGGTCTTGCTGTTGGCCGCACCATGGCTGCCATCATCGAGAACTATCAGCAGCCTGACGGAACCATCAAGGTTCCTGACGTGCTGGTTCCCTACATGGGCACTGACGTTATTCGTCCTCAAGCATAAGAGTCAGGCGTAAGAAGGTACGGCCTCTTGTCTGAGAGCAAGCCAGAGAAAAAGAAACCGACGCGCCGCAAGAAAAGTGACGTGAAGCGCAGGGCAGAGCAAGCTGCCCTGAAGAAAGAGATGGAAGCAGGGGCGAAAGCCCCTGCCTCTGTTGCTGAGCCCAAGGCGGCTCCTGCACGCATGAAGCCAGCTAAGGCAGACAAACAAGTTAAGGCAGAGAAACCAACTAAGGCAGAGAAACCAGCGAAGCCCAAGGCTTCCGAGCGTGTGAAGTCCGCGAAGCGTTCTACGGTTGTCCTTACCGTCGTCGCCTTGGTGATCGCACTGGTGGTGGCAGCCTTCGTCTGCGTACGCTGGCTCATTCATGACGACACCATCGCCATTCAGGGCGAATGGTGTGTCGAGGCCGCTGGTGAAACTCTGGTCATCGACGATCATCAGATGAAACTCACCAAGAGCGTTACCTACGAGTACCGCCTCGATACCTTCGGGAAGAACTTGTACTTCTCCTTTTCGAATCTGCAGGGCGAGGCGAACTACTATTTCTCCCTTGATGGCCAGCAGCTGGTTATCACCGAAGGCGACGCCCCCAACATTCTCGTGCAGATCGGCCTGTTGCCGAACCCTGCCATTGCGGTAGATACCACCGATGACAACGTCATTGTGCTGACGAAGATTTCCGACGATACCAATGCGAAGCCTGCCGCTAAGGTCGAGAACAACAGCACGCCCGAGGCTGATTCGGTGGGAGCTGATATCGTCGCCGGAAACAACGAGGGGAATGCGGCTTCTGGTGCAGAGGGCTCCTCTGACCAAGGGGCTTCTGGCAAGGGATCCTCTGATGGCTCAGCCGAGTGACCTCTCCGTTCCGCAGCCCGCACTGAGAATTCTCAGCATTCGAGTGGGCAAAGGTGAGATGACCTGTCGCGTGCAAGTCGCAGGGACACCTTTTACATCGCCTGACGTGATACGACGGGTGCTGCGGGAATGTCCCCACCTCCTGTCCCATTCCTGCGTGAATAACGAGGGGGAGACCTTTGGCGCCGTGGCCGACCACACCGATCTCCCCCATCTCATAGAACATGTGGCCATCGACCTGCAGACGCGTCGGTGCCCCGACCCTTCCCGCATCCTTTGCGGGGTGACGCGATGGGAGGATCGGGAGCGGGGCATTGCGTGCATCCGCCTGAATTATTTCGACGACCTGGTTGCTCTGGAAGCACTGAAGGAGGCGGCCCGCATTGTTTCTGCTGCGGTTGCTTTGGAATAACGCTCCCGCCATTGCTGTTTCGGGGTAAAGTACTGTATCCAAAGAACAAAGGGCGTGTCCGCCGAAGACGCATGCTGAAACCAGCTGCTAAAGACGCATGCTGAGAAGGGTTAACCGAAAGCGGCAACCTGCATCGGTGCGAAAAAACTGAGAGTATGGGGAGAGGAGACCTCGTGAAGATTGCGGTTCTCATGACAGGTGAAGACCAGGGACAGGATTCCTACGGATCGAAGGCTTGTGCGGCTCTTACCGAGGCTGGTCACGAGGTAGTTCCCATCCTGGCCTCCGAGAACATGGCTCTCGCTCTCGCGCAGGAGCGTCCGGACATGTGCTTCCCCGCGTTTTCCCGCACCGAGGAGCAGGGCCTTGCCGCTCAGGAACTTCTCTCCTTCCTGGATATCCCTGCAGTAGGCTCCGAACCCGAGGTTTGCCGCCTCGCTATCGACCGCCGCGCAATCCCCCGCGTGCTTTCTACCTACACCGAGCTTACTGACGAGTCCCTTGCCGCTGCGTGTCCCGCTGGTTTCTCGTTCAGCGTGGAATGCTTCAAGGCTTTCGGCGTGCAGAAGGTTCTCGATCTGGCTCACAAACAGATTCCCGGCGGATTCCCTCTGTGCGTGAAGCCCCGCAGCGCTGCTTGTTCTGTTGCCGCTGTGCGCGTTTCCGATGATGCCCAGCTGAAGAGCGCCTGCATGAACCTGGTCGATCAGGGTCAGGACGTCTTGGTGCAGCAATGGGTGGAAGGCGTCACCCTGTACGTGGCGGTTCTCGGCGAGGGCTGGGACGCCTATGCGCTGCCTCCCGCGCGCGAGGTAGACGACTGCGTGTACAAGGCTCCGGTAGAGAAGAGCATTCTTTCCCCCAGCGAGTCTCTGGCCGAAGCTATTCGCTCCGAGATTGAGCGCGCCGCGGTAGAGGTGTGCCGCGCCTTCAACGTTCGGGACATGGCCCTGGTAAAGCTCATCTGGGATGGCGCTCAGGCTCGCATCATCGAGGTCGATCCTTCTCCGTGTATTTGCCCTGGTTCTGCTTTTGCCGCATCCTATGAGGCCGCTGGCATCACCTTCCCCACGCTCATGAACGCCCTGGTGGGAGGTATGGAATAAGCCGCGGGCTGTTTTGCCTGTCTCGTTTGCCTCGTTGTCCGTCCTTTGCCGTTTCATCGTCAGCCTTCCTTGTCCTGCCTGGCCGGACATTCGGTTCGGCTTGATCCCGCACGGTTTTGTTTCTCCTGCGTAGATTGTGGTTTTCGCCCCATCCCGTGGTTTAATGAGGGGAGCGAATAATCGCGGTACTAAGGAGGACAACATGCCCAAGAAGTTTGGTTGTTTCGTAGCAGGCGGCCTGATTGGCGCCGCTGCAGCACTTCTGTTCGCCCCTCGCCCTGGTGATGAGACCCGTGCCATCATCACTGACTGGGCCAGCAACGCCTGCGGTAACTCGTCCGGTGTTCCCTCTCGCGTTCGCGATCTGGGAACCGCCGTTGTCCATGACGCCGTGTATGTTGGCACCACCGCTCGCGACGTTGTTGTGAACCAGGCTGCAAACGCTTCCGCCGCTGCAACCGCTGCTGTCGAGAACGCCAAGGCCGCTGTTGCCGCCCGCACCTCCGCTCCTGCCGAGGAAGAGGCTGAGGCTCCTGCCTTCGCCGAGCGCAGCGCAGAGGTTCGTTCCAAGATCGACGAGGCCCGTTCCCGCATCGCTTCTCAGGTTGCCGCAAACGCTGCCGCAACCAAGGATGCCATCGATGCCGCCGCATCTGTTGCCGCTGACAGTGCGAAGTCTGTTGCCGAGAAGGCTCAGGAAGTTGCCGCTGAGGCGGTAGAGGCTGTCACCGCTGCATGTGAGAAGGCTTCCGAGGTGGCTGAGGACGCAGCTGAGGCTGCCGAGGATGCAGCCGAGGCCAAGGACGAGACCAAGGAATAGTTCGTGCCTGATAGTACCGTTCTTTCAACAAAGGCCCTGTACAATCGCTCCGTTGCGGAACGGGGTAAAAAGGACAAGATTCGACGCATCGGTAAGGTGCGTCGTTTCGTATTCCACCCAAAAGAGAAGCGTCTCATCGGCGTGGTGGTGAAGCGCCCTGATGTGGCCCTCATGTTCCACCGCTCCGATCTCTTCGTGGCTATCGATTCCCTGACCTGGGAAGATGACCAGCTTATCGTGTCCGATGGCCCTGCTTCCTCCGGTTCTGCCGCCATCGAGCGTCTGGGTGTCGACTGGAACAAGTGCGTCATGTGGGTCGGCATGCAGCTGGTCTGCGAAGACGGCACCAGCTTGGGTCATGTAGGCTCTGTGGAATTCGACGCTGGCACCGGAAAAGTGCGTAACCTCATTATCGATGAAGGCGCGACTGCTCACGCTTTGCTGGGTGTCACCACCGTCCCCGCTTCCCTCATCTTGGGATTCCGCTGGGGCGTAGGTGACAAGCTACGCGACCTCGATGATGACATCGACCAGGAGGAGGCCCAGGCTGAATCCGAGGAATGGCAGCGCGGCGCGATCTTGCTTTCAGATGAGGCTCTCGAACTGCAGCCAGAGGGCGGACTCGCCGAAGCTGCGGCAAAGGGTTCGGTGGTTGCGGTTCAGAAGACCAAGGAGGCTGCTTCCACCATCAAGGAGACCGCTTCGGTGGTGAAGGAGAAGGCCACCCAGGCCGCTGAGGAATTCAGGCCGAAGGCAGAAGCAAAGGTAGAGGAGTTCCGCCCCAAGGCCGAGGCGGTGGCTGAGGAATATCGCCCCAAGGTCGAGCAGGCCACTTCCGCTGCGAAGCAGAAGGACGAGGAAGTGTCCAGCGCGGTGAAGCCCGTCGTTTCTAGCGTGGCTAAGAAGACGGGCGAAGTGGTGAACAAGGGTGCGTTCGCCCTTGGCAAGCAGATAGGAAAGTCTTCGGGAATGTTCTCGGGGTTCATGGATGAGTATCGCAAGGCTTTGCGAGATGAGGATGACGACAAGCAATGACCGATGACGAGAAGGACGAGCTGACCCGTCGCGAACGAGTGAAGTCCCATATAGAACATGCTGGTGAGCTCGAGTTCAATGAGGACACCAACAAGTTCATGCGCCCCATAGACCTTGAGGGCAAGAAGACCGTCTCTATGCGGAAGAAGGAGATCCCCGCTTCGGATATCTTCAAGATCGTGGGCTTGGTTGGTTTCTTCGTTCTCATGGCGGTGACCATGTACTTCCTCTGGCCCTACGTGAAGGAAATCTTCGAGCCAGGCGGAACGCAGAACCTCATCGCTCGTATTCGCGAAGCTGGCTTTGCTGGCGTGGGCATTCTGTTTGGCGTGCAGTTGCTGCAGGTTATCGTGGCGTTTATTCCCGGTGAGGTTACTGCTGTGGTGGCGGGCATGCTGTATGGCCCTTGGCTGGGCGGCTTGCTCATTCTCGTTGGTGGTGCAGTGGCTTCGGCTATCGTGTACTGGATTGTGCACCTGCTGGGCGCCCCCTTCGTGCAGGACTTGGTGCCGAAGGGCTTTTTGGCAAAGTTCGAAGAGTACGAGCGCAACGGTAAGTTCAGCGTCATCGTGTTCGTACTGTTCCTTATTCCCGGATTGCCCAAGGATGTCTTTACCTACATCATTGGTCTCACGGATATGAAGTGCTCGACCTTCGTTCTTCTTTCCACCGTCGCCCGTGCGCCAGGTGTGCTTGTTACCACCTACGCCGCTTCCGGTATCGCAACCGGCGACTACATGGAGTCGATCATTATCTTCGCCGTATTTGCCGCTATCGCCGTTGTTGGCCTGATCTTCCGTGACAAGATCATGGAAGCTATCGGCGCCAAGAAGGAAGTTGCGAAGGAGAAGCGCGAGGAGCGCAAGGAGGAGAAGGCCGCCGAGAAGGCCGAGGCTCGTGCCGAGAAGGCTGCTCGCAAGGAGGAGAAGGCCGCCGAGAAGGCTGAGGCTCGCGCCGAGAAGACTGCTTGCAAGGAGGAGCGCGCTTCGAGAAAGTAGCGTCTTCATCAGGTCTTCACGAAATATGCCTCGTCTGTCTCTCAAAGTTGCATAACTGATGGTTTGGGCCTTCCTGCGGGAAGGCCCTTTGTTTCCATGCCGTAAAATAAGAGAACGTGGAAAGCTGGCCCATTGGCAGCTTGAGATTCGGTTGCGGTAGCTGGGAGTACTCCTCTCTCAGCGCGAAAGGGGATAGTATGCCAACCATCACGCGGGATCAGGTTCGTGTTCCTATGGATGTTCTTCCCGAGGCACGGGAGACCTACATCGATAACTACATGAAGGCGACTCAGGGAACCGGCAGGCTCATGCTGTTCGCCTGCGACCAGAAGATCGAGCACCTGAACAAGGATTTCTACGGTGAGGGCATCGATATCGCCGATGCTGACCCAGAGCATCTGTTCCGCATTGGCTCTCAGGGCGTGTGCGGCGTTCTTGCTGGTCAGCGTGGCCTCATTGCTCAGTACGCAGCAGATTACCCAGATATCAACTATCTGGTGAAGATGAATTCCAAGACCAACCTGGTCAGCGGCAAGCAGGATGACCCTTACTCCCCTCAGATGTATCAGCTCGACGCTGTTCTGGCCATGCGCGATGCTGGCGTAAACGTAGTGGGCGTTGGTTACACCATCTATCTGGGCTCCGAGTATGAGTCGACCATGCTGGCTGAGGCTGGCGAGCTCATCGCCGAGGCTCACGCCAATGGCCTCATCACCGTCATGTGGATCTACCCTCGCGGCAAGGCCGTTGCCGATGAAAAGTCCCCTGAGACCATCGCCGGTGCCGCCGGTGTGGCTGTTTGCCTGGGCTCTGACTTCGTGAAGGTGAACCCACCTCATGCCACCGATGACAAGACCCAGTTCGAGAACCTGGCTATTGCTTCCACCGCTGCAGGACGTTGCGGCTTGGTATGCGCTGGCGGCTCTACGGTAGATGCCGAGACCTTCCTCACTCAGCTGCACAACCAGATTCACATTGGTGGTGCCAAGGGCAACGCAACGGGACGCAACATTCACCAGCGCTCTCTCGACGAGGCCGTTCGCCTGACCAAGGCCATCTCTGCCATCACCTTGGCGGATGCTTCGGTAGAGGAGGCCATGGCCATCTTCAACGGCGAGAAGGATTTCTCCCTGTAGGTTCAGCCGTTCGTTTGCGGTGAGGGGCGCTTCTCTGCGAAGTTGCCCTATTGCTGGCGATGGGTTGTTTTCTTCAGCGGAGCTGTCCTATTGTCGATACTTGTTAATGCGGGGCTGAGCGGTGACGCTCGGCCCCTTCCTGTAAGGAGTCCCCTCTATGAGTTCTGCGATGCCCCATGTGTATACCGGCCAGTACATAGATCCCGCGCAGTTCAAGCGCAAGTGGCTCGATGTTCCCTATGCGACTGCGAGCCCGAGTCAGAAGCTGGACATCTATCTGCCCGATGAGGGCGAGGGTCCCTTCCCCGTGGTGGTGCTGGTGCATGGCGGCGGTTGGTGCTCGGGAGATAAGCGGGGCGTTACCATGCTGCCCGCCTTCAAGCTGCCCAGCCAGGGTTATGCCCTGGTCTCTGTGGAATGGCGCTTTGGCCAGGAGGAGCCCGTCCCCGCCATGATTCACGATGCCAAGGCGGCGATTCGCTTCATCCGCGCCCATCAGGAGCAGTACCTTCTTGACGGAAACAAGGTTGCCATCTGGGGAAACTCATCCGGTGGCTATATCGCCAACATGGTGGCCGCAACTGGTTGGTGCACGGGTCTCATCGAGGATCTGAGCTTGGGCTGGGAAGATCAGCACAGCGAGGTGCAGGCTCTGGTGAGCTGGTATGCGGTGACGGATATGTTCCAGGAGGATCTGTGCTGTCCCCTCAGTGAGGAGGAGGGCTTGCGCTATGTGGAACCTGGCGCCCTCGACCAGGTGCTTTCCACAGGGCTTCCCAGCATGCAGGCGGTGGGTATGGGTTTCGTGCCTCGCAAGAACTACGAGCAGTCCATGGCCATGAGCCCTGTTTGCTATGTGGAATCGAACTTCCCCCCCGCCCTCTTCCAACATGGCATGGCGGACCCCATCGTTCCCTTCACCCAATCCGTCGCCATGGTGCGTCTGGTGAACGATGCCGCAGGCGAGCAGCGGGCGAAGCTCGATTTGTTCGACGGCGCGGTGCATGGTGATCCTGTCATTAAGAGCGACGAGAACCTTGTGCGGGTGCTGCAGTTCCTAGACGAGGTGTTGCTGGGCAAGGTGCGGCCTCACGAGAATTTAGGGAGCGTTGGTATTCTGGAATAGCGTCGACTTATCGCTCGGGTCCGGGGAGCTTGAAGCGATGTGTGCCTCTGTGATTTTTGGGAGCGTTGGTATTCTTCCGTGATGGCGAGTTGCCAGGGGTTTTCAGACTGGTAAACTTTTGACCGTTGGCCTTTTTGGCCTCTGTGACCTATGAACTTCAACGTCATATGAAGGAGCGAGAGACATGCTCGTCAACGCAACCGCCATGCTTCAGTCCGCCGAGCGGAACCACTACGGCATTGCAGCTTTCAACACCAACAACCTGGAGTGGACAAGGTCTATCCTCACCGCTGCTGAGGAGACTCAGTCCCCCGTCATCATTCAGTGCACCTCCGGCGCCGCCAAGTGGCAGACCAGCTTCCAGGTGGTCTCCGACATCGTGCACACCATGGTGAAGACCATGGGCATCACCGTTCCTGTGGCCCTGCACCTCGATCACGGCACCTACGAGGACTGCTTCAAGTGCATCGACGCTGGCTTCACCTCCATCATGTACGATGGTTCTAAGGAGCCCGACTTCGCCACCAACCTGGCTCGCACCAAGGAGTTGGTGAAGATCGCCCACAACAAGGGCCTTTCCATCGAGGCTGAGGTAGGCGGCATCGGCGACGGTGGCGCTGCTGGCGAGATCGCCGACCCCAACGAGTGCGTGGCCATCGCCGAGGCAGGCGTCGACTTTCTGGCCTGCGGCATCGGCAACATCCACGGCCTGTACCCTGAGGATTGGGCCGGCCTGAACTTCGACGTTCTGGCTGACATCAAGGCCAAGGTTGGCAGCCTGCCCCTGGTGCTGCATGGCGGTACCGGCATTCCCGCTGACCAGGTGGCTAAGGCCATCAGCATGGGCGTTGCCAAGATCAACGTGAACACCGACCTGCAGGTTGCTTTCGCCAAGGCCGTTCGCGAGTATGTGGAAGCTGGCCTCGATCAGCAGGGCAAGGGCTACGATCCTCGCAAGATGCTGAAGCCTGGCGCTGAGGCAATCGTTGCCCGCGCTACTGAAATCATTAACCAGTACGGCTCCGCTGGCCGCGGCTGGGAGTAAGCGTTAGCGCGACATGCATGTCCGGTTGACGCCCAATGCAGGGGTTAACTAGAAATCTTATATAGGCAGGTGGCCCTGGCATATGCCTGGGCCACCTTTGTTTTATTCTGCGAGTTGGTTGGTGGGCTTAAACGGATTTGCTCATCGGTGTGTTTTCAAAAAAAAAGAAAAGGCTCCGACAATTCGGAGCCTTGCGCATATGAAACTGGTGCCCGAGGCGAGAGTCGAACTCGCACTCCTTTCGGAAACGGTTTTTGAGACCGCCGCGTCTGCCATTCCGCCACTCGGGCAAGCAGGGATATTATACTCGATAAACAAATACGAACAAGCTGGGATATTCCCTCCGTTGCCCAGCTCCCATGAAACAGCGAAAGGACGACCCATGGCCTTCGATTACGGTACTACCGAGGACCTCCTGCGGGAGGCCGACGACTTCATCGAGCGCGAATGGGAGACCATCGTTTCCGAGCTCGCCCAGCTCATCGCCATCGACAGCTCTCAGGGTGACCCCGATTTCGCCAACAATGCTCCCTTTGGCCCTGGCCCCCGCAAGGCCCTCGACACCATGCTGGGTATCGCCGCGGGTTATGGCTTCGAAACCGGTGACACCGATGGCTACATGGGCTACGCCGACCTTCCCGGCGAAGGCGACAAACAGCTGGGCATCATCTCCCATCTCGATGTGGTGCCCGCGGCTTCCGGTTGGAACTTCCAACCCTTCCAGCTCACCCGCAAGGACGGGTACCTGATTGGCCGTGGAACCTCTGACGACAAGGGCCCGCTGCTCTGTGGCTTTCACGCCCTGCGTTTCTGGAAGGAGCGCAACGAAGCTGCCGGTGTGACCTTCCCCCATTCGGTTCGCATGCTCTTCGGCACGGCGGAGGAAACCGGCATGCAGGATGTCGATACGTACCTGGCTCAGAACAAGGCTCCTGATTTCCTCTTCACCCCCGATGCCGAGTTCCCCGTGGGTTATGGCGAGAAGGGCCAGCTGGTGATCTGGCTGAAGAGCGACATCATGACCAACCGCAGCATTCTGGAGTTCGACGGCGGTACGGCAACCAATGGTGTTCCTGCTTCCGCAACGGCTCTGTTGAAGTACGACGGTCCTCTTCCTGAGGAAGCTCCGGGCATTACGATGGAAGCCTTCGAGTCCTACTGCTCCGAGAAGCGCTGCTACTTCGGTCAGCCTCTGCTGCTGGTGAAGGCCGAGGGCGTCGCGGCCCATGCGGCCATGCCCGAGGGCGGCGTGAACGCTATCGGCAAGCTGACCCGCTTCCTTATCGAGCGCAACCTGGTCACCGAGGAGGAGCGTCAATGGTTCTCCCTCATCCTTCCGCTGCTCGAGACCACCGATGGCTCTCCTTTGCACATTGCCTGCGCTGACGAGGACTTCGGTGCCCTGACCTGCGTTGCCGGTGTCGCCAAGTTTGAGCAGGGCATTTTCAGCCAGAGCATCGATATTCGCTATCCTACCTGCACCGATGCCGACACTTTGTTCCGTGCTGCATCTATGCTGGTGGCCAATGTTTCCGGATCCGCCACCGAGGACGGCAGCAATCCTCCCTTCCTGGTAGACCCCAAGAGTCCCGCAATCACCCAGCTCCTCGATGCCTATGTACAGGCATCCGGCTTTACCGGGGAGCCCTTCACCATGGGCGGCGGAACCTACGCTCGTCACTTCCCCAAGGCAGCCAGCTTCGGTCCTCTCGATGAGGAACATTTCGTGAAGCCTGCTTGGGCGGGCAACATGCACGGTCCTGACGAGGGCGTTTCCGAGGAGGAGCTGAAGCAGGCTCTGCGGGTGTACATCCTAGCTATCGGCAACCTCATGAAGACGGACCTGTAGGGTCGCGAAGGATAGCTTTACTTCAGGCGGGCGATGAACTCGTTGCCTTCCTTGGTGATGGCGATGGTGCCAAGGCTCTCGAGGTAACCGCGCAGATGCTGGAATCCCAGCTCGCGAACCTTGAAGCGCTTGAAGCGGTTGCGAACCATCTTAGAGAGGTTGCCCATGGGGATGCCTTCGTCGCCGGCATTGCCCAAGCGGGTCATGATGAAGTCGTTGGCGCGGGCAACTTCGGCAGCCAGGTCGGCGGGCAGCTCGTTTTCGACGGGCTGATCAGACTCGGCGGCAACCTCTTTGGCTTCGACAGCAGCGGCCGGCTCGGCGTTCTCGGTAGAAGTCTCCTCGACTTCAGCCCCGGCGGATTCAACTGCTTCAACCTGCTCAGCGGTCTCAGGCTCGGCGGGTGCTTCGCCTTCGGTCTGCTCGTTAGCTGGGGTTTCAGCTTCGGTGCTGGTTTGCTCGTCGGCTGGGGTTTCATCTGCAACTTCGGCGTGCTCGTCAGTTGCGGCCTCGGCACCAGCTTCGCTCTCGGCCTGCTCGCTGGTCTCCGCTTCCACCTTCTTGGTCTTACGGGAGTTGCGGCGCTTGCGGCGGCGCTTTGCGCTCTTGCTCTCCTCCTGCTCGCCCTCCGTAGCGCCAGCGTTAGCAGCGTTTGCATCGGCGATTGCTGCATCTGCGTCTGGGGCGGTCGCGGCAGACGAAGCGTCAGCATCATCGGACATGCCGGCGAAAGTGCTTTCGTCGTTGTCGGGAGAACCGTTGTCGGAGGAGCTGTCGCTTGCCGCGCCCTTGTCCTTCTTGCCGTTCTCCTCCGCTTTGGAATGAGAGGGCTTGCGGCCCTTCAGGTCGAGGGCCGTCCTGCCCATGACCTCGGCATCTTCGGTGAGCATGACCGCTACGTTGTTGTGGTCGCGGACGATCTTCACGCTCTCGAACTCGTCGAGCAGGCGGGACAGCAGGTTGGTGCCATAGTTGCGAACGTCGAAGTCGGGGTAGCGCTTCTGCAGGCGGCTTCCGATCTCGCCCAGGCCCGTGCCCTTGCCGTTGTTTTGGTTGGTGGCGATGATGTCTACCACGGCTTTCTCGATGAGCTCCTTGCTGGTGAAGTCACCGCTGCTCTGACGGTTACCCTGCACCAGCAGCTCGAGGGTGGTGAAGATGTCGCAGGCTTTGCGGAAAGGCACCGGGGTCTTCTTTTCGCCCATGCCGATGACGGTGAGGCCGCCCTCGCGCAGGCGCACAGCCAGGCGGGTGAAGTCGGAGTCGGAGGAGACGATGCAGAATCCTTCCACAGAATTGGTGTAGAGGATATCCATGGCGTCGATGATCATGGCAGAGTCTGTGGCGTTTTTGCCCTGGGTGTAGCCGAACTGCTGAATAGGCGTGATGGAATTCTCCAGCAGCACCTTCTTCCACTTAACATGGCTGGCCAGCGTCCAGTCGCCATAGATGCGCTTGTAGGTGACGGTGCCGTATTTAGACAGCTCATCGAGGATGGGCTGCAAGTACTTTGCGGAGACGTTGTCCGCGTCGATGAGCAGCGCGAAACGCTTCTCGGTCGATTGCTTATCCATGATGGTCCTTACTGCAGGCGGATGCCTGCGGATAGGTGAGATGAGCGTAGGCCGAGGGCGCGGGTGTCATCTTGCCGCGACGTGTGAACATCGTGGCCGTCGGCGCGGCTTCGCACTTGCTGTGACAGGGAGGCGCCACGGGTGGGTGCGGGCTTCATGTTCGTCGCGATGCGCGGGCATCGCAGGCGAGCGCTGGTTCGGCGTTACGCGTTTGCCAAGCCCCGGGGCACGATGCGGAACAGCAGGGCGTGTTCGGTGACCATGGGCTTATTGCAAGTGAAGAATACCACGCCTCCCACAGGTGCGGATATCTCTTCCATAACCTCTCCAGTCATCGGAGAGACGATTTCGGCAAGGAGCGTTCCGCCACTGACGATTTCTCCTGCCCTTACTAAGGGGTGGAAGATGCCGCCACCCGTTGCGGGGTCGTCGGGGGAACCGAGTCCTGGCCGCACCCGCTTCGCTCTGCGAAGGCCAGGATCGGCCCCCCGACGCCCTGACCGCGTCGCTGTCGTCGAAACCCGCCGGGAAAGCCCTCATGCGCCCGCCCGCTGAGGGCCCCAGCGCCTGCCAGGGCGGTGGCGAAGTGCTCCCCCCGCATCTGCCCAGGGCGATCTTCTCAGATGGCCGGAAACGGGACATGTGCCACTTTCTGGATGGGAATCGACTATGTGCCAATTCGACCCCCAGTTTCGGGGGCGAATTGGCGACGAACGAACCATATGCGCACTTCGCGGCGGGCGGGCAGCCTTCGAGCGGGGCCAGGTCAGGAATGAGGCTGCGGCGAGCTGGGCCTATGGCGGGCCTTTCCCGCTTTACACCCAAAATACGTCTTATTTTTAGGTGGAATGGGGCACGACGGGAGGGCAAAACGGGTGTCGAGAGACCTCGGTGAAGAAGGGGCGACCAGGGCGTGGGGCCTGAAGTGTGCATATGTTCGATTTCCCGCCAGAAGGGGCTCTTTTTCGACTCTACGATTGGCATATAGTTCGATTCTCGCCAGCCCGCCTTGCCCGAGTCCGAAAAGCGGTGGGCAAAGGCTCGATAAAGGGCATCTGGCAATCACCCCGCTTAATGGATTAGGAAAAGAGCAGCACCCCGCCTCGCTATGCGAGACGGGGTGCCTCCAAAAATCTAGTTCGCATGAAAAGAGTGGGGTATTTGGCGATGCTGTTGCGGCTATTGCGACGCTATTGTGCAGTTGCCGCATCGCTATCGAACCGCTGCCACACCGCTATCGCCCTGCTCTCCCAGATTTTAAGGGAATCCTACTTGTCGTCCTCGATGCCCATGAACAGGTTGATGAGGGCCGAGATCACCGAGACCACGATGCCGAAGATCAGGGCGGTGAAGAACCCGCTGATGTGGATGTCCACCAGGAACAGGGCGCTGGCCAACATGGCCGCCAAGTACACCATGGCGGTGTTCAGCACCAGGGAGAACAGGCCGAAGGTGAGGATGGTGATGGGTAGGCTGAAGAAGCTCAGGATAGGCTTGATGCCCATGTTGCACAGTGCCAGGAACATGCTGAAGATCATGATGCTGATGTAAGCGTCCTGGTCAGAAGGGAGGGTGATGCCAGGGATCAGGAACACGCCGATGCTGACGGCGATGGTGGTGACGATCCACCTCAGAACGAAAGTCACGTGAAATCTTCCTCCTTCAAGACGATGGTGTTGGCAAGTGAACTACCATAGTCCTATTGATGTACTTCGCCATATTGTAAAGCAAAGGGGGCTCAACCTATGGTAGATGTGCTTTCCCAGATGAAAGAGACTGTTGCCTCTCGCAATCTGTTCAATCCCGATTCCCCGGTCCTGCTCATGGTGTCCGGAGGCTCTGACTCCACCGCTATGGCCTACCTTCTTAAGGAAATGTCCGATCAGGGGCTGGTGGGCCCTGTGGCGGTGCTGCATGTGAACCACATGCTGCGCGGGGAAGCTGCCGATGGCGATGAAGCCTTCGTGGCTCAGCTTGCCGAGCATCTGCAGTTCCCGCTGTTCAGCTGCCAGGTAGATGTGGCTAAGGCTGCTGAGGCTGAAGGCGGCAATATCGAGGCCGTAGGTCGTCGTGAGCGTTACGCGGCTGCCCGCGAGGCGCTGAAGAGCCTGTGCCTGCATACGTCGTGCCCTATCAGCGATGGTCGCATCTTGGTAGCCCATACCCAGGATGACCGTGTAGAAAACTTCTTCATGCGAGCCATCACTGGCACGGGTCCTGGCGGCTTCCGCTCTATGCTGTACGCCAACGGCCCCATCGTGCGCCCGGTCCTCGATATCAGCCGCGACCAGCTGCGCCAGTACCTGTACGAGCGCGCCGAGCAGAATCCTGCCTCGGTGGTGAAGGACCCCGAGGGCATGCTGTGGCGCGAGGATGCCACCAACGCCCATACCGACCACTTCCGCGCCTTCGTGCGTCATGAGATCGTGCCCGTGGCCAAGCAGCGTAACCCCAAGCTGCTCGACACCTTGTGTCGCACCATGAACCTCATCGGCGACGAGGACGATATGCTCGACGCCCAGACTGCCGAGCTCATGGGCAAGCTGGTGGTGTGGGAGGACTTCGACGGCGATCAGACCATTGATTACGAAGCCGGCTGCTTGCTGCGCCCCGCCTTCGGTCAGCAGCCCGTTGCCATGCAGCGTCGCGTGGCCTTCCAGGTGCTGCAGCTGATCCTGGGTACCGATGCTCGAGTAGAAAACGCCGCCATCCTGGCCATTACCGACGCATTCCGCGACGGTGCTCCGGTCAGCGGCTTCACTTCTAATATTCAGGGTAACCTTGCCCTGTCCGCAAATAAGTACGGGCTGCGCATAGAGCCCATGAGCGCCTACCGCGCTCGGAGGAAATAAGCGCCTACCGCGCCCGGAGGAAATAGCGCCTATCGCGCCCGGAGAAAGTGAGTAACAAGCGTGATTGTCGACAACATCCTGGCCTCTGGCAGCCCCCGCCGTAAGGAGCTGCTGCAGGAGGCTGGCGTAAAGTTCACGGTCTTCGCGGTGGAAGGGGACGAGTCCCTTACCGATGAGGAGCGTGCGAACCCTGCCACTGCTGCGGAGACCTTGGCCGAGCGCAAGGCGGCCGCAGCCATTCAAGCCATCCTTGCTCAGGCCTACCTGGGGCAGGCCACGGTCATCGCCGCCGACACCATGGTGGTCCTTGACGGCGAGATCTTCGGAAAGCCCCACGGCTACGACGGAGCTCGCAGCATGCTGCAGCGTCTATCGGGCCGCACCCATCAGGTGATCACCGGCGTGTCCGTGTGGCGCCTTCTGGCCACCGGTCCCGATAAGGTGACCATGGGCAAGCGCAACTTCCACGAGGTATCCCAGGTGACCTTCCGTGATCTGACGGACAAGGAGATAAAAGAGTACATCGCCACCGGTGAGTGCCGCGACAAGGCGGGTGCCTACGGCATTCAGGGCAAGGGCGCTGCGCTGGTAGACCACTACGAGGGCAGCTACTCTAATATCGTGGGTCTGCCGGTAGAGAAGCTGCTGCAGCTGTTCCCGGATTTGGTGGAAGAGCGGTAGGTTCCCCCAGCTCGCGTGTTGGCGGAAGAACGGTAGGTTCCCTCAGTTTACGCGTTGGTGGAAGAGCAGTAGGTTCCCCCAGCTCGCGCGTTGCCAGAAGGACGGCGGGCTGCCCCAGCTCGCGCGTAGGTGGAAGAGCGGCAGCCAACTTCAGCTCGCGCAGGGGAAGAAGAACAAGAGGATTCGGCCGCGGTGAACAGGCTGCGGCCGTTTTCTATTTAACTCCGCGGAAGAACTCCTCGAAGGTGAGGCCGAAGCCCTTCACGATTTTGGTGAGAGTATCGATGCCGAAGTTGCGGTTGCCCATCTCGATGTCCGCAAGGTAGCTGCGGTTGATGCCGGTCATGAGGGCGAAGCGGCTCTGCGTCAGATCCTGCTCTTTGCGCAGCGTTTTGATGCGGTCGCCGACCTCATTCTTCACTTCGTATTTCGCTTCTTCGTCAATCATTTCGGAAAGCCTATTTCGACAAAGGAGGAGTGTTGTATGAAATGAGAAACAACTGCGGGGATTGGTTGCTAACTAGTAGCCCCGAGATTCGCCTAGATGTCCGTATTTTGGCGGCGTCGCCAAGGTGTCCGCTGCTCTGTCTAGTTGCGCAGCCATAATCGTTTTGTCGTAACCGCTTTGTTGCAAGGCGCGCGCTTGACCGTTGGGTGTGGTACTCTTCCACTGGAATAAAGTGAACCGAGCGCGAGTGAACCGAGGAACGACATGCTTAATCAGCGCAGCTTAGGACTGGGCAATCAGCCCAATAAGATCAGGGAGCTCTTTGCCTACGGGTTGCAGCGAAAGGCCCAGATAGGAGCTGACAAGGTTTTCGATTTCAGCATTGGAAACCCCAGCGTTCCCACCCCTGCTAAGGTGACGGAGACCCTGACCACCTTGCTTCGGGAAGAGGATCCCGTTGCCCTGCACGGCTACACCCCTTCTGCTGGTGCCGCCGAGACTCGCGCTGCTGTAGCTGAGAGCCTGGCTCGTCGCTTCGGCATCGACGCCAAGCCCGACCAGGTGTACATGACCACGGGCGCTGCTGCTGCCCTGGCGATCTCTTTGTCCGCTGTTTGCTCCGAAGGCGACGAGGTCATTGTCCCTACCCCTTACTTCCCCGAATACGGTGTGTGGGCCGCAACTGCCGGCGCCTCTATGGTAGAGGTTCCCTGCCGTCCTTCCGACTTCCAGCTCGATGTCCCTGCTATGGCTGCAGCGGTGAATGAGAAGACCGCTGCGGTGATCATCAACAGCCCCAACAACCCCGTGGGATCTATCTACAGCGCCGAGAACCTCACTGAGTTCTGCGACATGCTGGCTGCAAAGGAGCAGGAGCTCGGCCACCCCATCTACCTCATCAGCGATGAGCCCTACCGCGAGATCACCTACGGCGATGAGGTGCCCTTTGTCCCTGACTTCTACGAGCACACCATCATCTGCTACTCCTATTCCAAGAGCTTGTCCCTTCCTGGTGAGCGCATCGGCTACATCTATGTTTCCAATAAGATGGCAAACGCCGCCGAGGTGACGCTGGCAGTGCAGGGAGCTGGTCGTGCTCTGGGCTATGTTTGCGCTTCCTCCCTCTTCCAGAAGATGGTGGTTGCCTGCGTCGATGAGCCCAGCGATGTGGAAGCATACCGAGCCAACCGCGAGCTGCTCACTGGCATCCTCGACGAGCTCGGCTACGAGTACATTGCCCCTCAAGGCGCCTTCTACCTCTGGACGAAGGCTCTGGAAGCAGATTCCGAGGCCTTCTGCGAGCGCGCCAAGGACTACGAGCTGCTGCTGGTTCCCGCCACCTGCTTCCGTTCCGAGGGCTGGGTGCGCATCAGCTACTGCGTGTCCTCCGAGACCATCAAGAATTCCAAGCCTGCTTTCGCTGCTCTCATGAACAGCTACCAGCGGGCATAGCGCTCGTTGCGAAAGCCATGGCGCTAACCGCGAAGGGATACGACACCGAACACGAAGGGCATAGCGTCAGTCGCGAATGCCGTAGAGCCAATTACGAAACGAAGAAGGTACCAGCATGCATAACCTGCATCCCGATGTAGAGAGAATCCTCATCACCGAAGCTCAGCTCGCCGAGCGCGTTCGCGAGATGGGTAAGGAGATCACCCGTGATTACGAGGGCGAGCAGATCGTCATGATCTCCGTGCTCAGGGGCGCTGCCATCTTCATGGCCGACCTGGTGCGCGAGATCGACCTGAACGTCGAGATGGACTACATGGCCATCTCCTCCTACGGTGGCGGTACCCGCAGCTCCGGCGTGGTGCGCATCCTGAAGGACATCGATTCCGACATCAAGGATCGCCACGTGATCATCGCTGAGGACATCCTCGATTCCGGCCTGACCCTGAAGTACACCATGAACCTGCTGGCTTCTCGCAATCCTAAGAGCATCGAGGTGGCCACCTTGCTGCACAAGCAGACGCCGACTCCTGCCCATGTCGACTGCAAGTACACCGGCTTCATGGTCCCTGATGAATTTATCGTGGGATATGGCCTGGACTATGCGGAGCGGTATCGCAACTTGCCCTATATTGGTACGCTAAAAGAATCCGTTTACAAGCACGAGTAAGTGGAAAGCCCCTCAGGGCTTTTCGCTTTTTGTAGAGACAGGAAAAGAAACACCTAATGGCAGATAAAGACCAGAAGAAGAAGCAGCAGAACACCCGCTCGGCCATTGTGTCGGCCATCTGCTCCTGCGTCATCCTTGCCGCTTTGGCCTTCATGCTCTTGGGCAACCCCAGCAACGGCGGTCGTCAGACCGATGCTCTGGCTGCCTCCGAGTTCACCGCTGCAGTAGAGCAGGGCCGCGTCAGCGAGGTGACCTACAATCCTTCCGATTACTCCGTTTCCGGCGTGTACTATCCTGCCGTAACGGCTGGTGCTGAGGCTTCCGGCGCCTTCAATGACGCTTTCGACACCCTGAACTCCCTGCTGAAGAGCAAGGATTCCGATGCCGGCGCCCTGAACACCACCGAGATCTCTCCTCAGTATCTGGGTGAGGAGCGCAACTTCACCACCACCTACGGCGGCTCCGACGCCATGACGGCCCTTATGGATGCCCACCCTGAGATCAAGTATCAGGTGAAGGTAGACTCCGGTATCTTCAGTGCGTTGCTCTCTATGCTGCCCTTCCTGATCCTCATCCTGCTGATGGTCTGGTTCTTCAGCCAGATGAACAAGGCCAACAACTCTCAGATGTCCTTCGGCAAGGCCAAGGCAAAGAAGACCGCCGAGGAGCGCCCCAACGTTCGCTTCTCCGATGTCGCTGGTGCCGATGAGGCAGTAGAGGAGATGCAGGAGATCCGCGACTTCTTGGCTAACCCCGGAAAGTACCAGGCCATTGGTGCGAAGATCCCTCGCGGCGTTCTGCTGGTGGGCCCTCCGGGTACTGGTAAGACCCTGCTGGCTCGCGCTGTTGCCGGCGAGGCCAACGTGCCCTTCTTCAGCATCTCCGGCTCCGACTTCGTCGAGATGTTCGTTGGCGTGGGCGCATCCCGCGTTCGCGACCTGTTTGCCCAAGCCAAGGAAGCTTCCCCTGCCATCATTTTCATCGACGAGATCGATGCTGTTGGTCGTCAGCGCGGTGCCGGTCTCGGCGGCGGTCATGATGAGCGTGAGCAGACCCTGAACCAGCTGCTGGTAGAGATGGACGGCTTCGAGGCCACCGACTCCGTGGTGCTCATTGCCGCAACCAACCGTGCCGATGTCCTTGACCCCGCACTGCTGCGCCCTGGCCGTTTCGATCGCCAGATCGTGGTAGACGCTCCTGACGTGAAGGGCCGTGAGAAGATTCTGAACGTTCATGCCAAGAACAAGCCTTTGGCAAAGGACGTCGATCTGAAGGCCATCGCCCAGCTGACTCCTGGCTTCACCGGCGCTGACCTCATGAACCTGCTGAACGAGGCAGCTCTGCTGACCGCTCGTCGCAACAAGACCGTTATCTCTATGGACGAAGTCACTGAGTCTATGGAACGCGTCATTGCCGGTCCTGAGCGCAAGGGTCGCAAGCTCGATGAGAAGACCCGCACCACCATTGCCTACCATGAGTCCGGTCATGCCCTGGTTGGCCATTTGCTCGAGCACGGCGATCCGGTGCATAAGATTTCTATCATCAGCCGCGGTCGCGCCCTGGGCTACACCCTGTCTATCCCCGAGGAGGACAAGGTGCTCTCCGGCTACAAGGAGATGCTCGACGATCTGGCTATGTTCCTGGGCGGTCGCGTTGCAGAGGAGATCTACTGCGACGACATCACCACCGGTGCTTCCAACGACCTGGAGCGCGCCACCAAGATGGCTCGTGCCATGGTGACCCAGTACGGCTTCAGCACCGACATGGGTGTGCAGATCTTCGGTCAGCCCAACCATGAGGTGTTCCTGGGCCGTGACTATGGCAACACCCAGGACTACTCCGATGACACCGCCCGTCGCATCGACGACGAGGTGGCCAAGATCATGCGCACTGCTCATGACCGCGCTTACGAGATCCTGGTTAACCACAAGGAGCAGATGGACCTCATGGCCAAGGTGCTTCTTGAGCGCGAGACTGTCGATGGCGAGGCTTGCCAGGCTCTGTTGGACAACCGTTGGGACGAGTTCGTCGCCCACGAGCAGTCCGAGGAGGGCCAGCGTCAGCGCCATGAGGCTGCCACCACCGTGGCCAACCCCGATTACGTTGAGGCTCAGAAGGCTCCCGCTATGGTTCCCGCTGTTCCTGCTGAGGAGTGGGTGTGCGCATCTTGCGGCATGACCTCTGCTGGCAACTTCTGCCGCTTCTGCGGTGCCAAGCGTCCCGAGGATGCCGTCGCTCCTGAAGCTGCCGCCCCTGCCGAGCAGCCAGCGGTCCCTGCCGAGCAGCCTGTGGCAACCGCCGAGCAGCCAGTAGCCCCTGCAGCTGACCAGGCCCCTGCTGCCCCAGCTTCCACCGAAGCTCCTGTGGCTGACGAAGCCGCTGCAGCTCCCGCTGCCGACGATGCTTCCAAGAGCGACAAGTAAACAAGAACGATACGTTTATAGAGTAAGGACCCAGCGTAATGATCTGGAAGTGCTCTCAGTACGCTTTCGATACCAGGATGCCCATCATCATGGGCATCCTCAACATGACCCCCGATTCCTTCTCTGACGGAGGAACCTTCAATTCCTTCCAGAAGGCAATGGACCACGCCCACGAGATGATTGAAGACGGCGCTCTCATCATCGACGTGGGAGGCGAGTCTACCCGTTCCGGCTCCGCACCCGTTTCCTGCGAGGAGGAGATCTCCCGTGTCATCGACGTGGTGCGCGCTCTTGCCGAGGAGGGTGTGTGCGTCAGCATCGACACCCGACATGCTCCCGTGGCTCAGGCCGCGGTAGAGGCTGGCGCTCTCATCATCAACGACGTGTCCGGCTTCCGTGACCCCGCCATGGTAGAGGTCGCCAAGAACTGCGATGCTGGCCTGGTGGTCATGCACATGCAGGGTGAGCCTGCCACCATGCAGGACGACCCTCAGTACAACGACGTGGTAAACGACGTCTACGATGCGCTGAAGGCTCGCTGCGCTGAGCTGGAAGAAGCCGGTATCGCTCACAACCGCATCTGCATCGACCCGGGTCCCGGCTTTGGCAAGACCAAGAAGCAGACCGTCGAGCTCATGCGCAACCTGCACGAGTTCCGCCATATGGGCTATCCCGTCATGGTGGCTGCATCCCGCAAGAGCTACGTGGGCTACGTGTACGACATCGAGGATCCTCTGAAACGCGATGCTGCTTCCGCCGCCGAGGCCCTGCTGGGCTGCGAGCTGGGCGCTTCTATCGTGCGCACCCACAACGTGAAGGTCACCCGCGAAGCTCTGAACGACCTGCGCCCCTATGCCCTCATCGGCATTGGCGGCAACCTTGCTCTGGTGGCTAACGAAGGCGAGGAGCAGGAGGGCATCATCGCCCAGCTGAACAAGGCCATCGGCGACATGTGCGTCATGCCCGACACCTTGCTCATCGATATCTCCCCCTTCTACGTGTCTGCCCCTGCCTATGAGGAGAACCAGGACCCCTTCATCAACGCCGTGGTGCTGCTGCGCACGGGTCTGCCTCCTCAGGAGCTGCTGAACTACCTGCATACCATCGAGGACAGCCTGGGCCGCGTCCGCGAGAAGGCCAATGGCCCTCGCACCTGTGACCTCGATATCCTCGATTACCAGGGCTATGTCTCCGACCTTGATATCCTGAAGCTGCCTCACCCTCTCATGCTCGAGCGCGATTTCGTGGTGAGCCCCCTGAACGATATCCTGCCCGGTCACATCCTGGCTAACAATGTGGAAGTAACCGCTGACAACGTCGCTGTTGGCGAGGCCCATCCCTATAAGAGCGCTCAGCAGGCATAGCGAGTTTGGCCTTGCATTTGCAAGGCGGGTTCGCGGCCTTGCGTTGGCATGACGGGTTTATGTCTCGCGTTCGCGAAGGCCTGTCTGCCGTAGTTGTGCCGGGATCCGTTTGCGGCGCTAGATGCCAAGACTTGCCCGCAGTCGCGATATCCCCAGAAAGGGAAGAACATGATCAGCCCCTTGTGTGAAGAAGCGGTTTTGTCCGCCGTGCCCCGCAAGGGGCTTCGTGTATCCTGCCGCGGTTCCGTCTCCTCTACGAACCTCCTTGTTAAGGAGGCCATTCGCGCTGGTGAGGAGCCGGGGCTGGTGATTTCCGCCCTGAAGCAGGAGGGTGGTTATGGCAGGCAGGGCCGTGTATGGGTAAGCCCGGTGGGCGGTCTGTACACCTCGCTGTTCGTGAAGCCGGGAAAGGACCTGGCCCAGATGCCCAGCCTTGCCCCCGCGACGGGCCTTGCGGTGGCGCGGGCCATCGATGACGTACTTATGGCTTCGGGGCTCTCCTGCCAGACCATGCCTTGCGCCCCGCTTATTAAGTGGCCCAACGATGTGGTTTGCGCTCAGGGCAAGCTGTGCGGCATGACCGTCGAGGCGGTGGGCACGAGCCTTTGCGTGGGCATCGGCATTAATCTCTTTCAGCCAGCTGGCGCAATGGAGGTTGGGGGCAAGAACACCCCTGCATATGTGGCTGACCTGTTGCTGCGCGACGACCGCATCGCCGGCACCGATCTGACGGCTGCTCAGCGCGAGCTTGCCACCGCCATGTTGCAGGCGCTGCTGCGCAACTTCTTCCAGATCTACGACATTTGGGCCGAAGAGGGCTTCGGTGCCTTGCGGCAAGCCTACGAGGGGCGCTCTTCGCTGGTGGGGAAGGAGATTTCCCTGCGCAACACCGTCGATGATCAGCTTTCCGCTGGTGTGGTGGAAGGCTTCGATGACCAGGCGCGTCTTTTGCTGCGCACCTCATCAGAGGTGGTGCAGCCCGTGTCCTGGGGCGAGGTGCACATCGTCAGCGGGCATCAGGTATGATGAGCCTGACGTAACTTCCACAGTGACCTGGTCGGGTTGGCAGGCGCAACCGTTCCGGACTCGCGCCTACAGCAGTCGGGTCGCGAAGCTTTTACCGTGCTAGAGGGGGCATGTATGACTGACGCATGTATGGGACGCTGGGGCCGGGTGGCCGCTGTTCTGTTGAGCCTTGTTCTCGCGTTGATGCCTCTTTCCCTGCCCTTGTCTGCCCAGGCTGCCTCTCTCGATTTGCAAGAGGATAAGCTTCTTGAAGTGAAGGGGGACAGCGCAGGTTCGGTGATGTCTTTCGACCAGACCCTTACCAACGCTTTGGTGAAGGGCGACCTGCTCTGGGTCTTCGGCAGCTCCTCTATGAAGAATTGCCTGGTGCAGAACGATCTCCTTGGTGGCGGCAGCAATCTCGATCTGGAAGACTCCCAGGTTTCAGGTGATCTGCGTTGCGCTGCTGGGCGCCTGAATTTGCAGAATGCCGAGATCGGGGGCATGGCCTCCCTGATTGGCTATGACGTGACCGTTGGCGCTATGACCCAGGCCAAGGGCGTGTACTGCTACAGCGGTGACAGCCTTACCTACCAGGGTACGGCGGATTATGTGTATCTGTATGGCCAGAGCTTGGTCATCGATGGCGTGGTGAATGGCGATGCGGTGGTGAGTGCTCAAAGCATCACGGTGGGCCCTCATGCGGTGATTACTGGCACGCTGAAGGTGCGCTCCGGCCAGAATGTGGACATTCCTTCTACCGCTTCGGTTGCTGCAATTGACACCACCCAGGAAAACGGCGGCACTATCGAGCAGCTGGACGCTTTGCGCTCCTTCGTGGCGCCCTTCTTCCAGATTGGTGGCGCTTTGTTCACCCTGGTGGGATTTGCGATTATGGCAGCCATTGCCAACTGGGCATTCGGTCATAAGATCCGCGAGGCCAACAGAATGTGGAGGACCATGCCCGGCAAGTTGGCGGTATGCGGCATTGCCTGCGTTGTGGGCATTCCGGTGCTCATCGTCTTCTGCCTGGTGCTGATGTTCACCCTGCCTGTCTCTATTGCCCTGCTGTTCCTGTTCTTCTTGGCACTGGTAGTGGCAGTGCCCTTCACGGGCGCTTCGCTGGGCCTGCTGATTCCGGGAAAGCTGGGTTCGTACCAGAAGGCCATCTTGGGTTCGGTGGTTCTGTCGCTGCTTTCTCAGATCCCTTACGTGAACATCGTGCTGTGGGTGCTGTGCTTGGCTTACCTGACGGGCTACACGTCCTACACCTTGTTCAAGGGCCATGATCGGGAGCATAACGACAACCGTCTGCATGGCGAGCAGCCCGAGGTTACGGCGTAGGTGGTAAACCGACACCCTCTGCCTCTATGTGAAACCCCTTTCGGTTCGCTTACCCTTCTATGGTTAACATCCATGGAAGAAGTCCTGGATTTTAGACAAACTGCCGTAGAATTTTGAATTCAAAAGGTATGCTGAGAACGAAATAGTTCTCAAAGTGAAAGGTTTTTCCATGGTATCTGCTGTGCAGCAAAGGACTTCTTCTCGTGTGTCTGACATCGCGTTCTGCGGTTTGTCTATCGCCCTTATGGCAGTAGGCGCTTGGGTGACGGTTCCTTTGGGTCCCGTTCCCTTCACCCTTCAGACCTTCGTGATCATGCTTGCGGTTTTGGTTCTGACTCCCAAGCAGAGCATCATCGCCGTTGTTGGCTATGTGCTGCTGGGCGCTATCGGCGTCCCCGTCTTTGCCGGCATGTCTGGCGGCGTTGGCTCTATCATGGGCGCAACCGGTGGCTTTATCTGGGGCTTCATCCTGGGTGCGGTAGTTGCTGCCGTTGTGAGGACCGCTTTCGCAAAGACCTCTCTCGCCACTGCTGGTGGTAAGGGCGCATTGGCCATTAACATCGTGACCGTTCTGCTGTTCCTGCTGGTGGTGTACACCTGCGGCGTGGCTCAGCTCTCTGTTGTGGCAAGCCTTACCATCCCCGAGGCCCTGGCTGTGGGCGTTGTTCCCTTCCTGGTGACCGAGACCGCCAAGACTGTGGCTGCTGTGGTGATCGCCAGCGCCGTGAACCTGGCTCTTGGCAAAGAGGAGTAGGGCGCAAGGCTCAGCGAGCGGGTTTAGGCCCTGCTTCATTAATAGAGTAATTGCCTGATGGGCAGTATCTGCAAAGTCGGATACTGCCCATTTGTTTTGCCGCATTAAGACAGCTTAGATACATTCAGACAGCTTAGCCGCATGCGTCTGGTTTACGCGTGAGCCCATGTAACCGCTCACCGTTCAGTGCCGTGCAGCACGTGTAGATACTGTGAAACCATAGTGAAAATGAATGGAAATGTGGGCATAATAATAAGCGGATTTGATGAAGTCTATGGGTTCATCGGAAACGGTAATAATAGAAGCAACGGAGCCAATATAAAACCGCGGATGACATAGAATCCTAAACATCAACCAACTCCGATGTTGGCCGCCGGCTAGGAAATGTGCAGTGAAAAAACCCGGCCAGGCGGGACAGAGATCATCACGGAAAGGAATGATGACAATGGAAGGTAAGATGAACGCCATCTACATGACCGCTCAGGAGAAGGGCGCTTGGGAGTACGTTGAGGATGCTCCAATCCCTCAGATCGGTCCTGACGAGGTACTGCTCGAGATCAAGGCATGCGGCATCTGCGGCACTGACCACTCCCTGTACTACGCTCAGGAGGCACTGTTCAAGTCTTACGACATCCAGTTCCCTGCTATCTTCGGTCACGAGTTCTCCGGCGTTATCGCTGAGCTCGGCGAGAACGCTCCTAAGAACCTGTATGTTGGCCAGCGCGTAACCGCTAACCCTGTTCTGTACTGCAACTCTTGCGAGTACTGCGACAGGGGCGAGGTAAACATCTGCGACGACCGCCCCTTCTACGGCACCGACATGCCTGGCGCATTCGCTAAGTACATGAAGATCCGCGCAACCAACGTTATCCCAATGCCAGACGAGGTTTCCTTCGTTCAGGGCGCTCTGCTCGAGCCTCTCTGCGTTGCCATGAACGCTGTTGAGCGTTGCCACCCACAGATGGGCGAGACCGCTCTGGTTATGGGTCCTGGCGCTATCGGTCTGCTCATGGTTGCTCTGCTGAAGCAGGCTTGCGGCATCAAGAAGGTTCTGGTTTCTGGCCTCGCAAACGACGTTAAGCGTCTGAAGGTTGCTGAGCAGCTGGGCGCTATCACCATCAACGGTTCCGAGTGCGACGTTGTTGCCACCGTTAAGGAGCTCACCGGCGGCAAGGGCCCCGAGATGATCTTCGACGCTGCTGGTCACTTCACCGTTGTACAGCAGGCTGTAGAGATGGTTGCTAAGAACGGCCGCATCGGCATCACCGGTCTGCCCGCTCGCCCATCCGAGATTCACATGAACCCAATCGCTATGCGTCAGATCTCCATCATCGGTTCTCGTGCTTACACCCGCAAGAACTGGCGTCAGGCTCTGGCCCTGCTGGCAAACGGTCTGGACGTCTCCCTGATCTCCTCTCACGTTCTGCCTCTGTCTGAGTTCAAGAAGGGCATGGACCTCATCGACTCCGGCGACGGCCTGCGCGTCATCCTCGAGCCTTAATCCCTCGTAGGACACTCATCTAACGCAACATTCTTTCTGTTTGCTGCTGCGGAGGGCCCCGACCCTAGTGCCGTGGGCCCTCCTTCTCTAGCAAGCACTTCCACTGATTGGAGAAACTACAATGGCAGGTTTGGAAGGTACTATTGTTATCGACCTGACTCAGTATGCAGCTGGTCCTGCAGCATCTCGTGCTCTGGCTGAGATGGGCGCAACCGTAATTAAGGTTGAGCCATTCACTGGCGACGAGCAGCGCACCCAGGGCATGGCTTGGGGCATGCGCTTCCGCACTGAGTTCGACGACGTTGCATACGACTGCGGCTCCTTCAACAAGGAGTGGACGGCAATCGACTGCAAGAACCCAGAGGGCAAGGAGGTTATGCTTAACCTGCTCTCTAAGGCCGACATCTTCGTTACCTCTCTGCGTTCCGGCGCTCTGAAGCGTCTGGGCCTCGACTATGAGACCCTGCACGAGAAGTTCCCTCGTCTGGTTTGGGCTCAGAACCGTGGTTACGGCGAGTACGGTCCTCTGAAGGATGCTAAGGGCTTCGACGCTACCGCATTCGCAGCACGTTCCGGCTTCGTTTCCGCTATTCCTCAGAACAACGCTACTTACGAGCCAGGCAACTCCCCAATCGCCTTCGGCGACTGGAACACCGGTTGCGCACTGGCCGCTGGTATCCTGGGCGCTTATGCTGGCGCTCTGAAGACCGGCATCGGCGATAAGGTTACTGGTTCTCTGTACCACGTTGGTACTTGGGGTATGACCTCCGCAATCATCGCTCAGCAGCAGGGTTGCGATTATCCTAAGGACCGCATGGACGCCAAGTGCCCCACCAACAACTCCTACAAGTCTTCCGACGGCATCTGGTTCCTCATGTGCTTCGGTAACTACAACAAGTACTGCCAGCTCGTCTTCGACACCCTCGAGATGGATCCTAAGTGGTACACCGATCCTGAGACCAACACCCTCGAGGCTCTCGCAGACAACGGCAAGTATGTTGACGTTGTTGCTGAGATGCACAAGGCTTGCCAGAAGTTCACCTTCGCCGAGCTCGAGAAGCGCTTCCGCGAGAACGACATTCCTTTCGAGAAGATTCAGACCGTTACCGACGTTCTGAACGACGACGAGGCTTTCGCAAACGACCAGCTGCGTAAGATTCCTTACGCTGAGCAGGGCTATGACAAGACCGGCTTCCCCGATGACGGCACCTACACCGTTACCACCATGCCTTTCCGTCTGGCATCCCTGGGCGATCCTGTTCTCCGTCGTTCCCGTCCTACCGGCTACGACACCCGTCGCATCCTGAAGGACTTCGGCTACACCGACGAGCAGATCACCGCTCTCGACGAGTCCGGTGCAGTTATGTGCTACAAGGGCGATCCTGTGCCTGATCTGGTACTGCAGCCCTCCTACGGTCCTCACACTCCTGAGGAGCGCAAGGTTAAGTAAACCGGCGTAACGCGCGGAATTCACGGCGCCCGCCTTCGGGGCGGGCGCTTTTTGCAAGGAACGAGGCTCGCAGAGCTTCCAAGTAAGCCTGTGACCTCCTATAGATTGGATTCGAATAATGCCAAAGTCTTCTTTCAATGACGTAACGGTACTCGACTTCTCCCGTTACCTTCCTGGTGGCTATGCAACCCAGGTTCTCGCCGACATGGGCGCTAACGTCATCAAGTGCGAGGATACCGGTCTGGGCGACTTCATGCGTCACGACTACCCAACCAAGGGCGGCGGAGTTTCCTACTACGTAAACGCTCTGGGCCGCAACAAGAAGTCTGTCTCCTTCAACCTGAAGAACCCTGAGGTTGTTGAGGCCTTCAAGAAGATGGCTGCCGAGGCTGACATCATCGTTGAGTCCTTCCGTCCTGGCGTAACCAAGAAGCTGGGCATCGACTACGATACCATCAAGGAGATCAACCCCAGGATCATCTACTGCTCCATCTCCGCTTATGGTGCAAACGATCCTCGCTCCCTGAAGCCAATGCACGACCTGAACATGCAGGCAACTGCTGGTTACCTGGCTGTGAACCATGGCTCTATGTCTCCTCTGCACTTGTGCGACCTTTCCACCGCAATGGTTGTTGGCCAGGCTCTGCTGGCTGCTCTGTATGAGCGCAACACCACCGGTGAGGGCTGCTACATCGACACCTCCATGTTCGACTGCTTCGTATGGTGGAACTCCCTGCTCGACTCTCGTTGGTCCTTCAACGACGGCGTCTGCAAGCGCACCGACCTTGAGTATCCTTCCGTTGCTTACAACGTATACGAGACCAAGGACGGCGGCCGTTACTCCCTGGGCATGGTAGAGGCCAAGTTCTGGAAGCAGTTCTGCGAGGCTACCGGCCACGAGGAGCTCATCGGCAAGGGTCTGCTGCGTGAGTGGGAGGATCCTGAGGCCTTCGAGACCGTACGCCAGATCATGAAGTCTAAGACCACCGCTGAGTGGGACGAGTACTTCTCCGACAAGGATATGTGCGTTGGCCGCGTAAACACCAAGACCGAGGCTGTTGCTCAGCTCATCGAGGAGAACCCTGAGGCTCTCGCTTACGTTGAGTTCCCACGCGTCGGCAAGGTTCTGCAGACTGGTCTGCCTCATCACCTGTCCAACATCCCAACTCCTATCTCCGAGTTCAAGGCTGTTTCCGATCTGGGTGCTGACACCGCCGACGAGCTGCGCAAGGTTGGCTACTCCGACGAGGACATCGCTCGTCTGCACGAGGAGGGCGGCATCAAGTTCGCCGAGGACTTCCCCATGGAGGAGGACCGTGCTCCTATCGCTCCCGATGGCTTCGTAAACAAGGAGCTGGGCGCTCTGTACTAAGCCTCTTAGCAGGCACATGTGCTTTACCTGGGAGGTTGCTCCGGCAACCTCCCTTTTTTCGCCGTAATCTACTTGGTTGCCTAAAACGATCCTATGTTGTGGTCGATGGGCTGCCTATGGGCTATGATTTCTGAAATTATCCGGAACGAAGGAAAGGTGCACCCATGCTTCTTGCCATTGACGTGGGAAACACCCAGACCACCATTGGCCTGTTTGACGGGTCGGAAGTGCGCAATCTCTGGCGCCTCCACACCAATCCCCAGTCATCCACCGACGAGCTGCACATTCAGCTTCACGGTCTCTTCGATATCGCAGGTGTCCCTCACGACGCCGTAGACGGGGCTGCCCTTGCAACGGTTGTGCCTGCCGCCACCCACATGTGGAAGAAGGTCTGTCGCGAGATGTTCGGTCTCGACGCCCTCATGATTAACGTGAAGACCGCAGGCAGCATGATCGACATGTCCGCCTATCGTCGCAGTGACTTAGGCGCGGACCGCGTGGCTGACGCGGTGGCTGCTCGGGAACTGTACGGATCTCCGGTTATCGTGGTCGACTTCGGTACCGCTACCAATATGGAAATCATCGATAAGGACGGCGCTTTCGCTGGCGGCATCATCGCTCCTGGCGTGCAGTCCTCTATGAACGCCTTGTTCTCCCGTGCGGCATTGTTGCCCCAGGTAGAGCTGGTAGACCCTAAGGTTGCCATCGGCCGTAACACCGTGAAGGCCATGCAGGTGGGCATCGTGTACGGCGAGATCGACCGTGTCGATGGCCTGGTGCATCGGGTGTGGAAGCAGCTGGGATATGAGACCAAGGTCATCTCTACCGGTGGCTTGGCCGGCAACATGTCCGTGCTGTCCTCCACCATCTCCGAGGTGAACACCGAGCTGACCCTGCACGGAATCCGCATCATCTTCGAGAACAACCAGAAGGGTCAGGGTTAAGTCGTCAGCGTGGCTGCTGAGTCTGGGTAAACCGGCAAAGTTCGGTGAGGCAGGCTTTGTAGGTCAAGGCGAAAAGCCTTACATAACCCTACGATAAATGGGCTGGTCATGTGGCATTTATATTCCACATTGCCAGCTCGTTTCTTTATGCCGAATACCCTTTTGTTTGACCGAAATCACCCGTACTATTTGTCTGGTGCGCCTTCGTCCTAGAATGGGGGAATGACACACGTGGCGTAACTATCGCCGTATGGCTTCGGCGAGGTTTGACGCCAAAAGAAAGTGGGGCTTTCGCCCCAAAAGAGAAGGGCCAATGCTTCTGAAAGGCGGAGCGTGGTCCGGGAGAAGGTGGGGCTTTGGCCCCAAAATTACCAAGCTCGGCGCTTGCGAACTTAAGCCGAGCGGAAGAGGGGAAAGAGAGCAGATATGCTGTCCGATATCGAAATCGCCCAGGCTGCCCAGACGCAGCCCATCGTAGAGATTGCCGAGAAGGCGGGCATTCCCGAGCAGTATCTCGAGCAGTACGGCCGCAACAAGGCCAAGGTCGACTACAACCTGCTGACTGATCAGGAGCACACTCCTGGCAAGCTGATTCTGGTTACCGCCATCAACCCTACCCCTGCTGGTGAGGGCAAGACCACCACGACCGTCGGTCTGTCCGACGCTCTGTCCCGTCTGGGCAAGAAGACCGTGGTTGCTCTGCGCGAGCCTTCCCTGGGCCCTGTGTTCGGCATCAAGGGCGGCGCTGCAGGCGGCGGCTATGCTCAGGTTGTTCCTATGGAAGACATCAACCTGCACTTCACCGGCGACTTCCACGCTATTGGCGCTGCCAACAACCTGTTGGCTGCTCTGCTCGACGCCCACATTCACAACGGCAATGAGCTGAACATCGACGTTCGCAAGATCACCTGGAAGCGCGTTGTCGACATGAACGATCGCCAGCTCCGCAACATCGTCTGCGGCCTGGGCGGCAAGGCCAACGGCGTTCCTCGTGAGGACGGCTTCGACATCACCGTTGCCTCCGAGATCATGGCCATCTTCTGCCTGGCAACTTCCATCACCGACCTGAAGGAGCGTTTGGGCCGCATCGTGGTTGGCTACACCTACGATGACCAGCCCGTTACCGCTCATGACCTGCACGCAGAGGGCGCTATGGCTGCCCTGCTGAAGGACGCCCTGAAGCCAAACCTGGTGCAGACTTTGGAAGGCACCCCTGCCTTCATCCACGGCGGCCCCTTCGCCAACATCGCTCACGGCTGCAACTCCATCATGGCTACTCGCATGGCCATGGCTCTGGGTGACTACGCTGTTACCGAGGCGGGCTTCGGCGCTGACCTGGGTGCAGAGAAGTTCCTGGACATCAAGTGTCGCCTCACCGGCATTCAGCCTGACGCTGTTGTCGTGGTGGCAACCGCTCGCGCTCTGAAGAATCACGGCGGCGTGGCCAAGGCCGATCTGAACGAGGAGAACCTCGAGGCTCTGGAAGCCGGCCTGCCTAACCTGCTGCAGCACGTTGAGAACATCACCAAGGTCTTCAAGCTTCCTTGCGTGGTGGCCATTAACCGCTTCCCAACTGATACCGAGGCTGAGCTGGCCCTTATCGAAGAGAAGTGCAAGGAGCTGGGCGTGAACGTAGCCCTGTCCGAGGTTTGGGCAAAGGGCGGCGAGGGCGGCATCGCTCTGGCCGAGGAGGTTCTGCGTCTGGTAGAGCAGCCCAATGACTTCGAGTTCGCCTATGACGCTGACCTGGACATTAAGACCAAGATCGAGACCATCGCTAAGCGCATCTACCGTGCTGACGGCGTGAACTTCGATCCTAAGGTTGTGAAGGAAATCGCTAAGCTCGAGAAGCTGGGCTTCGGCAACATGCCTGTCTGCATGGCTAAGACCCAGTACAGCTTCTCCGACGACGCTTCGAAGCTGGGTGCTCCTCGCGACTTCACTATCACCGTTCGCGACATCAAGGTTTCCGCAGGTGCGGGCTTCATCGTTGCTCTTACCGGCAACGTCATGACCATGCCTGGCCTGGGCAAGAACCCTGCTGCATTCCGCATCGACGTTGACGAGACCGGTAAGATCTCCGGCCTCTTCTAGGAATTTAGGAGGCTCCCTCACATGGTAGATACCACCTTTATCGAAGAACTCGCATCCTCCGCCCCAACCCCTGGTGGCGGAGGAGCCTCCGCTTACTGCGGCGCTCTTGCCGCAGCCCTTGCCACCATGGTGGGCAACCTGACGGTTGGCAAGAAACGCTATGCGGATGTGGAAGACCTCATGCACGCCACCATCGAAGAGCTTGGTTGGCTGCAGGACGAGCTCATCGACGAGATCGACGCCGATGCGCAGGCATTCCTTCCACTGGCTGCTGCATACAAGCTGCCTAAGAGCACCCCTGAGGAGCAGGCCGCAAAGCATGAGGCTATGCAGAATGCCCTGGTGGCAGCTACCGAAGCGCCTCTGGCAATCATGCGCACTTGCGCTCGGGTCATTCAGCTCACTGAGGTCATGGCCCAGAAGGGCTCTGGCCTGGCCATTTCCGATGCTGGCGCTGCTGCCGTCTTCGGTCGCGCCGCTATGCAGGGTGCGTCTCTGAACGCGCTGATCAACGCCAAGGACATTGAGGATCACGAGCTCTCTCGCAAGTACACCCGCGAGGCCGAGGAGCTGCTGGCCATCTATCTTCCCAAGGCCGAGGCCATCATCGAGTACGTGTTCTGGAAGGTTAAGTACGAGTAGGGTCCTATGAGCGAGATCGTAATGAAGTCGAAGCCCGTTACCGACGCCATGGCACAGGACATGGCCGGTCGTATCGAGGCTCTGAAGAACAAGGGCGTTGAGCCCACCTTGGCCATCCTTCGCGTTGGCGCCCGACCTGACGACCTGAGCTATGAGCGCACTGCTTGCAAGCGCGCTGACACTCTGGGCATCACCACTCGCATCATCGAGATGCCCGAGGATGTGTCCCAGGAGGCCATGCTCAGCCAGATTCAGGCTATCAACGAGGACGACACCATTCACGGTTGCCTTATGTTTCGCCCTCTGCCCAAGCATCTGAACGAGCAGGAGATCTGCGACGCTCTGGCTGTGGAAAAGGACGTGGATGGCATCTCCGCCGCTTCTATGGCTGGCGTGTACTCCGGTGCCGAGTGCTTCGCTCCCTGCACCGCCGAGGCTTGCATTAAGATGCTCGACCACTACGGTATCGAGCTGTCGGGCAAGCGCGTGGTGGTTGCCGGTCGCAGCTTGGTCATCGGCAAGCCCGTTGCTATGTTGCTCATGGCTCGCAACGCCACGGTGACCGTATGCCATTCCCGCACCGTCGACCTGCCTGGCACCATGCGTGATGCCGAGGTGGTTATCTGCGCCACTGGTCGCGCTAAGGCCTACGGCGCCGATTGCTTCAGCGCTGGTCAGACCGTGGTAGACGTGGGCATCAATTTTGCCGATGGCAAGATCTGCGGCGACGTAGACTACGACGCGGTAGAGCCCATCGTGGCAAACATCACCCCGGTTCCCGGCGGAATTGGTTCTGTGACCACTTCTACCACTATGGAACACGTGGTGACCGCCGCCGAGCGCGCCGCTGGCCTGTAGGCGAGGATCTGACGCCGAGCGGGTTGGCTGGTTTGCGGCGGGCAATCGCCGCCTGGCAGCTGGCCTGTAGGCGAGGAGCCATGGTTTGCGTTACCATGGCAACCATGAGAGAACCAATGCATATCGCCTCCCATTCCCAGGAGGAAACACACAATCTGGCAGCGGCCCTTGGGCCGCTGCTGTGTCCTGATGACGTCATTCTGCTCACAGGAGACCTAGGCGCGGGAAAGACCCAGTTCACCCAGGGCCTGGCTGTGGGCCTGGACATTTCTGAGGTGCCTACGAGCCCCACCTTCAACATCATGGTGGGCTACGAGGGCCGCCTTCCCCTCTTCCACTTCGATCTGTATCGCCTCGACGACCCTCTGCAGCTCGAGGACATCGGCTTCTACGAGACGCTAGAATCCGGCGGTGTATGCGTCATAGAATGGGGCGACAAATTCCCTGACGACATGCCTGATGAGTATCTGGAAGTGCAGATTTCCGTGCAATCCGATGGCCTGCGCGCCTGGGAGGTGCGGGGTGTCGGCTCTCGCGGTCAGGAGCTTTTGGAAGCATGGGGCCAGGAGCTTGCGAACGGGGTTTGCGGCTCTGCCGAAGCGGGCGTTGCCGCGTTCCCTGCGATGCCCGACCCAGAATCTTTCGACACTTTAGGCACGTCCGAGGAGCGCTAACATGACGGGCTATCTGCTTTCTTTCGACACCTCTAACGAGGTTATCGCCATCGGTCTGGGCCAACTGCAGGACCAGGACAAGACCATCGTGCCGGTTGCCTGCTGCCAGGTGGCGGCGCGACGGGCTTCTAACACTCAGCTGTTACCGCGCATCGATGAGCTGTGCGTGCAGGCTGGCGTTGCCAAGGACCAGATCGTCGCCGTGGCTTGCGGTAGGGGACCGGGATCCTTCACCGGCGTACGCATCTGCATGGCCACCGCTAAGGGCATTTCCAGTGCGGCGGAGGTAGGGCTCTTCGGTCTTTCCACCCCTGAGGTCATTGCCTGGCAGCTGTGGGCCGACGGCGTGCGCGGACGGGTTGCCGTAGCTGCTGACGCCATGCGCAAAGAGGTGTATCCCGTTGCATTCGATATCTCTGACCAGGGAATTTCCCGTCTGAATACCGACGTGGTCATGAAGGCCGCCGCCGCAGTCGACTTTCTGGGCGGCTATCAGCCCACGCTGGTCTGCGGCGATGCTCTGACTAAGTACGCCGACCTGTTCGCGCCTCTGGCCCCCTTCGCCCCCGAGGACCGCTGGGCACCTACGGGTGAGGGTTTGCTGTTGGCTGCTGCCGCCGCTTGGCAGGCTGGTGAGTTCGATCCGTCCGATGCCCTGCGCCATGACCCTGGTCTGGTGCTGCCGGTGTACACCCGCCTTTCCGATGCCGAGGAGAACGAGCGCCTGCGCCTTGCCTCTTCCGAGGCGAAGAACCTGGTCACTGGCGTGCAAGACGTACAGCGCATGAAGGCCGACTCCGGCATCGTGTACAAGCCCCTCGACGCGTCTCGTGCCGCTGAGGTCGCCGCCATGGAGTCTGACCTCATGGGCTCCGACGCCTGGAATGCCGCTATGGTGGCCGATGACCTGGCCCAAAGCAACCGCATCTGGTGGGCGGCCTATGATTCCGCTGCAGATGACGCCACGCTTATTGGCTACGCTGGCGGCTTGGTGGTAGATGGCGATGTGGAAATCCTGAAGATCGCCACTCTGCGCCAGTGGCAGCGCCATGGCATCGCCCGTGAGCTCATTGGCAGGATCGCTCTCGATGCTCGCGACCTAGGCGCCACCACGTCCTCTCTGGAAGTTCGCGTTTCTAACGTGGGCGCCCAGCGCTTCTACGACACTCTGGGCTACAAGAGCCTGGGCATTCGCCCCAAGTATTACTCCGACAAGGAGGATGCCCTCATCCTGCAGGGCCCCCTTCCTTTGCCTGAAAGCGATGTGGCTGGTATGCAGCTGCAGGTGCATGAGGCGGCAACGGTTGCCCCCAACGGCGAGGCCCAGGATGATGCTGCGGCAATCGCAGCAGGTCAGCCTCTGATTTTGGCTATCGAGTCCTCCTGTGATGAGACCGCAGGCTCCGTTGTAGACGGCTCCGGTCGTCTGCTCAGCGACGTGGTAGCCTCTCAGATCGACTTCCACTCGCGCTTTGGCGGCGTGGTGCCTGAGATCGCCAGTCGTAAGCACATCGAGGCCATCTGCGGTGTCGCTGCCGAGAGTCTTGAGGTGGCAGCTCGCACTTTGGGCGTCAGCAAGCTGCGGTACAAGGACCTGTCCGCCATTGCGGTGACCTATGCGCCCGGCCTGGTGGGCGCTCTGGTGGTGGGCGTTGCCTTCGCCAAGGGTGCTGCCTGGGCGGCGGACGTGCCTTTCATCGGCGTGAACCATCTGGAAGGCCACCTCTTCGCCAACAAGGTGGCCACCCCCGACATTCAGCCTCCCATGGTGGTGTCCTTGGTTTCTGGTGGCCACACCATGCTGGTGCACGTGAAGGACTGGGGCGATTACGAGACTTTGGGTTCCACCATCGACGATGCGGTGGGTGAGGCCTTCGACAAGGTGGCGAAGGCTCTGGGCCTGGGCTATCCCGGCGGCCCCATCATCTCGAAGCTGGCAGAGCAAGGCGACCCCAAGGCCGTCAGGTTCCCTCGCGCCATGCTGCACTCCGGCGACCTGCGTTTCAGCCTGTCCGGCCTGAAGACGGCGGTGGTCACCTACATTCAAAAGGAGCAGGAAGCTGGCCATGAGCTGAATGCGGCGGATATTGCCGCCAGCTTCCAGGCTGCGGTGGTAGACGTGCAGGTGGCGAAGGCCAAGACGGCTCTGCTAGATACCGGCGCCAAGGAGTTCTGCCTGGGCGGCGGCGTGGCGGCAAACCCTGCGCTCCGTGCTGCCTACGAGAAGATGTGCGCCGGCATCGGCGTTCGCCTTACCATGCCTCCGCTGTCGTCTTGTACGGACAATGCCGGCATGATCGCGCTGGTCGCCCATGATCGTTACGAGAAGGGGCTGTTCTTCGGCCTCGATGCTGACGCGAAGGCCCATGCATCCCTCGACGAATCCTACTAGGGGTTTGGGGAATTCTTTTCGGAACATCTCCCGACGAGCCCTACTAGGGTTTGGGAATCTCCTTCGATAGGCTGTGCTCAGGCTTTGCGCTTTTCTTGCCGATAGGTGTGCGGGATCATGCTGGTTTTTGCCAGGCAGTTTCCCAACGTGCTCTGGTGGGGTGAGCGATGGCGTGCTCCCTAGGCGGGATCACTGTACGGTGTGGCGTTCCAAATGAGCACATAGAGAATCATTGTGGAAGAGCTGGGGTTTCTTATGAAACAGCCCAGCTCTTCCTGCTCTGTTATGGGCAACATCTGGGACAATGGTGTCTAGAGTTGTGGAGATATTGGCATTTAGTGTGTTTCTTCCAAATACCCAGGGGAAGCATACTTTCTAGGCATAAGATTTCCTAACGATATCAGCAGACGATTTCAGAGAAGGGGGAGCGATGACCACTGGGCAGAATCAGCAAGATCGCAAGGCCCGGATGCCGTTCGACGCAGCGTACGACGAAGTTGGGTACGAGCGAACCGAGCACAGCATCGATACTGCCACTGGTGAGGAAGCACCCCCAGAGATCAGCTCTGAGCGCGTAACCCAGATTTTCACGGATATCGCAACCCGCTACGATCGCTTCAACGCTATGTCCAGTTTCGGCAGGTATCGCGCCTGGCTGCACACGCTGATCGATAAGGCTCCCATCAACTCTCGCAGCCGCATGCTCGACGTTGCTGGTGGCACCGGTGATGTGGCTTTTCAGGCCTGCAAGCAGAAGCGCCCCGGCTCTATCCTCCTGACGGATCTGACTCCTGCCATGCTCGACGTGGCCAAGGAACGTCTGACCAAGGGCGAGGCAAACGGCGTGCCCATAGAGCTCGCGGTGATGGATGCCCAGGATATCCCCTACGCCTCCGAGTCCTTCGACATCGTGACCATGGCCTACGGCATTCGCAACATGCCCAAGCGTGAGACGGCGCTCTCCGAGATCTATCGCGTGCTGACCCCTGGCGGTTCAGCTTGCATTCTAGAATTCAGCACGCCTCCCAACCCCGTCATGCGTCGCATGTACTCCGCCTACCTGAAGTACGGCATCCCCGAGTGGGGCAAGATCACCACGGGCCAGAAAGAGGGCTTTGTGTACCTGTCTAGCTCTATTAAGGCCTTCCCTGACCAGGAGCATTTCTCGAAGATGCTCTACGATGCCGGTTTCTCTCGGGTGGAATATACCAATTGCACCTTCGGCGTGGCTGCGGTGTACATCGCCCGCAAGTAATGCGCGTCACCTGCAAGTAGGGTCGCTGCCTTTTTGCACTCGCTGTGCAGCCGCGAACGCAATTGCCCGCAGACCCCGATTCTTTTCCCCTGCATGCGTTTTGTTGGTATATTGAAGCGAAGTGAAATACGAACCCTGCAGCAGTGCTGCATGACATGAAGAAGGCTCATATGGCTAAGCAGAAGATGACCAAGAAGCAGATGGAGGCCCGCGAAGAGGCCGCTCGTGCTCGCGATGAGCGCGCTAAGGCAGCACAGGCTCGCAAGGATCGCAACAAGCGCATCTTCACCATCGTCATCGTGGCTATCCTCATCATCGGCCTGTCCTTCCCCACCATGGCCCTCGTCGTCATGGGCGGCGGTCAGTAGTCTTACGGGAATAGGTCGTAATGTTTGGAATCGGAAGCACCGAGCTGGCAATCATCCTGCTCTTCGCGTTTCTCATCTTAGGTCCCGACAAGCTCCCTCAGTTCGCTAAGACCGTTGGTCGTGCCATCGCGAAGTTCCGCGATGTGCAGGATGAGGTGAACGAGGTGGTGAAGCGGGAGGTTAACAACGCAACCACCGAAAAGAAGGAGCCTGCCAAGAAGCCCGCTCCTCAGGCTGCTGCAGCAAAGGAAGCCCCCACGGAGTCTTTCGCCGAGCGCAAGGCCCGCTATGACAAGATGCGGGAGGAGCGCCTGGCTGCCCAGCGTGCTCAGGAGCAACAGGGCCAGGATTCCGCCGCGGCATCTGCCGACGGTGCATCCTCCGATGACGCTCCCGTAGCAAACAAGCCCGCCGTTTCCGCTGAAGAGCTGTACGGTTTGGTTTCCAAGCCTGCCCCAAAGTCTGATGGTCCTGGCGCTGGGGCTTCAACCATGGTTCCCGCCGATAACGCCCCTGGCGTAGCGGGTGCCGCAGTGGAAGGTGCTGGTGCGTCTGCCGCCGGTTCTTCCACATCTGATGCTGAGGGAGGCGAGCGCTAATGCCTATCGGTCCTTCCCGCATGCCCCTCATGGATCACCTGGGTGAGCTGCGCATGCGCTTGGTGCGCATCGTGGTGGTGCTGATCATCGGCATGGTGTTCTTCTACTTCGGTGCACCTACCATCACCCAGTTCCTCTTTGAGCCCATTAAGCAGTACATGGAGCTCGACGCCAGTGGCAACGTGAAGCTCATCACCCTGGGTGCCTTCGAGGCCTTCGGTGTGCGCTTGAAGGTTGCCCTCTGGACAGCGTTCGTCGCTTGCGCGCCCTTTATCATCTGGCAGATCCTGGCATTTTTCCTGCCAGCGCTGAAGCCCAGGGAGCGCAGGTGGTTCCTGCCTACCTTCTTCGTGGGCGTGGCACTGTTCTTCTTCGGCGCTATCTTCTGCTACCTGATCATCCTGAACCCCGCCTTCGAGTTCCTCACCGGACAGGCGGAGGGCTTTGCCACCATTGCGGCTCAGGCCGAGCTCTGGATAGATATCATCCTGAAGTTCGAGCTTGGCTTCGGCGTCGCCTTCGAGCTGCCTCTGGTGGTGTTCTACCTGACGGTCTTCGAGATCATCCCCTACGTGAAGCTTCGCGAGAGCTGGCGTGTCATCTACGTGGTGCTGCTGGTCATCTCCGCTATGATCACCCCCGATGCATCCCCTGTGACCATGGGCCTCATGTTCGCTGCCATGATCACCCTCTACGAGCTGAGCTTGCTTATGGCCCGCTTGGTGCTGGGCAAGCGCATTGCCGAGCAGAAGGCTGAGCTCGAAGAGCAGGCCCGTGCCGATGAGGAGTGGGAGAAGGAATGGGCCGAAATCAAGGCTCGTCGCGCCGCTAAGAAGGCCGAAGAGGAAGACGAGGACGAGTAATGCACGAACTTGGCATCATGACTAGCGTCATGAGCGTGGTGCAGCAGACCGCCGAGCAGAACAATGCCACGGCGGTAACCAAGGTCTCGTTGATGGTGGGTGAGATGACCGAAGCCATCGAGGACGCCCTGGTCTTCGCTTTCGACGCCCTGAAGGAAGGCACCATTGCGGAGAACGCCGAGCTGCAGATTCGCATGATTCCCCCGAAGAGCAGCTGCCCGGAATGCGGCAATGTGTTCGTGCACGATCGCTTCCATAGGGGCTGCCCGGAATGCGGCAACATGCTCACCACCCTCGTTGAGGGCAAGGAACTAGCCATTGAGTCTATCGAGGTGGATATCCCCGACGAAGATGAGGAATAATCCTCATATCACGACATGAAACGCGGCCCGGTTACTCGGGCCGTTTTACGAGAGAGGAACTCTCATGCAGGTAGAAATCAATCAGCCCATTCTGGCTAAGAACGACGAGCTGGCCGCTTCGAATCGCGCGCTGCTGGCCGAGAAGAAGGTCTTCGCCCTCGATGTCCTGGCGAGCCCCGGCTCTGGCAAAACCTCTACCATCCTGGCAACCATCGAGGCTCTTCGCGATGAGTTCAACATCGCGGTTATCGAGGGCGACATCGCTTCCTCGGTAGACTCCGAGAAGATTAAGGCTCAGGGCATTGCTGCGGTGCAGATTAACACCGGCGGCGCCTGCCACCTCGAGAGCGATATGATTCGCCGCGCCTATGATGTCCTCGACCTGGACAACCTCGACCTCATCATCATCGAAAACGTGGGCAATCTGGTGTGCCCCACCGATTTCGACCTGGGCGAGAACGCCAAGATTATGATTCTCTCCGTTCCCGAGGGCGACGATAAGCCTCTGAAGTACCCTGGCGTGTTCCAGGCTGCAGAGGCCATCATCCTGAACAAGGTCGATACCATGCCCGTGTTCAACTTCGACCGCGACGCGTTCTATGGTGCGGTGGGCGACCTGAACCCTGCTGCTCCGGTCTTCGAGATTTCCGCCACCAAGAATCAGGGTGTGGAAGCATGGGCCGAGTGGCTGGCTGACCGCATCCGCGCCATTCAGTAGGGGCTTGGGCTCTGGTGTTTATTATGGCTCGCTTTATTGCGATGTAACTGTGGGATGGCCTGGCATCGACTAGATGCCAGGCCATCGTTCTTCCATGCTTTTGAAGTAGCTAGAATTTAATTTTAGGAGTCATCCTCAAAGAAATGGACCCAAGCGTCAAAGTTTTTGCACCCTGGTTTCTTTGCCTGGTGAACAGCTAGCTATCCTTCTTGCTATTCGGTAATCTCCCCCTTAAGGTGCTCGATTTCTTTTTCGCTCATCTTCGTTATCCAGATTTGAACGAGTTCTTGGTCTGGGGAGAATTCAAAAATGGCTTGGCCGATTCTGCAATGATTCGATGCTTGAACGTTTGAGAGCTTAAGAGCTTAAGAGCTTAAGAGCTACTCCATCTTTAAAGATGGAGAGATTGAACGTTTTGCATTCGGTCGTTCTCAGATCGGGGAAGGTTGAATTGGCTTCACTCAATATCGTCTCCGGAGCGGAGGCATCGACGATGCGGTAATGGCCGCAGATGACGAGGGTCATTTTCTCTGGGAAGCGTGTTTCCCAGTTGAGGCTAAAGTCTAGGACGTCCGAATCTCCAAAGGAGTACTCGGCGAACCTGCAGAGATCGTGCTGGGTTCCAAACTCAATTGTTAACGGGAAAAACTGTTCGCACGCGATTGTAGAGTCCAGCGATGGTGGATGTGGCATAGCGTTCCTCCTTTTTTGCTCAGGTTGTTCAGCGTCTTCCGGAAGGCGTAGTTCGGGGCTGTTGGTTTGTCATCAAAGACGCACCTGTTTTCACGGTTTGCGTCTGTTTCAATTTGTCATTCTTGCTTCCTTCTGGAGAGACTACGCTGCGCATGCTGTTTTTATTTTTTAAATAAGTCTGAGCGTGGCTTCGTCTTCCTGCGTAATCTCCCAGATTCTTGAAGTGGTTCCTTCTAGAAGCGCCTGGTCGTGGGTGACGAGCAGGAAGGCTCCGGGGAAATTTGCCAGGAACCGTTCCAAGGCCAGCACGGATCCGATATCAAGATGGTTGGTTGGCTCGTCGAGAATCATGAGCTCTGGGTTTTCCAGCATGCCCAGAGCCAGCATGAGCTTGCGCAGTTCGCCAGGGCTCAGCTCGTCGCCTTCCATAAAGCGCTCTGGCTGAGAGTTCAGGCGGGCAACGGTCTTCAGTACCTCGCCCCTATCCTTGTTGTTTAGCTCTTGAAGGCTTCGCAGGGCAGATTTTCGCTGGTCAGCAGTGGGTTCCTGGGGTAGATACAGGACCCGAACCCCGTCATCTACCATGCCCATAAGCTGCTTCACCAGGGTGGTTTTGCCCCAGCCGTTGGGTCCCGCAAGGCCAATGTGGTCGTGATTTTCTACGAAGAGCTGGGGGATTTGCAGCGTCCTCTCCTCACCGAGGGGCAGGGACATCTCGGGAACGTGGAGCACCACGGGCCGCCTGCTGGCTTCCGCGTTGGTGTGGAAGTTGCCCTCGTAACGTTTCTGCACGTGCAGGTCGCTCAGGGTCGCGCTGGCTTGCTGCACTCGGGAATCCATGCGAGCGGAAAGCTTACCTGCTTTGCCATCCTGGCCTGAATACACGGCTAGGCGGATCTTCTCGCGGGCGTCGCTATCGTGCTTTGCCACATTGCGGGCGCTTCGGCGGGATGCTGTGCGGGATGCTTGCTCGCTTCGGCTCTGAGCCTCTTTCTTCAGACGCTGCAGCTCGTTTTTTGCCTTCTCTTTTTCACGTAAGGTGGTGGCACGTTCTAACCCCGCCTGATCTTGGCCTTGGGAGAATCCTCCGGGACGCATGACGCCGGTTCCGTTTTCCATGAAGAGGCATTGGGTGCAGAGCTCGTCGAGGAGCGTTCGGTCGTGGGAGATGAGGATGCCGATGCCGCGGAATCGTGTCAGTGCGTTGGCGATGATTTCCCTGGTAGGGGCATCGACGTGGTTGGTGGGCTCGTCCATGATCAGGAGCTGCGGTTCGGCCCAAAGTGCGCAGGCAATCTGCATGCGCTTCTGCTGGCCGCAGGAGAGGGTGTCGAAGCGCCAGCCCCAGTCCTCCTCTATGCCGAAGGCGTTGCGGAGCATGAGGGCTTCCTTGTCGTAGGAGCAGATGAAGTCCTGCAGATTCTCGGAAGGTGTAGAGGCATCTTGCTGGCAGTAAGCCGCGCGCAACGCGGGGGCGAAGGAGCCGCCGTCCTGTTTCAGCTGGCCGCAGAGTATTTTGGCGAGGGTGCTCTTGCCGCTGCCGTTGTCGCCTACGATGCCTGTCCAGCCGCAGGGGAGAGTGGCGGAAAGGCCGCAAAGAGCGGGTTCGGCAGATTCGGGGTAGGTGTAGTGCAGGGAGGAAATGTTCAGCTGCATGGGTTCTCCGTATTCGGTATAGGGCCATGAGCTGGGGTGATACCGTGTGCAGCGCTTCTAAGGTGAAATGAAGGCGCCCGATGCTTCCAAAAGCGGATGAGGTTGCGGTGCTTCCAAAACAACGAGACGTCCGATAGATCCTTTGCGACGGTAGGAACGTTGTGGAAGGCGGGAGGCGTGCGGTGCGCATACGATGCAATGCCCGGCGAAGCATGGCCTGGGTGGCAATATCTTCGTTTGTGGGCCCTAAGGGCATCGTTACAGCTTCATGCACCGATCCTTTCGCGAGCCAGCGCTTGGCATATGGGCGCTAGCGGATGAACGGGTCTCAGTATAGCAACGCGGCGGGCGTTTGTCAGATGCGGGACTTTCAAACGGGGCTGCCATCATTTCTGTTTCCAATGGAAACGGGGAAACCAATAGGCATGGCCCAAAATCTGCTTCTTGTGAGGGAATTGTGTGCCATCTTCCACGGTAAGACCCATTGCTGACCTGGGGTTATTGGGGAAATTTGAAATCTAAGTGTACTTCACTCATATTTTCTTATTTGTCTTGCATCGGGAAAACTATGTGTTAGCATAGGCAATGGTTTTAGCACTCGTCCGTTTCAAGTGCTAACCGCATAATGAATCGTTTATAAGAGAGCTCGCAATGCGAGCGATTTAAAGAAAGGATGGTCAATCATGGCACTGGCTCCACTGAGCGATCGCATTCTTATTCGTCAGGACGAGGCTGAGGAGACCACCGCTGGCGGCCTGTACATCGCTTCCGATTCCCAGGAGAAGCCCCAGAGCGGCGTTGTTGTCGCTGTAGGCCCTGGCAAGTATGACAAGAACGGCAACATCATCCCCATGCCTGTAGAGGTGGGCGATCACGTGGTGTTCGCAAAGTACGGCGCTACCGAGGTAGAGGTAGACGGCGAGACCCTCATGCTCATGCGCGCTGAGGATATGTACGCAAAGTACACCGACTAGTTCTTTCACTTACTTAGGTATTACTACGGCGGGCGCGAGGCCCGCTTCCCGGAACGAGGTTTCGGGATTCGTTTGAAAGGGGACCTTAGATCATGGCTAAGGACATTAAGTTCAAGGAGGAGGCACGCAGCGGTATGGCCGCTGGTGCTAAGAAGCTTTCCGATGCAGTTAGCGTCACTCTCGGACCCAAGGGCCGCTACGTTGCCCTCGAGAGCTCCTTCGGCGCTCCTAACGTAACCAACGATGGCGTTACCGTTGCTCGCGAGATCGAGCTGGAGGATCCCATCGAGAACATGGGTGCTCAGCTGGTGAAGGAGGCTGCTGTTAAGGCCAACGACGTCGCTGGCGACGGCACCACCACCGCAACCCTGATGGCTTCCGAGATCGCTAACGAGGGCCTGCGCAACGTTACCGCTGGTGCAGACGCTCTGTCCGTTCGTCGCGGCATCGACAAGGCTGTTCACGCCATCGTCGAGCAGATCAAGTCTGACGCTATCGCTGTTGAGTCTAAGGAGCAGATCGCTAACGTTGGCACCATTTCCGCAGGCGACAAGGAGATCGGCGAGAAGATCGCTGAGGCTATGGACGCTGTGGGTCGCGACGGCGCAATCTCCGTCGAGGAGTCCCAGACCTTCGGCTTCGACGTCGAGGTTGTAGAGGGCATGCAGTATGACCGCGGCTACATCTCCCCTTACATGGCCACCGACATGGATCGTATGGAGGCTGACCTGAAGGACCCATTCATCCTGCTGACCGACCAGAAGATTTCCAACATCCAGGAGATCCTGCCTCTGCTCGAGGGCGTTATGAAGTCCGGCCGTGCTCTGCTGATCGTTGCTGAGGACGTTGACGGCGAGGCTCTGGCTACTCTGCTGCTGAACAAGCTCCGTGGTACCTTCACCTGCGTTGCCATCAAGGCTCCTGGCTTCGGCGATCGCCGCAAGCGTATCCTCGAGGACATCGCTGCTGTTACCGGCGCAACCGTTATCGACAAGGACTTCGGTCTGTCCCTGTCCGACGCTACCCCTGCAATGCTGGGTACCGCTAAGACCGTCAAGGTCACCAAGGACAACACCCTGATTGTTGACGGCGCCGGCGAGAAGCAGGCTATCGACGAGCGCATCTCTATGATCCGTTCTGAGATCGACCGCTGCGACTCTGACTTCGACCGTGAGAAGCTGCAGGAGCGCCTGGCTAAGCTTTCCGGTGGCGTTGCCGTTCTGAAGGTTGGCGCTGCTACCGAGTCCGAGCTGAAGGAGAAGAAGTCCCGCATCGAGGACGCTCTGCAGGCAACTCGCGCAGCTGTTGAAGAGGGCATTGTTGCTGGCGGCGGCGTAGCTCTGCTCGACGCTGTTTGCGCTCTCGACACCGTTGAGTGCGACAACGACGACGAGAAGGTAGGCGTCGACATCGTCCGTCGCGCTGCTGAGGCTCCTATGCGCAAGATCGCTTCTAACGCTGGCTACGAGGGCGGCGTTGTTGTAGAGAAGATCAAGGGCATGCCTAAGGGTCACGGCCTGAACTCCGCTACCGGCGAGTATGGCGACATGATCGCCATGGGCGTAAACGATCCTGTGAAGGTTACCCGTACCGCTCTGCAGGCAGCTGCTTCCGTTGCCGGTCTGATCCTCATCACCGAGGCTTCCGTTAACGAGATTCCTGCTGAAGGCCCAGACCTGTCCGCACTGGCTGGTGCTGGCGCAGGTGCACCTGGCATGTACTAAGCCGCACTGCTCGAAGGGCGCGAAGCTGTGGCGCCCAACGGCTACGAGACGCCGCTGGGATTGCGGCAGCGCGCTATCGTCAGAGCTTGCAAAGGGGTCGGTTCGCCGACCCCTTTTTCGTGCGTATAGAGGCTCCTTACTGCTTATCGGTTTCACCTGCGACCCGAATCGGTTTCACCTGCGACCCGATTCCGCTTCGCTGTCGGCTCGCTCCTTTTTTCGTGTAATGTTCCCGTTGCGTTGGTTCTGCCTACGCAGAGGAAGGCTATTTGCTAGAATCCCTACACTATGGATCTGATAATTGACATACTTAAGGACGCGGGCATCGACACCCTGAAGTTGATTCCCTTCCTTTTCATCACCTATTTGGCAATGGAATACCTCGAGAAGGCCACGGGCGACAAGGTGGAAGGCTGGGTTGCTAAGTCCCAGAAAGCCGGCCCTGTTGTTGGCGCCTTGGTGGGCATCCTGCCTCAGTGCGGCTTCTCTACGGCGGCCTCTACTCTGTATGCGGGACGTGTCATCACTCTGGGAACCCTCATTGCCGTGTTCCTGGCAACCTCCGATGAGATGCTGCCCATCTTCATCGCCGAGCAGGTAGACCCTGCCATCATCGCGAAGATCTTGCTGTGCAAGCTCGTTATCGGCTTGGTTATGGGCCTGCTCATAGATTTCGTTGCGCGCATCATCAGCAAGGCTACCGATAAGCGCCTGCACATTCACGAGCTGTGCGAACGCGAGCACTGCGCCTGTGAGGACGGCCCTCTTAAGAGCGCTCTTCGTCACACCGTGAACGTTTCCGTGTTCATCTTCCTGGTGTCCTTGGCCCTGACCGGAACCATCGAGGTGGTAGGCGAGGAGACCTTGGCTTCCTTCCTCTCTGGCAGCACCTTCCTGTCTGTGATTGCCGCAGGTCTGGTGGGCCTTATCCCCAACTGCGCTGCAAGCGTCATCATCGTCGAACTGTATCTGGAAGGCGTGCTGAGCACGGGTGCTATGATGGGCGGCCTGCTGGTTGGCGCCGGCGTAGGCCTGCTGGTTCTGTTCAGGTCGAACAGACCCCTGCGCAACAACCTCATCATTACTGGCGTTCTCTTCATCATCGGTGTTACTTGGGGTCTGATCTTCCAGTTCGCTGGCATTACGTTCTAACGCACGGAAGTTCTCTGGGTTTTCAGTAAGGCCGAGTCCCTATAGGGGCTCGGCCTTTTCTTGTGCGGTGACGATGATGCGCCAGTCAGTGTCGTAGCCGGCATCGCAGGTCACCAATGAATAGCTTCGTGCCTCTGGGTTCGGTGGCGAAAGCGTCACGAAAGCGCTTTGATATTCACCGAGAAGCCAGGTCTCGTATGCGCTTTGCGTGGGGAAGTTCGCCTGAATGGGGTATTCGCTTGCTCGTACACGCTGCACGAAGGCGACTTGCAAGCACATGTTCTCTTCAGGCGTCAGCAGTAGGATTTCCTGGTGGTTTTTTGCCCAAGACTCTTCCTGGTACTTGGTGAGATCGGAAAAAGCGCCGCCGATGTCTAGGTGGTGCCCGTAGATCAGGCAATGGTCGCTCTCTAGTCCCCGCTCTTCGTTCTCGGGGGAAAGATAGGGGCACCCGTATACGCTGTATTCACCTTTCAGGTTGTGGGAGAGGTAGAACTCGGCGGTATCGGAATGGGCTTGCACCACTGGTTGGCTGATGCCGGTGCCAGGGATGTAGACCCAGGCGACCACGTCGGGGTTCAGCTTCTGTAGCTTCTTCCAATTAACCTGGGGAAACGTCGAGGATTCCTCGCTGAGTTTGGGTGGGGAGATGGCATCTTGTTCCTCAGCGGGTTGCAAAGTTAGGAAGGCAATTGCCCCGAGGATTGTCAGTGCGATGCTGACAAAGGCAATCCCCAGGGCGAGGGCAGCGGCGGATCTCTTCTTTTCGCGGCGTGCATGTTTTGCGGGAGAGTTGTTTCGCATGTTCTTACGCAGCGGGTTACTCCCCAGCGGCTTTTCACTCAATGGCTTTCTGCCCTTCATGCCATGCCGCTGTTAGCGTCTGCGGGATCGGGCGATGAGGGTGCTGCCGACAACGAGGGCGCCAAGCGCTAGGACGATGGCTCCGGCAAAGGCGACGCCTGTCTTGGGAAGACCTGGCTCGGGTTCGTCCTCATCGAAGGCAATTTGCTGGTCCTTGTTGCCTTCGTTTACTTCCACCGCATCGACAGTTTCGGTAGAGGCGACGGTCAGGGCCTCGAAGCAGACGACGGACTTGCCGGCCAACTGATCGCTGTTGAAGGCGGGGAGGTTGATGCCCAAGGTTCCCTCGCTGGTCTCACCGGTGTAATCCGTGGTCGCGGCAATCAGGTAAGGGGCGAGAAGGGAATCTTTTTCCAACAGGGTAGTAAGCAGCTGGTAGTCGGGTTCTCCCGTGCAGATGAGGACCACGTCTCTCACCTCAGATTCGTTCTTCACGGCGATCTCCTTTGTTCCGTCAGACTTGGTTTTGTAGACGATTTCGGGAACGGGGGTTGTGATGCCTAAGGCCTGGTACACCTTGGTAATCTCGGTTTGCAGCTTTTTGGCGGTGAGGGCCTTGGTCACCTCGGGCTTCAGCAAGGGCAGATTGGCCTGGGTATCGAAGAGCAGGGACGTGAAGCGGTAGGTGACGCCGTTTCTGAGGTCCTGATAGGAAACCACGTCGGTCAGGCGGGTTTCTCCAGAGGTTTTCAGAGCCGTTTCCTTTGCGTCGGATCCCGTTTGCAGGAGGAGGGTCTTTAACGTGGGCAGGGGCAGGGAGTCATTCACGATGGTTCCCGCATCGACGGTGACGTTATTTTGAGAGATGAAAATGGCCTCGTCGGATGCGTAGAGAATCACGTCTCGTCCTAGTGCCTTGCGGCTGTTGGCTTGGCACGGCAGCTCTGTGAGCAGGTAGCGGTCGTAGGGCAAGGAGGCAAGGCTCTCCTGGGGTGCAAGCGCCCCACCCTGAGCATCTCTGCCGAACCAGAGTCCGCAATCGCTGGTCAGAAGCTCGTCTTGCACTTCCACCGCAGAGATGTCGACGCTGGTGAAGAGCCCTTCATCGTCAGGGGAGATGGCGTAGCCGGTAACTGCCGCATCGTTTGCGTTGGTGTTTTGGGCGGCAGGGAGCGTGGAGCTGTCGAAGCGGCCTTCTTCATTGGTCACCAGTACGTGGGTTTCACCTGTGGTGACCGAGGTCAGCAGGAATGCGCAGTTGGCAAGGGGGTCTTCCTCGGTGAGATGTGCCTTCGTAAAGGCCAGGTTGCCTCGGATGAGCTGCTCGGGAATGGTGCAGCTTTTCAGGTTGCTGCAGGTGCTGACCGTGATGCCGTCGCCGTTTTGCACGGTGCAAGAGCTTTTGCCGTCGGGCTTCACTACCAACAGGATGGGTTCTTCAGTGGTGACGTATCCCTCAGGGGCTTGGGTTTCGGCGATCACGTAGGTGCCAAGGGGCAGACCAACGGCTCCGCCGAATGTATAGAGGTTGTCGCCAGAGACCTTCGCGTCGGCATCGGCGATGCTCACCTTCCCCGTTTTATCGGTGGCGAACACCCACGAACGTAGCTTGGTGCCTGCTTTCTGGGCATCGGCAGCGCTGCTGAAGTAGCCGCCATAGTGAGTGACGCTGAACTGAGCGTTTGCTAGGGTGGCTGCGGCAAGGGGGCTTGCCTGCCCTGTTTCCGCGTCGAGCTTCTGCAGGAGGAGGTCAGCTTTGGCGAAGGCGGGCTTATCGGAAATGGCAACGGCCTTATTCTCGCCAGCGGATACCGTCACCTTATGCACGGTGTCGTCGGCGATGAAGCCTTCAGGCGCCTTCGTCTCCTTCAGATAGTAGGTACCCTCAGCGAGTTTCTTGCTGTTGGCGGTTGTTCCGTCGGCCTTGGTGGTCAGAGTGTCTACCTGGGTCTTGCAAGCGCTGTCGGAGTACACGCCGAAGGTTGCTCCTGTCAGGCTGTAGCAATCGTTCTTTCCGGTGATGGTGGTATCGGAAGAGGTCTTCTTCACGGAGCAGGTGCCGGTCATGTCGCCAACGAGAACGGTGTCCTGCATAGAGCTGTCAGAGCTCTTCCAGATGGTAATGCACCCGTTGATGCTGGCATCGGATCCGTCGTACTTCAGTGCCTTCTTGCAAAGGGAGAGGGCGGCATCTACCAGGCTCGCATCGTGGAAGAGGGTCTTCATGTATGAGTCGCACCCTGTGTAATAGTTGTCAGGGTCTGAACCGTAGCTGCGATAGAACCAGAGAGCGATCTGGGTGATGCATTGTGCTTGGCCCTTGTTCCAGGTCTCGCCAGCGATGTCGCGGGTGAAGGGATAGCCCTTTGCCACGATGTAGGCGGCAATGGGGTCTTTCTTGCTGGTGAGAGTGTAGGTTGCCGCTGTGGTAGGGGGCTCGTTTCCTGGGTCATAGCAGTAGGCTAAGGCGCCATCGCTGCGCTGGTACATCTGGTAATCCTTGCCCGAAGCGGTGACCATGACCGTGTTAAATTTGGCTGTGGTGGCGGCATAGGCGTTTTGAGGCGAGCTGAGGCTGAAGAGCCCGATGGGCACGAGGCTGAAGACCAGCGCGGCAATCAGCAGGATGCAGAGTCCGACTGTCTGAGCTCGTTTTTGGGCTGTGTGTGATGGTGGCGGGTTGATTCTCATGGCGTTCTCCTAACTATCTAGATAGGAGAAACGTTACTGAGGGGTTCTCACGAGCCGTGAGTTCTTAGCTCGATGAAACCTCTGCGAAAGTGCGAGGAATGTTGCTGCGATCCTTCATGAAAGTACGCCGAAAGTTGCTGCAATCCTTTATCAAAGCAATGTGGAAGTTGGCGGAAAACCTGCGGGAAGTTCACCTTTAGCGCGGTTCCATGAGTGGCGCGGCGAGTGAGGCGGCAGACAGCATCTATGCCGTGGGCGAGCGAGGTGCGCATGGCGGCTATGCCGAGGTCGATCGCGGTAGGCGGCGAGCGAGGCGTTGCCAGCAAAAGAAAAGCGAGCCACGAGGGCTCGCTGACTGTGAAAGCTGGCTGGCCCAGCAGGATTCGAACCTACATAACTGGTACCAAAAACCAGGGTCCTGCCGTTGGACGATGGGCCAGTGCATGTGCTGCGCGATCTCCTGCGAAAACGAAATGCTGAATAGGGTTCTCTTGCAGGAAAAACGACGTATGCTGCAGCAATACGCAAGGAATGATACCACAGGTTGCCACAGGGAATGTGTTTAACCAAAGAGAATGCGTGGGGCTCAATTGACCGTAAAAGTAAGGCTGGTATAATTCAGACGCTATAATCTAATGCACAGGGGCCGTTAGCTCAGTTGGTAGAGCAGGGGACTTTTAATCCCAAGGTCCAGGGTTCGAGTCCCTGACGGCCCACCAGTTCGCCTATTCGCTCCCTCTTCGGGAGCTTTCTTTTTGCCCTACCTCTTTAGGCGGCTATGACCTGCGTAGAAAATGTGGGGAGACCGGTTGCTTATTGCGCAAAGTGCGTCTCCGTGCATAATAAATAAGGTTGAACAATTAGCGCAGGAGTTCTATGTCCAAATCACTGTATGAGGGCTTAGTCTCCGGCCAAGAGATGATCGCACACCTCCTTTGGGGAGAGTGTGCTCATTTTGTGTGCCTACTTGTGTAGGCTTGGTTTTATGCGCTAAAATATCAAGTCGCTTTATGGAATAAACTCGAGGTAAGGGATTTCGTTGGCTAAAGACGACGTAATTGAGCTTGAGGGTAAGGTTGTAGAAGCCCTGCCCAACGCCATGTTTAGGGTTGAGCTTGAAAATGGTCATACCATTCTTGCTCACATCTCCGGAAAGATGCGTATGCACTATATCAAGATTCTTCCCGGTGACCGCGTGACCGTAGAGCTCTCCGTGTACGACCTTGAACGCGGTCGTATCACCTACCGTTTCAAGTAACAAAAGCGCTCCTTCGTTCTGCCCTCGAGGCGAAGGCGACAGCAGAGGGTCTTCAGAAAGCCGTCTGAAGGAATTTCTATGGCATCAATCACCTGCGGCTGGGTGTGAACATATATAGACGCATAACCGAAAGGAAATTGAGAATGAAGGTACGTCCTTCTGTCAAGAAAATGTGCGACAAGTGCAAGATCATTCGACGCCATGGCAAGGTCCTCGTAATCTGCGAGAACCCTCGTCATAAGCAGCGTCAGGGTTAAAGAGGAAAGGAACAGTAAAAATGGCACGTCTTGTAGGTGTTGACCTTCCTCGTGACAAGCGCATTGAAATTGGCTTGACTTATATCTATGGCATCGGCCTGACCACTTCTAAGAAGATTCTCGCTGAGACTGGCGTAGACCCAGACATCCGTGTTCGCGACCTCGGTGAAGAGGATCTCGCAAAGCTGCGTGACTACATCAACAACAACCTGCTTGTTGAGGGTGACCTGCATCGCGAGCGCACTCAGAACATCAAGCGCCTGATGGAGATCGGCTGCTATCGTGGCCTTCGCCATCGTCGTGGCCTCCCTGTTCGTGGCCAGCGTACTCACACCAATGCTCGTACGCGCAAGGGTCCTAAGCGTCAAGTCGGCGGAAAGAAGAAGTAACATATGGCAGCTAAGAAGAATGTACGTACGCGCATCAAGCGTGCGGATCGCAAGAACATTACCGTAGGCGCAGCTCATATCAAGTCTACGTTCAACAACACCATCGTGAGCATCACCGATCCTCAGGGCAATGTGATCTCTTGGCAGTCTGCTGGCACCGTTGGTTTCAAGGGCTCCCGTAAGTCCACTCCATTCGCTGCACAGATGGCAGCTGAGGCTGCAGCAAAGACCGCTATGGAGCATGGCCTGCGCAAGGTTGCGGTTTACGTAAAGGGCCCCGGCTCCGGCCGTGAGACCGCTATCCGCTCCCTGCAGGCTGCTGGTCTTGAAGTATCCAGCATCCAGGATTGCACCCCTATTCCACACAACGGTTGCCGTCAGCGCAAGCGTCGTCGTGTTTAATCGAAAGGACCGATAAATTATGGCAATTAACAGGACTCCGGTTCTCAAGCGTTGTCGTCAGCTTGGTTTGGATCCGGTCGTTTTGGGATATTCCAAGAAGTCTAATCGACAGCCTCAGCGTCGTCGTCGCTCCGAGAGCGAGTACGGCATGCAGCTTCGCGAGAAGCAGAAGGCTAAGTTCGTATACGGCGTTCTTGAGAAGCAGTTCCACACCTACTTCGAGAAGGCCAAGGCTATGCCTGGCGTAACCGGTGAGAATCTGATGACCATCCTCGAGTCTCGTCTCGACAACGTGGTTTTCCGTCTGGGCTTCGCTTCCACCCGTAAGGAGGCTCGCCAGACTGTTTCCCACGGTCACATCACCGTGAACGGCAAGCGTGTTGACATCCCTTCCTATCGCGTTCGTCCTGGCGACCTGGTAGCTGTTGCTCCTAAGGCCAAGGATCTGCTCGTGATTAAGAGCGCTCTCGTTTCCAACGAGCGTGTTCAGGTTCCAGCTTGGTTGGAGGTTGACATCGAGAAGCTGCAGGGCAGCGTGCTGAGCCTGCCTACCCGCGACCAGATTGATCTGGACATCCGCGAGCAGCTGATCGTTGAGCTCTACTCTAAGTAATCGTTTCGCGCACTATTAGGAGGCTAAAAACATGACTGAATTCATGAGGCCGACGGTAACCGCTGAGGAAGTAAACAGCACGGTTGCTCGTTTCATAGTTGAACCTCTCGAGCGCGGATATGGTACTACGCTGGGCAATAGCATTCGTCGTGTTCTGCTCTCTTCTCTGGATGGCGCTAAGGCTACCGCCATCCAGATTCAGGGAGTGCAGCATGAGTTCACCACTGCTGAGGGTGTAATCGAGGACATCACCGATATCGTTCTGAACGTGAAGGGTCTTGTCTTCTCCGCTCTTAACAGCGACGTGACCGAGGCCACTGCACATGTGTTCGCAGAGGGCCCATGCACGGTGACCGGTGCGGATCTTGAGGTCCCCACTGAGTTCGAGCTCATCAACCCCGAGCACGTTATCGCAACCGTAGCCGACGGTGGTCAGCTTGACATGACCATCCGCATCGGCGTTGGTCGCGGCTACGTTTCTGCAGATCGCAACAAGCGTACTGAGGACCCCATCGGCATCATTCATGTCGACTCCCTGTTCTCGCCCGTACGTCGTTGCACTCTGAACGTCTCCGACACTCGTGTTGGTCAGCGTACTGATTACGACAAGCTTGTTCTTGAAGTTGAGACTGATGGCTCTACCACTCCTACGGATGCGGTATGCCAGGCAGCCAACATCATCAACCAGTACATGGGTGCATTCCTGAACCTTATCGAGACCGGTGAGGGTGACGAGGAGGGCGCTGAGGCTCCTTCCATCTTCGCTCCTGAGGGTCAGAAGACCAACGCCGAGCTCGACAAGCAGATTGAGGATCTGGACCTTTCCGTCCGTTCCTACAACTGCCTGAAGCGTGCAGGCATTCACTCTGTACGTCAGCTGGTTGAGTACTCTGAGAACGACCTGCTGAACATCAGGAACTTTGGTGCGAAGTCCATTGAGGAGGTCAAGGATAAGTTGATCTCTATGGACCTCAATTTGAAGCAATAATAGGAGATTTGAATCATGAGGCATTACAAGAAGGGCCGTAAGCTCGGTACCGACTATAGCCACACTAAGGCTATGAAGAAGAGCCTTGCTTGCGCACTGTTCACTCACGACCGCATTAAGACGGTTGAGGCTCGCGCCAAGGAGATTCGCCCACTGGTTGACAAGGTCATCACTTGGGCAAAGCGCGGCGACTTGCACTCCCGTCGTCTGGCCATTGCCGCCCTGGGCGACAAGGAGCTGGTATACGAGATCTTCGCCAAGGTTGATCAGGGCATGTATGCTGACCGCAACGGTGGCTACACCCGCATCATGAAGCTTGGCAACCGTAAGGGCGACAACGCTCCTATGGTTATCATGGAGCTCGTTCAGGAGCCTGTCGTAAAGAAGGAGAAGGCTGAGAAGCCTGCTGAGGCTCCTAAGGCTGTTGCTGCTCCTGCAGAGGAGAAGGCTGAGGAGGTAGTCGAGGAGACTGCCGAGGCTCCTGCTGAGGAGACCGCCGAGGCTGAGGCTCCTGCAGAGGAGGCTGCTGAGGAGGAGAAGAAGGCTGAGTAAGCCCTTTTCCAACTTTTAACGTACGCGAGGACCCTTCGGGGTCCTCGTTTTGTTTTTGCGTGGGATAATGCTTGAGTGATTTCCGTACCGAAGACATATGTACCGGGCACCTCGCTGGTGCATCGGACCGACCCGCGGGTGAAGCTGATTCTGCTCCTGGCGTACTCCGTGACGCTGTTCCTGGTGGGTACTTGGGCGGGCATCGTTCTGTGCGCCGCGGTGTTCTTCGCAGTGGTGGCGTGCTCTGGTCTTTCCTTGGGGCGTCTGGCGAAGATTCTCATCCCGCTGTATCTCATCCTGTTCTTCACGCTGCTGTTCAACGCGTTCTATTTCGGCAGCGCCGCGGAAACGTTCTCAGTGGGAACGCTGCAAGGCGGCTACTTCACCTCGGCAGCGCCCGTATTGGTGGCGGGCAATCTGTACTTCACCGCTGCGGGCCTTGAGCGAGGCTTCTTCTACGTGGTGCGCATCGCCTTGTTGGCTATGGGTGGTCTGGTGATTTCCTATACCACGCAGGCCGAGAATCTGACTCGTGGCCTGGCGAGCCTTATGAGCCCCCTGCGCAAGCTGCGTGTTCCGGTAGACGATCTTGCCATGATGCTTACCGTTGCGCTGCGCTTCATTCCCCTTTCGGTGGAAGAGCTGCAGCAGGTACGCTTGGCCCAGATGGCGCGGTACGCCTCTTTCGAAACGGGCGGTCCCGTTGCTCGCGTGAAAGCTTGGGGTCCGGTGATGGTTCCCCTGTTCGTGAATCTTTTCAGACGTGCGGGCACTCTGGCGGAAGCTTTGGAATGCCGCTGCTATGGCGCGGAAGCAAGTCAAACGTCTCTGTATGAGACGCGCCTGCAAGGGCGCGATTGGGCGGTGCTTGTATTCGGTTTGGCGTTTTGCCTGGTAATGGCGGTGTTGTTATGACTGATTTTGCAGTGGTATTCGATTTCGATGGCACGTTGGCAGATTCCATGGGTGCATGGCGCGGTTTGGAGGCCGACTTGTGTCGCATGAGCGGCATCGAGGACACGCCTCAGGTCATGCGTGATCTCTGCTCGCTGACCATTCCCGAAGTTGCGGCCTACTTCCACGAAGGCTATGGCCTGAAAGCTTCGAACGAAGAGGTCGTGCAGCTCATGAACGAGATCATGTGCCAGCGCTACGCCCAAGATGTTGAAGCGAAGCCTGGTGCGCTTGCTCTGGTGCGGGCTCTGCATGCAGCTGGCGTGCCTATGGCAGTGGCTTCTTCCACACCTCACCATTTGCTGGATATCGGCCTTGAGGCTCTGGGCATGGCTGAATTCATCGGCGCTGTGGTGTCGGTGGACGACGTGGGCCACTCTAAGCGAGAGCCCCATGCGTTTTTGCGCGCGGCGGAGCTGTTGGGGGCGACGGCGGCCAATACGGTGGTGGTGGAAGATTCCGCCTACGCGGTGTGCACTGCTAACCAGGCGGGCTTCGGCTCCTTCGGAGTGTATGACATGGATGAGTCGGCCACCATCGCTCAGCTGCAGGATCTTGCCTGCGACTGGGCTTTGGGCCTGGAAGACGTTACGGTGGGTAGGCTGCAGCAGGTGGCAAAAGGCCCGCGTCGGTAGCATCGCTTTTGCGGCAGAAGTCTCGCGTCGGTAGCGCTATACGAACGCATCGTGACGATGCTGGCGTGCCGCAGATGGCAAGGCTCGGTAGGCCCGCGTCGGTAGCGCTATAATGACCTACGGATAACTACTAACGAGTTTGCGGCGGGCGCTAAGGGAAGAATCCCGATGCGTCGCTTGGCGCTCAACATGTCAGCGTAAGCGTGAGCGGCTCATCGGGGCAAGGAAGCGATTGCTCGTCGCGAGAAAGAAGGCAGGGCGTGAAGGACATTCCCAACGGTTTCACGGGATTCAAGAACATGGAGCCCGATTTCCGCTACTACAAGAGCGGCGATACGCCGGGGGCTGAGGTTCCCTTCGATCCGGAGAAGTTACAGGCCATTGCCTCTCGCGATAGGCGCTGGTCCTGGGTGGAGGTAGACCTGGGTGCCATTCGTCACAACGTGATGGAAGTGAAGCGTCGTCTGAAGCCCGGCACTAAGCTCATGGCTGTGGTGAAGGCCGATGCCTATGGTCACGGCGCGGTGGAATGCGCCAAGGCTGCGCTGACTTCTGGCGCTGAGACTCTGGGCGTTGCCACGGTAGACGAGGGCATCGAGCTTCGTCAGGCCGGCATTACCGCACCTATCCTCATCTTCGGTGAGCCTCCTCTGCAGGCTATTCCCCTGCTGCTGCAGTATCGCATCACCCCTTCGGTCTACACACCTGACTTCGCCATCGCCTATGCGGAAGTGGCGGACGCTCACGGTATGAAGGCCCCTTACCACCTGGCCATCAATACCGGCATGAACCGCATCGGCGTGCGCTACGATGAGGTGGTCTCCTTCATGAGCCGCATCGCCTTCCATCGTGCTCTCGAGCATACGGGCACCTTCACGCACTTTGCCACGTCGGATTGCGAGGAGACCCTCGACTTCCAGATTCAGTTCCGCCACTTCGTCGACGCGCTGACCGCTATGCATGAGGCGGGCCTCGACTTGGGCATCGTGCATTGCGCCAACTCCGCTGCGATTCTGCGCTACCCCAACACCCACTTCGACATGGTGCGTCTGGGCATTTCCCTGTATGGCTTCCACCCCTGCCCTCAGACGGTGGGCACCATCGATCTGCAGCCTGCCATGAGCGTGCATGCGCGCATTACCGACGTGCGCAGCGTTCCTATGAGCGAGGGCGTCAGCTACGGCATGCATTACCGCAGCCCTGGCAGCGTGAAGATCTGCACCTTGCCTCTGGGCTATGCCGATGGCTTCATGCGCTGTCTGTCGGGCCGCGTTGACGTTCTTCTGGAAGGACAGCGTTGTCACCAGGTGGGCAACATCTGCATGGATCAGTGCATGTTCGAGGTCGACCAGCGTCTGCGCGCTAACCGTCCGCGCCTCGACCCCAAGATCGGCGACGAGGTGGTCATCATTGGTCGCCAGGGTGAGAACCAGATCACCATCGATGAGCATGCCGAGATCGGCGGCACCATTCAGCATGAGGTTGCCATCGGGTTCTCCCATCGCATGCCTCGCTACTGGGTGTAGCGCATGGTGAAGATAAAGGACCTGGGAGGACTGGGCGAGGAGCGCCATGTGCTGTCTCTTGAAGAGATTCGGGCCCAGACGGAGCAATGCCGCAAGTGCCCTCTCTGCGATGGTCGCACCAAGATAGTCTTCGGGTCCGGAAATCCTGACGCCAAGGTGTTCATCATCGGCGAGGCCCCGGGAAAGAACGAGGACCAGCAGGGCATGCCCTTTGTGGGCGCAGCGGGCAAGTACCTGAGCGAACTGCTCGGTTACGCTGGTCTCACCCGCGATGAGGTGTACATCGCCAACGTGCTGAAATGCCGACCTCCTTCCAACCGCGACCCCAAGGCCGACGAGATACTGGCATGCGCCGATTACCTGCGTGCCCAGGTACGGGCCGTGAACCCCAATATCATCGTCACCCTAGGCAATTTCGCCACCAAGTTCATCCTGAAGACCGATGAGGGCATCACCAGTCTTCGGGGTACCGTGCAGTTTGCGGGCAGGTTCATGGTGTTCCCTGTGTTCCACCCGGCAGCTGCTATCTATGACCGTTCGAAGCGGGAGGTTCTGGCACAGGACTTTGCCCTCCTCGGAGAAATGCTGAAGCAAAGGAGCGACGCGGATGCCTGAGTTCAACGCCGTCGAGTATATAAACACCCCTCATTGGCAGGAGTCCCGCTTGGGGATGGATCGCATCCGTGAGCTCATGCAGCGACTGGGAAATCCTCAGGAGAAGTTGAAGTTCGTGCATGTGGCTGGCACCAACGGTAAGGGCTCTACCTGCGCATATCTGTCTTCCATACTGAAAGAGGCGGGCTACAAGACCGGTCTGTTCACCAGCCCCTACATTCAGGAGTTCAACGAGCGCATCCGTGTGAACGGCGAGAACATTTCTGACGACGAACTGCGCCAGGCCACCCTCACGGTGAAAGAAGCCGCAGACGCTATGAGCGACCACCCCACGGAGTTCGAGCTCATGACCGCGGTGGCGTTGGTGCACTTCGCTTCCGTTGCCTGCGATATCTGCATTATGGAAGTTGGCATGGGCGGACGCCTCGATTCCACCAATGTGATTCCCGCTCCCGAGGCTTGCGTCATCGCCCCCATCGCGCTTGATCACTGCGAGATCTTGGGTGACACCATCGCTCAGATCGCAGGGGAGAAGGCGGGCATCATCAAGGAGGGAAGCCCTGTCATCTCCGCATTTCAGGAGCCTGAGGCCGCCGAGGTCATCACGGCGGTTGCCAAGGAGAAGGGCTGCAGCTTGCAGTTCACTCGCCGCGAGGACATTGCCGACGAGCTGACGGTGTTCACGGATTACGTGTCCTTCAGCTGGAAGGACCTGAAGGGTCTGCGCACAACGCTGTTGGGAAGTTATCAGCCCCACAACGCCGCTCTCGCTCTGCAAACTGCGCGGGTGCTTGTGGGCCGCGGATGGGAGATCACCGAGGAGCATATGCGGGCGGGCGTTGCCAACGCAACGTGGCCTGGTCGCTTCGAGGTGCTGTGCAAGAAGCCCACGGTGGTGGTAGACGGTGCCCATAATCCTCAGGGCGCTGAGTCCCTGATGGAATCTATTTATCGCGTATTCCCTGGTCAGATGCCGGTGTTCGTTATCGGCGTTCTTGCTGACAAGGATTATCACGAGATGCTGAACGCCGTGCTGCAGTCGGGCATGGTGCGCAACTTGGTGTGCGTGCAGCCTCCTAATCCTCGCGCTCTTCCTGTGGTTGAACTTGCCAAGGAGCTGCGAGAGCTGCAGATGGATCACCTGGGCTACGACCTGATGGATCCCTACATGGCCGGAAGCATTGACGAGGGTTTGCGAGTGGCTATGCAGATGGCGGGCAAGTCTGGACTTATCGTGGCCTTTGGCAGCCTGTACAGCATCGGCGAGATTAAGGAATCTATCGCGAACATGGGCCTGTAGCAGCGAATCTGCGCTCTTTTGTGGAAGGCGGCGCTGGGGCACTGGAGCTCGCGCGAAGCCGTCGTCCGCTCGAAGTGCCAAGTTTCGCGCGAAGCCGTCACCCGCCGGGGCCGTCGGGGGAACGGAGTCCTGGCCGCACCTGCTTCGCTCTGCGAAGGCCAGGATCGGTCCTCCGACGCCCTGACCGCGTTGCCTGCGCGGAGACCCGCCGAAAAGCTCTCATGCGCTCGCCCGCTGAGGGCTCCCGGCGCCTGCCAGGGCGGTGGCGAAGTGCTCCCCCCGCATCTGCCCAGGGCGACTTTCCCGGTAAATGACCTCCCGATCGCGCTGAATCGGGCTCCTCTGCCGGATTCCCCGGTAAATGACCCATGGATGCCTCGGGCGACCTCGTCCGGGAGGGGTGGAGCATGGTCGGCGACGCGCTTTCGCTGAAGTCGCGCCCCGTTTCCGCCTCGAACGGGCATTGGCGGGGCCCGTTCTTCGCCGAGCGTCGAAAGGGGCCCCTTGCCGCAGGTCATTTACCGGGGAATCCGCCCAAAACCTCGCGAGGCCAGGATCCCGGAGGTCATATATGGGGAAAGTCGCCAGCCCTCCCCGATCGAGGGCTGGGCGATCTTCTCAGATGGCCGGGAACGGAACATATGCCACTTCCCGGATGGAAATCGACTATGTGCCAATCCTGCCCCCCGTTTCGGGGGCGAATTGGCGACGAACGAACCATATGCGCACTTCGAAGCGGGCATGGGGCGGGCCCTCATCGCCTCGAACCGGAATTGCGCCCCGCTTTCAGGCGGAACGGGCGAAACGGGGGATGCGACGGGCGTCGAGAGGGCTCGGCGAGGGAGGGCGGACCGGGTCGAGGGGCCAGAAGTGCGCATATGTTCGGTTCCCAGCCAGAATGCTGCCCTTTCCGGCCCTCTGATTGGCACATAGTCCGTTTCTCGCCAGCCCGCTCTGATGGCACCCCAAGAGCGACGGGCAAAGACCCGACCGAGGATGGCTCGCTCATGCCTTAATGGCAGGGCCCTGGCTCGCAACCCGCCTATTGGATTCCCGATCGGGGGAAATCGGGGGCATCTGGCAACTAACCCGCTTAATGGATTAGCAGAATGGCAGCACCCCGCCTCGCCATGCGAGACGGGGTGCGAGTAAATACCCATTCTGTATGAAAGTGCGGCGTATCTGCCCGAGCAGATACGCCGAGCACTAGTAAGAGCCCTTCAGAAGATAGCGGGCGCGGACCTCGCTCTGCCAATAAGGGCCCTGCTTGCCAATCGGGGCCCGATCCGGCCCATCACTCATCAATAAGGGCGGTCCGCGCCATCCGTAATCCAGTAACGCCGATACGCGCCATAGGGGGCCAGTTTCGCCCAGCCGGCACCGCTTGGCCGACACCGGACCCGCACGAAGCGGGCCCGCTCAATTAGCTCTGGATGTCCGCGTCGTTGAAGGGGTCGCCGCACTCGGGGCAGAACTTAGGAGGATTGGTGGGATCCTCAGGCTGCCAACCGCACTTGTCGCAGCGATACAGCGGAGCGCCAGCGGGTTTGGGGGCACCGCACTCAGGGCAGAACTTGCCCTGGTTCACCGAACCGCAGGAGCAGACCCAACCCTCGGGAGCCTGGGGCTTAGGCGATCCGCACTCGGGGCAGAACTTGCCGGTGTTCTCCTTGCCGCAGGAGCATGTCCAGCTGCCAGAGGGAGCAGCAGCGGCACTGGCTGCAGGAGCGGGCTGGGTGAAGCCGCCGCCTTCAGCCACAGGATACTGATTGGGATACTGGGGGAATTCGCCCTGGGGAACCTGAGCGCCTACGTTGGCGAACTGGTTGCCGGCGAAGCCAGCCATGCCCATGCCCACGAAACCATTCATGGCGCCAGCCTCGTTTGCGGCGGCGGCGCGCATGGCGTCGGCGGAAGCGGCAGTGGTGACAGCAACACGCATATTGGGGTCGCGCAGGGCGCCAGCCTTCTGCATGTCCTTAATGAGCTGCTCGTCCTCCTCGGAGGCTGCGATGGTGTTCACGCCGAAGCTGACCACCTTAATGCCGCGGAGCTGTGTCCACTTCTCAGAAAGAACCTCGTTCAGGGCGTCGGCAACTTCGGTGGTGTGGTTGGGTATGGCACTGTAACGAATGCCCATGGCGCTGATCTTGCCAAAGGCAGGCTGCAGGGCGGTGAGGAGCTCGGCCTTCAGCTGGGAATCGATCTCCGAGCGCTTATAGGGGCTGCTCACGTTACCGCAGACGTTGGTGTAGAACATGATGGGGTCGACGATCTTGTAGGAGTACTCACCGTTGCAGCGAACGCTGATGTCGATGTCCAGGCCGATGTTGGCGTCTACCACGCGGAAGGGGATGGGGGTGGCGGTGCCGTACTTGTTCCCCATGATCTCCTTCAGGTTGAAGTAATACACGCGCTGGTCATGGCCGGTATCAGCACCGTACGTGAAACGGTAGCCAACTCGTGCGAAGGAATCGAGGATGCCCTGACCCAGATCGCCGGTGAAGATGGTGGGCTCGGTAGAGGTGTCGTAGGTGTATTGGCCAGGCTCTGCAGAGAATTCCACAATCTTGCCGTTGTCGACGATGATCATGGCCTGTCCGTCGGCCACGGCGATGCCGGAACCGTTGGTGATGATGTTGTCGCTTCCCTTGGTGTTCGAGCTGCGATCGCTGATGCGCTTCTGGCCCTTAACGACCAGGACGTCCTTGTCTATGGCGTCGCAGTAGAAGAACTCCTTCCACTGATCTGCCAGAACGCTTCCTGCTGCACCGGTCAGCGCTTTGATGAGGCCCATGTAAACCCCTTTCGTGGTGAATGCCTCGCAACGCCTGTGCCCTGGGGGTTCTCGTGCGAAACGAAAGCCAATCCGCATCGTGCCGTCCGGGGTCAGTCGCATTGCCAGGCTGAACTGCGTAGTCTGAATATACCTGATGTGGAAGGTGCCTATGCAGGCGGTAGAAAAACTGTGGAATCATGACTCAATTTCTCCCTAAATGCGACAGCGGCCCTGGTATGGGGTATACTTTCACCCGTTGTATTTCGAGTATCTCGAATGGGCATGGGCGGCGACATGTTCCGAACCTGGTCAGGTCCGGGAGGAAGCAGCCATAAGGGACCGCTGACGAGCGCCCTTGCCTATTCGGGATACTTTTTTGTTTCTTGGGAAGGTTTCTTTCGGTCATATGGAATTCATCAATTTCATCATTAGCTTCCTGCATGACCCTCGCACGTTTCTCGCCGCCTGGATCGTGGCCTTGGGCCCTGTCATGGTGTATTCCCCGCTGTTCCTGGTGGTGTTCATCGAGACCGGCGTGGTGGTGTTCCCCTTCCTGCCCGGTGACTCCCTGCTCTTCGCATCCGGCGTCTTCTCCGCTGATGGCGGCGGTCTGAACCTCATCGCCACGCTGCTGGTGTTCTATGCGGCGGCCATCTTGGGCAACACCTCTAACTACTGGATAGCCCGCTTCTTCGGCAAGCGCATCATCGACTCGGGCAAGGTGAAGGCCCTGACTCCCGAGCGTATGGCGAAGCTCGACTACTTCTTCGATAAGTACGGTGGTCTGACCATCGTCATCACCCGCTTCATGCCCTTCTTCCGTACCTTCGCCCCCTTCATCGCCGGTACGGGTCACATGAACTTCGGCAAGTTCACCCTTTTCAACGTTATTGGCGGCGTATCTTGGGTGAGTTTGTTCGTACTCGTGGGATACTTCTTTGGTGGGGTTCCCTTCGTGCAGGACCACTTCGAGGTGATTGTCCTGGGAATCGTTGCGGTTTCCGTGGCCCCTGCTGTTATCGGTGCGGTTAAGGGCGCCCTTTCCGCACGAAAGAATAAGTCGGAGTAGGAGTTTCCTATGACTGCATCCTTGTATCGCAAGTACCGTCCTCAGACCTTTGCCGAGGTGGTGGGTCAGGACGCCATCGAGCGTACCCTGCGCAATGCCATCGCCCAGGACAAGGTGAGTCATGCGTACCTGTTCTGCGGTCCTCGCGGTACGGGCAAGACCACCACGGCGCGCCTCATGGCTAAGGCCCTGCTCTGCGAGAACGGCCCTACGCCCGACCCTGACGGAACCTGCGCCGAGTGCCAGCTCATCGCCGAGGGTGCTCACCCCGACGTCTATGAGCTCGATGCGGCAAGTCGCACCGGCGTCGAGAACGTTCGCGAGGAGATCATCGGTCGCGTGAACTTCGCTCCTACCAGGGGCCGTTCGAAGGTGTACATCATCGACGAGGTTCACATGCTTTCCACTGCGGCCTTCAACGCATTGCTGAAGACCCTCGAGGAGCCACCATCTCACGTGGTATTCATCCTGTGCACCACCGATCCTCAGAAGGTGCCTGCTACCATTCACTCTCGCTGCCAGCGCTTCGACTTCCACCGTATCTCTAACGATGAGATTGTGGCCCGTCTTGGCGCTATCTGTGTGGAAGAAGACGTGACTTTTGAACCTGAGGCCCTCGACCTTATCGCCGCTCGCTCTGATGGCGGCATGCGAAACGCTCTGACCACCCTCGAGCAGCTCATGGTGTTCGGCGAGGGCACGGTGTCCTTGGCCAGCGCCGAGAGCCTGCTTGGTTCGCTTGATGCCGGCGATATGGCCCGCGTGGTTGAGGCCATTGGCCGTCGCGATGCCAAGGAGTGCTTCTCCTGGGTGTCCGACTACGTAGATTCCGGCGCTGACCTGGCGCAATTCACTCGTGACCTCACGAACCACGTGCGTGATCTGTATGTGCTCGCCGTGGTGGGGGAGGATGCTCCGGTGGAATTGGCCGCTGAGGAGCGCAAGCGCTGCGAGCTCGAGCTGCCTCTCTTCTCCGTCGATCGCCTGAGCAGGCTCATGGGGATTCTGGGAGAGCTGCAGAAGGAGCTGCGATTCTCGAACAATCCTCGTCTGAGCTTCGAGATTGCTCTGACGCGCATGATTCGACCTGATAGCGATATCACTCTCGAGGCGCTTGCTGAGCGCGTTGCCACGTTGGAAAAGGCCCTTGCCGGCAAGCAGCTGTACGCTGCCGAGCAGGGTGTGGCAACTGGTGCTGTTGCCAGCGCGGCTCCTGCTCCCGCTCCTGCGCCTGTTCCGTCCGGTGCAGCCGCTTCGGTTCCCGCGGCCTCTGCACCTGTTGCGCCTGCGGCACCTGCGAGGGCGCCTCAGCCTGCACCTCGTCCGACAGCACCGGCTCCAGCTCCTGCGGCACCGGTTGTGCCTCCGATTCCCAAGCCCGTTTCGGCCCCTGCACCTCGCCCGGCAGCACCAGCTCCGGCTCCTGCAGCGCCGGCCCCTGCCCCAGCGGCTCCAACTCCCGCAGCGGCAGCGCCTGCCCCAGCGGCTCCCGCCTCCGCTCCTGCGGCACCCGCTGCAGCTCAGCCCCAGGTTGGTGGCGCCGCGGTCGATCTACGCAACCCTGCATCTCTGCAGCGCGCCTGGCAGCAGGTGATCGCTCTCATGAAGAAAGAGAAGGCGGCTTACGGCGTCTTCTTCCTGAATACGGTGGTGACGGCATCTGCTGGCGGCGACCAGATTGTGGTGACTTACCCTATCGGCAGTACCTTCGCCTTCGACGCCGTCCGCAAGCCCGATGTGCAGGAAGCTCTGGCTGGTTGCGTACAGCGCGTTTTCAATGCGCCTATTCCCGTGCAGTGCGTTATGGATGGCTCCTCTGCCGCCCCTTCGGTGGCAGTTCCGGTGCCTAACGTTGCGGCTCCCGCTCCCGTAACCCCTGCTGCTCCCAAGGTGACGGCGGCCCCTGCTCCCGTGGCACCAACTCCCGCACCCCAGCCTGTGGCACCAGCTTCCGCACCCCAGCCTGCGACCCCAACTCCGGTGGTGCCCACTCTGCGTCCTTCAAGCCCGGCGTCTCAGCCCGCGGCTTCCGCGGCGCCAGTTGCGCCCGCGCCTGCTCCCGCTGATGACGTGGTGCTTCGCGCGCCTGCGCCTCGTCCTGTGGCTCCAAGCCCTTACGACGACTACGACGAGGTTCCGCTCGATGCCTATGATTCCATGGGTGCAGGCAGCTATGACGACTACGATGCTTATGAGCCCGTACCTGCAGCGCCAACTCGGCCTGCTGTCGCGCCCTCCCAGCCCGCCGCCCCAACGGCGCCAGCGCCCGTTGCTCCAACGGCTCCCGCTACGCCAGCGGCACCCGCGGCTCCTTCCACCGTTTCCGCTGCGCCCGTTTCCGCACCTGGTGGAGCCCCCGCTGAGGAGGAGAGCTTGCAGGATATTCAGAATCTCCTCTCTTCCAGTTTTGGTAATGAGATAATCTTCGAGGAGATATAGACCACGTGAAGCCGGGGCTTTCCCGCCCCTCAGATATGAACCGAAAGGAAGCCTCATGGCAGCTAACAATATGAAGAACATGATGCGTCAGGCTCAGCAGATGCAGATGAAGATGCAGAAGGTGCAGGAGGAGATTCAGTCTATGACCTATGAGTCTTCTGCTGGCGGCGGCATGGTGAAGGCAACCGTGCAGGGCAATGGTCGCGTGCTGGGCGTCGAGATCAACCCTATCGTGGTAGATCCTTCTGACGTCGAGATGCTGCAGGACCTGGTGGTTACCGCCATCAACAGCGGTTTCGACGAGATCAGCTCTATCGGCAGCGCAAAGATGGCTGAGATCACCGGCGGCATGAAGATCCCCGGTATGTAATCTGGGAGCAGCCCCTTTATGGATGCAGCTCCTGCAATTCAAACCCTTCTCGATGAGCTGGGCCGACTTCCGGGCATTGGTCCTAAGTCCGCCCAGCGCATCGCCTATTGGTTGCTGAACGCCGACAGGGAGACGGCCCTGCGCTTGTCCGACGCCATCGTGCAGGTGAAGGACACCGTGCATTTCTGCAGTGTGTGCTTCAACTACGCCCAGGATGACCAGTGCGAGATCTGCGCCTCTACTAAGCGCGATCATCGGGTCATCTGCGTGGTCAGCGAGCCTCAGGACATCCCTCCTATCGAGCGCACCGCAACCTTCTTCGGCACTTATCACGTCTTGGGCGGCGCTCTTTCCCCTATGGACGGAATCGGCCCCGACGACCTGCATATTGCCGAGCTCATGGCCCGGTTGGCCTCTGACGAGGTCACCGAAGTGCTTCTCGCCACCAACCCTAATGTGGAAGGGGAGACTACGGCCAGCTACCTCGCTCGTCTCATCAAGCCTCTGGGCATTAAGGTCACGCGTTTGGCCAGTGGTATGCCTGTGGGCGGCGATTTGGAATTCATCGATGAGGTCACATTGGCCCGCGCTATCGAAAGCAGGCGCGTGCTGTAGGAGAACAAGGAGATTCTCATGGCGAAGGATCCTCGGTTTGTGTACACCCCTGAAGAGTTGGCGTACCTGAAGGAGAGCCGCGCTTTGGCTGAGGCTGGCATGTCCCCCTACGCCTCGCGCCATGAGGATGCCATCTATGAAGGCAGCACGCCGGAGTTCCCCGACCCATTGCGTCCTGCCTATGTACGGGATGTCGACCGTGTGCTGAACAACGCTTTCTTCAACCGTTGTATGGACAAGACCCAGGTCTTTCCCTTCTATCAGAATGATGATGTGACCAGGCGCTCCTATCATCTGCAGATCGTGTCGTCCCTGTCCCGCAAGATCGCCGGCGCCTTGCGGCTGAACACGGCGTTGGCTGAAGCGATTGCCCTGGGTCACGACATTGGCCACACCCCCTTCGGTCATGGGGGAGAGCGCATGCTGTCGAACTTGTATCACGAGCATACGGGTCGGTACTTCAACCATAACGTGCACAGCGTGCGGGTATTGCGCACCGTGTCTAATCAGAGCTTCAGCCTGCAGATGCTGAACGGCGTGCTGTGCCATTGCGGCGAGAAGGCCTTCGTGCGCTACGAGCCCTCCGCTTGCGAGAGCTTCGACGACCTTGATGCCATGATGACCCGCTGCTACGAAAACCCAGGTGAGAGCCAGAATTTGCGCCCCTGTACGCTGGAAGGCTGCGTGGTCCGCATTTGCGATATCTTGGCGTATCTGGGCAAGGATCGTCAGGACGCCCTGACCTTGAAGGTGCTGGGCAAGGAGCAGTACAACCTGCCCAACAACGTCATTGGCACCAACAACTCCTCTATCATCGCCAATGTCACCACCAACCTGCTGAAGAACAGTATCGGGAAGCCCTATATCGCCATGGACCCCGAAGTGCTCGAGGGCCTGAACCAGGCCAAAGCTCTGAACTCCCAGCAGATCTACACGTCCCCAGAGGCTCACGAGAAGCTCGACTCCCTCATTGCGCCCATGATGCAGCGTCTGTATGAGCGCTTCAGGGAGGATTTGCTGGCTGGCGATGAGAGCTCGCCCATCTTCCGCCATCATGTGCATGCCTGGGTGATGGAATTCAACGAGGGCTATGTGCAGAACAGCTCCCCCGACGATATCGTAGTCGACTACATCGCCTCTATGACCGATCGCTATTTCATCGACGTCTTCAACTACTTGTACCCCGACGAGCGGGTAGATGTGGAAAGCCTCTATCACCCCTACATTTCTTAAGAGGGTGCCCCGTTGCTGCCCTGGAAGTCGGGGCAACGCTGGGTTTGGCAAATGCATTTTGCTTAGGCAGGCTCGTTCATGAGCCGAGCGTAATATGGGGTATTCCCTTCATGGGCCGAGCTTAATGCGGAGTCTTCCCAGGTGAAAACCGATTTTAGGCAAAAAAAGAAGAGGCCTTACCGGGGATCAAGGTAGGCCTCTTAAAAAGAAGGTGACCACTTAAAAGAAACGATCTAGTGCAGGTCAATCATCTCTTCCGCCGGATGTTGTTAGCATTCCGTTCCGGCAAGCGCCCAGAGAAAACGCCGTGGTCGGTATCAGGTTGCAAAAGCTATGGCTGCTTTGGTTCGCTCGGATATTTGAGGTGTATCCGAACTGCTTGCTGACAGGGACTACTATATGCCCTTCGGAACGGGTGCAAGGCGAGGATGGGCCGAATGGGGGCCTGTATTGAATGAACCTGACCATGCATTGTTTTTGAATCGATAATCCAAATGAATAAGCCCAGGTTAGAGGGGTTGGAACTATGATTCCATCTTGTTCATTATGGCCCTCTACTGCGGTGAATTTTTTAGAAGAAAAAAGAACGCGGACCGTTCGGTCCGCGTTCTATGCCGTTTACGCAGCAGGCTCTAATGCAAAGGAAGCATTAAGCGTTGCAGTACCAACCACCGTCAACGATGAAGGTCTGACCAGAGGTGTACTCGGCCTGTGGGAGGCAGAGGTACAGGATGGTAGCAGCCATGTCGTCGATGGAGCCGAGGTTCTTAAGAGGAGTACGGGACATAACGAAGTCACGCTGCTGAGGAAGCTCCTCGAATACCTTTGCAACCATTGGGGTGAATACGTATCCAGGTGCAAGGCCGTTAACGGTGATGCCGTACTGAGCGAAGTCGATGCAGAAGGAGCGAACCATACCCATAACTGCAGCCTTGGTGATGCCGTAAGGGCCAGCATCCTTCATTGGGGTCAGGCCACGAGCGGAGGAAACGATAACGATGCGGCCACCGTCCTCGTTGTCCTTCATGTAACGACCAGCGGTCTGGGTCAGCAGGAAGTTAGCGGTTACGTTCAGGAGCATGATCTTGTCCCACTTCTCGCGCTCGAGGGTGAGAACGTCCTGACGAGGAAGTGCGATACCGCAGGTGGTAACCATGATGTCGATGGAGCCGTACTTCTCCTTAGCGGAAGCGTACAGAGCATCGATGGACTCCTGAGAAGTAGCGTCGCAGAAGATGCCGATGGCCTCGCCGCCCTCAGCTACGATGTCAGCAGCAACCTTCTCGCAGCCCTCAGCAGGAACGCCGGAAACAACAACGTTTGCACCAGCAGCAGCCAGAGTGTGAGCAGCGCCCTCGCCGATACCGGAGGAACCGCCAACTACGATTGCGGTCTTGCCAGCCAAGTGCTCCTTTGGAGCCTTGTCAAACCAATTTGCCATAGGAATCATTCCTTTCTCAAAACCTAACCGATCTTCGCTGTGCTGAGATCGGCCTGAATCCCGCGAGTACGGGAATCACTGCACGAGAGTCATTATAGTCTTTTGCGAATCGGGGTAATTAGGTAAACCAGTAGAAACAGGCCTATTTATAGAAAGTATTGAAAAATTACAGGCCGAAATTTGGAAAACTGATTAACTTCACGCATAAGTAAGCCTTGAATTCCATCAGCGTAACTAATGATGGGCCGATTTTCTTTTACATAACCATAGTTCTGTTTAGTTTTGAGGGCTCGGTCAGGGCCCCTTTCCCTTTAGGATCTGGGGCTCGTCACCCTTCGAGGGGAGACTCCGTTGTCCGCCGAAGAGGGGATTCCCTGTCCGTTGAGGGAAAGATCTCGTCGCCCTTTGAGGGAGGTTCCTTGCGTTCGTTGGTTGGGTCTGTCGACTTTTGGTTGGACGAGCCTTTCGCCGCCGCGTGATGCGGCCGTCTCATTTGCCGGATGCGATGGCTTTCGCCGCGAGACGCGGCCGTCTTGCTTATCGGATCTGTCGCATTCGGTTCCGTCTGCGCTCTTCCATTTAGACAAAATAGTCTGTTTGTTTATGAGATGCACACACCTTGGGCCTGAATTTCCCAAAATTCGGAAAATGCTCGATAGCGCGCTCGGTATTCTTGGCTCCGTAATAAGATGTCGTCCTTCCCGAGCGTCTGTTTTCCGCCAACTCTGGTCTGCATATATAGAGTATGAAAATGATTTCTAGAGATGAACTATAATTATGCAAATGTCATATAATTAATTTTGCTAATAAAAAAGCACGTAAAGTAGTACCGTCATTCATGTAACTCCGTAAGGGGGACCCTTTTTGTGGGGGTCCCGAACCGATTTTGTCGTTGTAAGGAGGATGCATGGCTGAGAAAGTAAAGAAGTACTCGCTCGCTCTGGTGTGCGTGTACATGTGCTATTTCACTCATGGAATCCAGGCTCTCGTTCTGAGCCAGAACAAGGTGAACTTCTATACCCAGTGGGGCATCACCGATCCCACCGCAGGTGCAGCTGCAGTTTCTATGGCTATCACCTGGCTGGGCGTAGGCAAGCTGGTGTCCGTATGGATTGGCGGCGAGCTGTCTGACCGTGTTGGTCGCAAGCCTTTCGCTATCGCAGGCAGCGTTCTGTACGTCATCTGCTTCTCTATCATGTTGGTGACCACCGATGCCACCGTTTGCTGTGTTGCAGCATTCCTCTCTGGTGTGGCCACTTCTGGTTTCTGGGATGCCGCTCTGTACCCTGCTGCCCAGGAGGCAAACCCCCGTTACGCCGCTTCCGGTGTAATCGGCATCAAGGCTGCCGTTTCCCTCATGGGTATCGCTTACCCAATCTTCGTTGCTGCAAACGCCGCTCCCGACGTATGGCACATCAACATCTATCTGCCAATCGCCCTGTCTGTACTCTGCGTCATCATTTCTGCGGTAGTTCCCTTCCGCTTTGATGACGAGAAGAAGACCAAGATCGACGATGGTTCCGCTCAGAACGCTGCTCAGGCCGAGATTCAGGCTCAGAAGGACGCTATGCGCGAGCAGCCCAACATGCTGACTCAGCTGGTAACCCTCTTTATCGCCTTCGTCACCATGTACGTCATGTATGGCGCTCAGCAGTACACCAAGGCATACGGTATGGCATATCTGGGCCTCGACGAGATGTCCGCTGCCGTGCTGACCTCTGTGTACACCGTTGGCTCTCTTTGCGCCGTACTCTTCTGGGCATTCATGATGGGCAAGCTGCGCTGGAACCCTCTGAAGGTTATCTTCATCGACTTTGTGGGCTCCGCTGTAGCTCTGGCAATGGTTCTCGTCATTCCTAACGTCATCGGCGTATACATCGCCATCGCTATCCTGGGCTTCTGCATCGCAGGTGGCTGTCTGCAGACCGGTCTGGTTGTCCGTCAGACTCTGTGCCCCGGTCCTAAGGGTCGTAACACCGGAATGTACATGACCTTCATGGGCGTTGGCTCCGTGGGTCTGCCTTTCTTCGTGGCTGCCCTTACCGGTTCTGTGGGTGAGACCACCGCTCTGTACTTCATGATGATTTCGATGCTGATCTTCTGCGTCATCGGTATCGTCTTCTGCTTGTATCTGAACAAGCGCATGAAGGCTCAGATGAACATGACCATGAATGATAAGGTCGACTAGTTCGAGAACTTGGTTGGCATCGAGCCGAAAACGCGATATGAATGGGCGCAGCATCTGTGAGATGCTGCGCCTGTTTCTTTACATTCAATAGATGAAACGAAGGCAACCGTGGTCTGTGCTATAGTTTCCATCAATGATTCTCATGCAAAAGCTATGGTTTAGGACGAGCACATGAATCTCTCTCATTTGTATTACTTCCGCAAGCTCGCGGAGGTGCAGCACTATACGCACGCCGCTGAGCAGCTGTTCATTACGCAGCCAACTCTTTCCAATGCAGTGTCTCAGCTCGAGAAGGAGCTGGGAATCGCCTTGTTCGAGCGCGAGGGAAGGAACGTGCGCCTTACGAAGCAGGGCAAGGAGTTCAACGAGTACGTGACCCAGGCTCTGAATCTTATCGACAAGGGCGTCGATATCGCCCATGAGCACGCTGGCTCCCTTTCTGCTTCTTTCGACCTGGGCGTGGTCTACACCATTCAGGCTGACTACCTGCCAAGTCTCATGAGGGCCTTCCAGCTGAAATATGGTCAGAATACCCGCATCAGCATTAATCAGGGTCTTTCCGGTCCCCTGATCGAGGACATTCAGTGCGGCCGCTACGACGTGGTGTTCTGCGCAAAGGGCAAGGATATCGCTGGTTTGGAATTCGTGCCTGTATTTAAGCAGCGCTTGGTTGCCGTGGTGCATGATTACAGCCCCTTCGCAAACTGCGAAGAGGTGACCATCGACGATCTTTCCCACGCCAAGGTCATTACGTATACTCCTGGCACCATTTTGGGTGATGAGGTAGATGCGCTGCTGAAGCCACATATCGAGGCAGGTCTTGATATCTACGGAACTTGCGACGATGAGATTACCCTGGGCTCTATGGTCGATTCCGATCCTTCTGCCGTGGGTATCACCCTCGAAACGCTGGGCCTGCTGCCCTTCACCGGTCTGAAGACCGTTCCCCTGAAGGAAGCCCCTGGCGGATTCCACCCGGTGTACATGGTGTACCGTAAGAACGTCTTCCAGCCTCGCGCCGTCGAGAACTTCATCAACTTCGTGAAGGAGTTTAAGTTCTCTGAGACTAGGTTCATGGTTCCTATCGATGATGAGGCGGTAGAAGAGAAGCAGGACGAGGAAGGCGCCGAGGAGTAGGGACCTCTTCTCTATCTAAAGTAGGGTTCTCCCGTTTCCGAATGCGTGGGTTCGAAACATGGGCTCGCCCGTTTCCGAACAAGCGGGGGTTCTATATATTTGAATGAGCAAGGGGCTCAGACCATCACGGTCTGAGCCCCTTTCGTGTGTGGGGACGGGCTTAGGGTAGTGTCGAGAAAGTTGGTGTAAGGGCGTCTTGGTCGAACGGTGCGGCCCTGCCCGGAACCTGAGATCGGCGCCTATTCTACGCGGCCTCCATCCTGTCGGCAAGCTCGAGGCTCGCCTCGATGGCCTGGCGCGCGAAGGCGAGAACCTGCTCCCGCCGCTCTGCCGATGGCGGCTCCGCTGGCCCGGGCCTTTGCTCATCGTGCAGCTCCGCCATCTTGGCCGCCGAGAAGTACCTGGCCTCCGACCAGGCCTCGTCCTGGTCGCACATCACAGCACCCGCCAGCCTGAGCAGGGACTTCTCCGAGGGGAACACCTGCACGACTCGGCTGC
>JAQXVU010000084.1 GCA_029225085.1 Eggerthellales bacterium | reverse complement strand
TTGAGCGTGAGCCTGGGCCCCAGCTCTGCTCTTATTCCCGTGCGAAGAACACGTGGTTCACGGCGCCGGAGAATTCCAGATCTTCTATGACCGATTCGCGCACGAAGGAGAACTGCTGGGCGAGAGTCTCGTACACCTCGTGCAGTGCCGCGTGGTCCTGGAAGCCCAGGTCATCCTCGGCGACGGCGTTCAGCAGGTACAGTCCGCCAGGGGCCAGGGCGCGTTTGGCAAGCAGCAGGGCGTCGGGGGCCAGCAGGGGAGTCTCCATGGCGGTGCCCGCAAAGGTATCGTTCACAATGGCATCATAGGTGCCGGGCTCGGCATTCGCCAGGAAGCGGCGGCCATCGTCGATGGTGACGTTTAGGCGGTCCGCGCCGAAGCGCTCGGTGGCCTCGTCTAGGAAGAAGTGCTTGCGGGCGATGTCCACGATGACGGGGTCGATCTCTACCACGTCAAGCTGTACGTCGGGGCAGGTGGCCAGCACGTGCTTGGGCCAGGAGAACGCGCCGCCTCCCAGAACCAGAATGCGCTTGGCATCTGGGTTTATGTGGAAGATGGTGTCGAAGGCTTTGCAGTATTCGAAGGCGGGCTCGAAGCGGCGGCTGTCCGTGTAGCAGAGGGACTGGAAGCCTCCATCGACGTACAGTGCGCGAACGGGGTCGCCTTCGGGGGTTTGCATGTCGAAGACCTCGGCGGTGCCGAACATGCTGGGGTAGGAGAACTCTTGGGGTTCGGCTGCAGTGGTGGCCGCATCGGCTGGCCGGGGCTCGGCTGCTGGTGCTGGGCTGGTCGCGGCAGCTGCGTTGTGGTCGGCTGCACCGAAGCTGGTCGTGTCGACGTCGAACTGGGGCTCACGAAAATCGCTCATAAACATCCCCTTCTGAAAAGCGCCCGCCGAAAGGACGGGTGCATCACGTTATGTACTTGGTGGCTTCGCCGAGGATGCTTGCAGCCGTTTACGCAAGCTTGCGACGTGGCGCATATCGAGGGCAAAGCCTTTATTTGTGGTAGGGCTCCCCACGTGAAATGCGGAAAGCTCGGTATATCTGCTCTAACAGTACCACTCTTGCCAGGTTATGGGGCAACGTAATGGGACCGAAACTTATCCGCTCGCTAGCTGCGGTTTTAATGTCTTTGGTCACGCCATCGGAGCCGCCGATGATGAAGGCGATGTGGCTGGTTCCGCTAAGCGCCAAGCTGTCGATTTTCTGGGACAGGCCCGGGCTGCTGATCTCCTTGCCCTGAATGTCCAGAAGGATCTTGTGGGCGTCGGCGGGAAGCTTCCCCAGCGCCTCGGTGATGAGGGCGGCCTCGCGTTGGGCGTTGCTGTCCGGGAGCTCTACCACGGAGACCTTGGCGTAGGCCTTCAGGCGCTTCAGGTACTCGTCGCAGGCTTCGCGCCAGAACCTCTCTTTCAGCTTGCCGACGGCGATAACGGTGATTTGCAGCATGGGGCTCCCGTTCATCAGATTGCAACATGGTAAGGCCCGAATGAGGGCTTTCAATAGGGTATCATTTCACGTCGGAAACCACGTACATACCCACGTTGCTACAGAAGGAGTAACCAGCATGTCTCTCCCTGCATTCGATCCCAATAAGCCTGCCGATATGCGCACCACTACAGATCTCGGCGCTGTTCTGCCCATGACCGCTGAGGTTCGCGATAACCACCTCTTCGTCGGTGGCGTCGACATGGTCGAGCTGGCCCGCACCCAGGGCACCGCGCTCTACGTCTTCGACGAGGCTGACCTGCGCCATCGCATGAGCACTTACATGAAGTCCTTCCGCGCCGAGTACCCCAATTCCGACGTGATCTACGCTTCCAAGGCTTTCCTGAACAAGGCCGTTCTGCAGCTGGTCATGGATGAGGGCCTCTGCCTCGACGTTTCCGGCGGCGGCGAGCTTGCCGTTGCCCAGGCCGTTGGCTTCCCTATGGAAAAGGTCTTCGTTCACGGCAACAACAAGACCGAGACCGAGCTTCGCGAGGCCATTTCCGCAGGTGTAGGCCGCATCGTGGTCGACTCCCGCATCGAGCTGGGCCGCATCAGCCGCATCGCTGGCGAGCTGGGCGTGACCCAGAACATCCTCATGCGCATCACCCCAGGCGTAGAGGCCGACACTTTCGACGCTATCCGCACCGGTTGCGAGGACTCCAAGTTCGGCTTCACCGTGAAGGACGACTTCGCTTTCAAGTGCGTGAAGGACGCTTTGGAAGCTGAGAATGTCTGCCTGAAGGGCTTCCACTGCCATATTGGCAGCCAGATCTTCGCGCTGCACTCCTTCGAGGAGGCCATCGAGGTCATGGTGAACTTCTTGGCCAAGGTGAAGGAGGCCTATGGCTTCGAGGCCGAGGACCTTGATATGGGCGGCGGACTGGGCATCGCCTACACCGCCGAGGACAAGCCTTCCAGCATCGAGACCTTCGCTAAGATAAACGCCGACGCCGTGAAGAAGTACTGCGCGCAGCTGGGCGTGAAGGAGCCTCGCCTGTGCGTTGAGCCTGGCAGGTCGCTGGTGGCCAACGCCGGCATCACCCTGTACACCGTGGGCATTCTGAAGACCTTGCCCGACATCCGCAACATCGTGGCCATCGACGGCGGCATGTCCGACAACGTGCGCACCGCCATGTACGGCTCCGAGTACGAGGCCTGCATCGCCAACAAGGCCGGCCAGCCTCGCGACAGGGTGGTCACCCTGGTTGGCAAGCACTGCGAGAGCGGTGACGCCGTGGTGGCATCCGGGTCTATTCAGACGCCTGAGGTGGGCGACATCGCCGTGGTCTTCGCTACCGGCGCTTACTGCTACACCATGGCAAGCAACTACAACGGCCAGCCTCGTCCTGGCATCGTCTTCGTGAAGGATGGCGAGGCTCGCCTGGTCACCCGTCGC
>JAQXVU010000083.1 GCA_029225085.1 Eggerthellales bacterium | reverse complement strand
GGCTGGGTGGCTGGCGACGACGGCGTCTTGCAGAAGGACGGCGTCCGCGCTTCCTTCACCCTTATGTATGCGGCAGGAGATTCCGTGCGTCAGGCTCTGGCCACCGAATTCGCCAACCAGATGGCTGCCCTGGGCATCGAGGTGCAGGTGGCAGGCGGCGATTGGGATACGGACTTGTACCCCCACGAGTTCGACACGCCCATTTTGTGGGGCTGGGGCTCCAATGCGCCGGTGGAATTGTACGAACTCACCTATTCCTCGGGTTGGGGAAACGTGGCCTGCTACGATAACGACACCGTGGACGGCTACCTTGATGCCGCCCTGGCTGCTCCCAAGATCGAGGACTCCTACGAGTTGTACCAGAAGGCCCAGTGGGATGAGGAGACTCTGACCGGCGTGGCGCCACAGGGTGCATCTACCTGGATCTGGCTGGCCAACATCGACCACCTGTACTTCTCTCGCGAGGGTCTGCAGGTTGCCGAGCAGAAGCCCCATCCTCACGGACATGGTTGGTCCCTGGTGAACAACGTCGATAAGTGGAGCTGGGCATAAGGAGCGGGCGTATAGCCCGCCCGCCGCTTCCACAATGAAAAGGGAGGATGATTGCGCACCGCACTTGCATACGTGGCGAAGTTCTTGCTGCTCATGTTCGCCGTGAGCGTGGTGACCTTCGTGCTGGTGGGCCTTTCGCCCATAGACCCGGTGCAGGCCAACGTGGGCCAGCAAGCGCTGATGTCTATGAGCGAGGCGAAGCGTGCACAGCTTGCTTCCTATTGGGGCACTGACTTGCCCATTTGGGAGCGTTATCTGAACTGGCTGGCTTCCGCTCTGCAAGGCGATTTGGGAACCTCGCTGCGCTTTAACGCACCGGTGACCGAGGTTGTCGCTCATAGGGCTGCGAACTCCCTGGCGTTGCTGGCAGTGGCTTGGCTCATCAGCGGCGTGCTGGGTTTCGTCCTGGGTGTGATCGCCGGTGTGAAGCGGGGAAGCATCTTCGACAAGATTGTGAAGGGCTACTGCTATCTGCTGGCCGCGACTCCCACCTTCTGGGTGGGTCTGCTGGTGCTCATGGTCTTCGCTGTGAGCCTGCATTGGTTCCCCATTGGTTTCTCGGCCCCCATTGGTGTGGCGGCGGCCGACGTGACCATCTTCCAGAGCATTCACCATATGGTGCTGCCAGCGCTGACGCTGTCGGTGGTGGGCGTTGCCAACATCGCGCTGCATACCCGCGAGAAGACCATCGACGTGCTAGAGAGCGACTACATGCGATTTGCCCAGGCCAGGGGCCTGAGCCTGTGGGAGGCGGTGCGCCATCATGGTTTGCGCAACCTGCTGCTGCCTGCGATGACGCTGCAGTTTGCCTCCATTTCTGAGATTGTGGGCGGATCGGTGCTGGTAGAGCAGGTGTTCTCCTATCCCGGGCTGGGCCAGGCCACCATTACCGCAGGTCTGGGTGGCGATGCGTCGCTGCTGGTGGCCATCGCCATTTTGTGCGCGGCGCTGGTGTTCCTGGGCAACATGATTGCCAATATCCTGTATGGCGTGGTGGACCCTCGAATTCGGAGGGGGGCCGATCATGCGTAGGATGAAGGCGGATGAGCAGAAATTCAGTGGTGAGCAGGGCTTCGGCTGTGATTGCGAGCGAGAGCACTGCGGCGTCGATGAGCAGGTACTCCGTGAGAGCGGCAGCGCCAACTTCCACAAGAATACGAACGTGGGCGACGGGAATGCTGACCGTCGCGACCGCGATGTGAACCCGGTGCTGTATCGCCCCAAGTCGCTGAAGATGGCCAATCGCACGAGGACTCTGGCGGCCTGCGTGGGCGCGGGCGTTGCGCTTGCGGCCATTGTGGTGGCGGGCCTTGCGGTGAGCGACGCGGCGACCGTGGCGGATTTTGCCATCAAGAACCAGGGGCCCAGCCTGGCGCATCCTTTCGGCACTGACCAGATGGGACGGGACATGTTCCTGCGGACGCTGGCGGGACTTTCGACCAGCGTGCTCATTGGCCTGATGGCCGCGGTGGTGTCGTCGCTGATTGCCCTGGTGCTGGGTACGGCGGCTGCGCTTGGCGGCAAGAAGGTTGATGCGTTTGTCACCTGGCTGGTAGACCTGTGCATGGGCGTGCCCCACATCATCCTGATCATCCTCATCAGCTACGCGCTGGGCAAGGGCTTTTGGGGCGTGGCCATTGGCGTGGCGGTGACCCATTGGCCCAGCTTAACGAGGGTTATTCGCGCGGAGATTCTGCAGTGCAAGCAGAGCGCGTATGTGGCGACGGCCCAGAAGCTGGGGCAGAGCCCGCTGAAGATCGCCCTGCATCATATGGTGCCCTACGTGCTGCCTCAGTATCTGGTGGGCCTGATCTTGCTGTTCCCTCACGCTATTTTGCACGAGGCGTCGGTGACGTTTTTGGGCTTCGGACTGCCTCCCGAGCAGCCGGCGATTGGCGTGATTTTGTCCGAGAGCATGGCGTATCTGAGCAGCGGTATGTGGTGGCTGGCCATCTTCCCGGGTCTGGCCCTGGTTGCGACGGTGCTGCTGTTCGACGTGTGCGGGTCGAACCTGCGCAAGCTGTTGGATCCTCATAGCGCGCAGGAGTAGGTGATGGGTATGCAGGAATTCGAGCATGAGGCGCACAGCCACGAGGGCCAAGCGCGGCACCACCATCATTCGCACGCGGCGGGGTCGCAGCACGCTGGCGGGCACCATTTGCTGCAGGTGCAGAATTTGTCGGTGGCTTTTCGCATGTACGACCCGGATGCTTCTTTCTTTAAGGCGAAGCAGCGGTTTGTGAAGGTCATCAGCGACCTGAACGTGTCGGTGCACGCGGGGGAGATTCTGGCCGTGGTGGGCGCATCGGGTTCGGGCAAGACGCTATTGGCGGATGCCATCATGGGTCAGTTCGAGCCGAATTCCCAGGTCACAGGTGAGATTTGGTTCGATGGTCAGCGTCAGGACGCGGCGGGCTTGGCTGGGCTGCGGGGTAGGGGAATCTCTCTGGTCCCGCAGAGCGTGAACCATCTGAACCCGCTGATGACCGTGGGAAAGCAGGCCGAGGGCTTCGGGTATTCCGCCGAGGAGGCTGCCGCCCGCACAGAGCTGCGGCGGGAGCTGTTCGCGCGGTACGGTCTGAACGAATCGGTGGCGGATTTGTATCCTCACGAGCTTTCTGGTGGCATGGCCAGGCGCGTGCTGCTGTGCTGCGCGCTGATGGATGCGCCGAAGCTCATTGTGGCGGATGAGCCGACGCCGGGACTGGACCTCCCGCTGGCGCTGAAGGCGCTGGCGGATTTCCGAGAGTTCGCTGACCAGGGCGGCGGTGTGCTGCTGATCACTCACGATATTCAGTTGGCCCTGGGCATCGCCGATCGCGTGGCGGTGTTCAAGGATGGCACGGTGATAGAGGAGGCGCCGGTTTCGGCTTTTGCGTCGCCGGAGACGCTGGAGCATCCATTTACCCGTGCGCTGTGGCATGCGCTGCCGGAGCACGATTTCCGCGTGTATGGCGCGGACGAGAGATTCGAGGCGGATGCGAACGCGGAGCGCGGCGAGGGTGCAGGTGCCGGCGGGTTCGCGGGCGACAGCGAGGGCGCAGGTGCCAGCGGGTTCGCGGAGCGAACTTCCACAAAACGCGAGGAGGGATCATGCTAGAGGCGCGGGACGTTTCGTTTGCGTACAAGAAGGGACGCGAGATTTATTGCGGCATCAACCTCAGCGTTTCCCCTGATGAGCGCGTTGCGCTGCAGGCTCCATCGGGGTTTGGCAAGACGACGCTGTGCCAGATTCTCAGCGGGTACCTGCAGCCGTCGGCGGGGCAGGTGCTGGTGGACGGCGAGCCGCTTCCCAAGCGCGGCGTGTGCCCTGTGCAGCTGATTTGGCAGCATCCCGAGAAGGTGCTGGACCCTCGCATGCGCATGCGGGAGTCCCTGGCTGAGGCTGGCGCGGCTGACCCGCGGATCATCGAGGCTTTGGGGATTCAGCGTCGCTGGATGGATCGCTTTCCTCATGAGCTCTCCGGCGGCGAGATGCAGCGCTTCTGCATTGCTCGTGCGCTGACGGCCCGGCCAAAGTACCTGATCGCGGACGAGATTTCCACGATGCTCGATGCAGTGACCCAGGCACAGCTTTGGGATTTCCTGGTGCGCGAGACTTCAGAGCAGGGCATCGGCATGGTGCTGGTGAGCCATTCCCCTGATCTCACGGCTCGAGTCGCCACGCGCGTGGTGCAGCTGGGGTAGGGAGTGATGCGCTTGAGCGTGAGCCTGGGCCCCAGCTCTGCTCTTATTCCCGTGCGAAGAACACGTGGTTCACGGCGCCGGAGAATTCCAGATCTTCTATGACCGATTCGCGCACGAAGGAGAACTGCTGGGCGAGAGTCTCGTACACCTCGT
>JAQXVU010000082.1 GCA_029225085.1 Eggerthellales bacterium | reverse complement strand
CTCGTAGCGGCCCAGTCCGATCTTCAGCTTGCTCTTCTCCTTCAGGCGCTTCTCATTGTGGAAGCTGGCGAAGTCCTCGGTGAAGCAGCGGTTCTGCTGCTCTGCCTCGGTGAGCTCGCGGACCCAGAGGATGTTGTTGCGGTTGGTCAGGAACAGATGGGTGGGCACGTGGGCGGCATCGTCCCAGGTGGCGGTCAGGGTGGCGTCTTCCACCGTAGCTTTGCAGGGCAGTGACTCCGTCTTCTCAGGGTTTACGTAGGCGCCCTCTTCCCAGGCGAAGGTGGTGCGGAAGAACTTGCCTAGGGGCAGGTCGGCAAAGACGCGACGGCGCTCGCGGGCCTCGAGGCGCTTCTTCACCTTCTTTGAGAAGGGCTTGCGCAGCTCCTCGGACACGGAGCGAGGCGTGGTCTTGGTGATGAAGACGAAGTTGAAGGCGTCGCGGTAGTTATCGTGCAGGAAGGCGGACTTCTCCTGGGTGAAGTCGCCGCGGAAGAACACGGCGATCTGCTTCTCGGGGTCTATAGACCTGCAGATGGTATCTATCTGCTCGATGGTGTGCTGCTCTTCCACCCGGACAATCTGCCAGGTGCGGTCCTTGTTGGCCTGGTAGTCGCGAACTTCCACATCTTTGCAGTCGTCGTTGAACAGGAAGCTCAGGGCATTGCGGGAGTTGTCGGCGGTCTCGTACTGCAGGAAGTCGCGCTCGTAGTCGGTGTTGGCGTAGGAGCAGCCTTTGTACTGACCGCTGGCGATGAGCTGAGCAAGGTCTTCTGCCTTCTTCACCTGGGCAAAGGGCAGGGACTGAATGTCGAGGTAGGTGCCGCGGTCGTGCATGTACTCCTCTACGTCGTAGATGAAGAGGATGACCGGCTTGCGGGTGACGGAGAAGTCGAAGAACACGCTGGAATAGTCCGTGATCAGGCCGTCCATGGCGTTCAGGAACTCGTAGTTGTCCGCGTCGGCGGGGAAGGGCAGGATGTGCTTGTAGTCGCCCAGGCTGATCTCGTTGGCCACCAAGGGGTGGAAGTTCACGAAGATGCGCTGGTCGTCGCGGAGCTGAGCGTCGATGATGTCGAACTGGGCCAGGACCTCGTCGCGATAGGAGTCGATCTGAATGTCGTGGTTGCTGGTGCCGCGCCAAGTGGGCATGTAGGCCAGGCATTCCAACCCGTTCAGGTCGTAGCGATCGCGGATCTCGGCGGCCTTTTCGGTCTGGAAGAAGACGGAGTTGCGGGGGTAGCCGCACATGGCCACCTTGCCAGTGTACAGATCCTCGAGGTTGTAGTCACGCATCATGACGTGGCGGGTGAACTCGTTGGGGAACAGGAGCTTGTCGGCCTGCAGGAAGTTGTGCTGCACGTTGTACATGCTCTCGATGCCCAGGCGCATGCGCTTGCCCAAGGTCTTCAGGGGCGTGCCGTGCCACGTCTGCAGGTAGTGCTGGCCCTTGCGCCTGATGAAGTAGGCGGGGAAGGAGCTGTTGTTCACCAGGTACTGGCAGGTGGCCAGGACCTCGGCGTACTTCTTCGACTTAATGTCTACCAGGGTCACGGGCAGATGGTGCTCATCGACGAACTTCTGGTGCGCCTCGCGATTCGAGGTGGAGTAGTAGATGGTGAAGTCCTTCGACTCCTCGGTCTTCAGGAACTCCTGCAGCAGGTACAGGGGGGAGTCTGAGATGTTGCGCCCGTGGAATGACTCGAAGAGGATGGTGTTCTTCCTCACCTTTTCATGGATGAAGTAGTCACCGTAGTAGAACTTCATCATGGGTTGAATGTCGCTCTTCGGGCCAAGGAGCTTTGCAGCCTTGGCGATGGTTCCCGGTACGGCCTTTATGTTCATAGTGGTTGGGTATCCCTCCCGCGTAAAAACGGTGTGGTCATTTGCGTAAATACGTGTGAATTATACCAGTGTTTGCGCTGCGGCGAGGAATCTACAGAGGGCCTGCACGAGGGGCGCGCCTATAATCGAAAAAGAGATTGAAGGCGCAAGCGCTCTTTGCGCTCATGACGAGGAAAGGGGAGCTATGGCTCAGGCATTGAAGACGATGCGCGTGGCCGTGGTCATGTTTTTGACCGCTGCGCTGCTTGCCATCGCCATTCCCGCAGTGGCATCTGCGGCAACGGTCACCACGAAGGCCGTGAAGAAGACTGACGGTATCTATACCGTGGCGGCTAAGCAGAACGCCGTCGATTCCCGCACGGTTACCGTGCAGCTGAAGAACCTGGCCAAGGTGAAGAAAGCTGGCGTGGCCAAGGTGAAGGTTGTGGCAACCATGAGCTACAACGGTTCTACCCTCACCAAGCGGGTGAAGAACGTGCCGGTGAAGAAGATCGACAAGAAGACCGGCAAGTTCACCTTCTCGGCCCCTGCCTACGGCAAGTACAAGGTCGAGGTCCGCTATGTGAACAAGAAGGGCAAGACCATTCACAAGACCACCCTGAAGAATGTGGGCGTGGTGGCATCCGAGTACAACATCGGCGTGTTCAACGGCAGCTTCGGCCCCCTGTTCTTCTCCCTGTCCCTGTGGGATGACTCCGTGATGAAGGGTGCCAACGGCAAGGCGATCCCCACCATCATCGAGCTGTCGCGTGACGATTCCTATAATTGGAACGCCCTGCCCAAGAACGTGTACGCCAACCCTCTGGCCTCTTCTCCCAAGAAGGGAAGCTTCACCGCCAAGATCAAGCGCACCGCCGCCTATGTGGCCGACCTGAAGCAGATGAACAAGAACAGCAAATTCCACTTCTACTTCGCCGACAACTACGTGCAGGGCATCTTCGACTTGGCCCTGGCCAACAAGCTCTCCGAGAGCAAGTACGACGTGACCCTCATCACCGACGGCTCCGGCTCCTACTACTGGTTTAACGGCGTGTACGGCGGCACCAACGCTCAGTCTGTGTACGACCGCATGGCCGGTGAGTACAACATGATGAAGGCTAGCTGGAAGGCGGGCCACAAGGTCAGCTACAAGAACCTGAAGTACCACATCAACAACAACGTGCTGGGCATGAGCAAGTACGCCTACGTTGCGGTGAACGAGTCGAGCAACGTGAAGTGGTGGGTCAGCCGCAAGAGCGGTACCTTCGCCTCCCAGGACAGCGCCTTCTTGCAGTCCGCTCTTAACACTATGGAAGAGAAGAGCATGAACGGCATGCTGACCAGCATTAAGGACGAGGGCCACGCCGCTTCCTTTAAGAAGCTGTATCACTTCAGCAATGACATGTTCAGCGCTGCGGTGAAGAACGGCAAGAAGGTCATGGTGCTCATGGGCTCCCGCGTGACCTCCGAGACCAACTTCACGGAGTTCGCCGCCTTCACCAAGAAGTACTACGGCTCCGGCTACGAGTACTACTACAAGGGACACCCTGCAACGCCTACCAAGTTGTACCCCGAGAAGCAGAAGCAGCTCGACAGCCTGGGCATTCATGATCTTGAGAGCTCTATCCCTGCTGAGCTGATCCTGTTCTTCTACCCAGACGTGTACGTTTCCGGCATGTCTAACAGCACTCTGAACCAGGCCTACAAGGCCGGTAACACTAAGGCCTACTTCGGTACTCGCATCGCCAACAAGGGCAGCATCATGGGCGGCGACCTCTTCGAGCTGTTCTTCACCAAGGTCACTGATGCCTACGAGCCTGAGGTGACCGACCTGTGCGCCGAGGGGCATTCCTGCTTCCTGGTAGAGTTCGCTGACACCACCAAGGCCGATATCGCCATCTACGACTACACCGTCAACACCATCACCAAGTACAAGATGGTGGATGGCGCCTACGTTGCCGCATAGCGTGAGGCGACAACGCCAGAGGGCTTAGCGCAGGGACCCGATGCTCGGGTCCCTGCGTGTGTGAAGGGCTCGGTCCTCGCTGGCCGCCGAAGACGCTGACCCTCGCGAAACGCGAAAGGGGCTGGCCCTCGCTGGTTGCGAAAGGGGGCCAGCCCCGGTCGGTCTCGAAATAAAGCGTTAGTTATGGAATACCCGTCGGAAGAGGTGACTTTTTCGACGGGTATGGTCTAATGTTTGATTATCAAGGACGCGAAGCACCCATGCTGCGGTTGGTGCGAGACGTTCTGAGCCATAGAGGACGCCTCGCGTCCTGTTGCAAAGAAGGGCGCAAAGCGCCCGTTTTCGTATGTGTATAAGGTGTGACCGCCTGATTGTTCGGGCAAAGGGGAAAGGAAAGCGCCTTGCAGAACAAGACTATCGCCGTCATGGGAGCTGGCTCCTTCGGTACGGCCATTGCCTGGATGCTCCGAGAGTCCGGCATTAACGTGCGCATGTGGGCCTTCAAGGAAGAGGAGGCGCGGGCCATTAACGAGACCCATCACAATGCCGTACTTCTGCCCGAGTGCGATCTTACCGGCGTGTACGCAACCCACCAGGTGGCCGACGCCGTGTCCGGCGCCGATGGCGTCATCGTGGTGACTCCCTCCTTCGGCGTTCGCGGCGTGCTGCAGCAGATGGCCGGTTGCGTTGCTGACGACACCCCGGTGCTGCTGTTGTCGAAGGGCCTCGACCCCGAGTCGGGGGAGACCTTCGTGAAGGTGGCCTGCAACATCCTGGGCGGGGAGGAGCGCATCGCCGTTCTCGCTGGCCCTAACCACGCCGAGGAGCTTTCCAAGGGCAACATCGCCGGTGCGGTGGTTGCCTGCAAGAACCAGGAGGTGGCCAAGTTCTTCCAGCATGCCATCTCTAACAGCTTCTTCCGCCTGTACATTTCCGATGACCCCACGGGTGTGAGCCTGTGCGCCGCCTCTAAGAACGTCATCGCCATTGCCTGCGGCATCGCCCGCGGCTTGGGCCTGGGCGATAACGCGGTGGCTCTGCTCATGACCCGCGGCCTGCGTGAAATCTGCCGTCTGGTCACTGCCTGCGGCGGCACCATGGATACCTGCCTGGGCCTTGCCGGCGTGGGCGACCTCGACGTGACCTGCAATTCCACCCATTCTCGCAACAGCTCCTACGGCGTTGCCTTCGCTCAGGAGGGCATTGGCGTCGCCGAGTACGAGGAGCGTCGCCATATGGTGGTGGAAGGCGCCCATGCGGTGGGTCCTCTGCTGAAACTGGCTGCCGAGCACAACATCGAGATGCCCATTATGGAAGCGGTGCAGAAGCTCATCACCGGCGGCAAGAACGTCGACGAGACCATCGTGGAGCTCATGACCAGGCCCCTGGTGCAGGAAGGTCACTAAGTTCTGGAAGGCCCGCTTCGGCGGTGTCGGCTGCTTCGGCAGCCTCATCTCGCATAGAAAGCGTCATGCATTCGGCCCGCTTCGGCGGGCCTTTTCGTTTCCCGGCGGCAAGGCTGCCGCCATTTCAAGAGCGGGGGAGCGGTGAGGGCGTCGGGAGGGCCGAGCCTGGCCTTCCCAGAGCGAAGCGGGTGGGGCCGGGCTCGGTTTCTCCCGACGCCCCTAATTGCATCAGTGGCTCTTGACCGTGCGGCAGCGCTGGCCGAAGGCTTCTTCCACTGCTCGTGCCGAAACAGTGAAGGGGTAGAAACGGCAGGGGTGAATGGCTAAAATTGCTTCGATTGCGTATTTACGGGTTTGCTGCGCCCAAAAGGGGCCGGCGCATTGCAAAAGGAGTGAAACATGAGGGATACCATTCTCGAGATTCTGCAGGACATTCGTTCCGACATCGACTTCGAGTCCGAGACTGAGCTGGTAGACGGGGGCCTGCTGACCTCCCTCGACATCGTGGCCATCGTCTCCGAGCTGAACGACGAGTTCGACGTGGACATCTCCCCCGATGACCTGCTGCCCGAGAACTTCAACTCCGTCGACGCCATGGTCGAGCTGATCTCCGGCATGTAATCCGAGGTCGCTTAGCATCCTATGACATTCACATCTTTCCCCTTCCTCGTCTTCGTGGCGGTGGTGGTGGTTGCGTACTATGCCTTCCCCAAGAAGGCCCGCTGGGTCGTGCTCTTGGTGGGCAGCTATGCCTTCTACCTCATCTCCTCCGCCGATACCCTGGTGTTCCTGCTGGCCACCACCGTGGTCACGTTCTTCGCGGGACTGTTCCTGGGCAAGGTGAACGACGAGACCAAGCTATATATAGAAGAGCACAAGGCCGAGCTCGATCGCAGCGCCAAGAAGGAGCTGAAGGCAAAGGCCAAGAAGCGCAAGCGCGGCGTGGTGGCCGTGGCGCTGATCATCGACTTCGGCATCCTGGCGGTGCTGAAGTACTTCAGCGTGTACCTGGCCGCCCTGTCCGACGTCATCGGTTTTACCTTCGAGGCCGGCATTCTGATCCCCCTGGGCATCTCCTTCTACACCTTCCAGTCGGCTGCCTATATCATCGACCTGTACCGTGAGAAGTACGCCCCGGACACCAACATCGCCAAGTTCGCACTGTTCACGTCCTTCTTCCCCCAGATCATTCAGGGCCCCATCCCTCGCCATGACCACCTGGCCCACCAGCTCTACGAGGGTCACGACCTCAAGTACGAGAACCTGTGCCATGGCGCCCAGCTCATGCTGTGGGGCTTCTTCAAGAAGCTGGTCATCGCGGACCGCTGCGCCATCCTGGTGGCCTCGGTGTTCGACTCCTACACCGAGTACTCCGGCTGGGCGGTGGCAGTTGCCCTGATCTTCTACTCCATCGTCATCTACGCGGACTTCTCCGGCGGTGTGGACATCGCTCGCGGCGTTGCCCGCCTCATGGGCATCGACATGCCCCACAACTTCCGCCGACCCTACTTCGCCGACAGCCTGTCGGAGTTCTGGCGCCGCTGGCACATGTCCCTCAGCTTCTGGACCCGCGACTACATCTTCTTCCCCATCTCCCTGTCGAAGTTCTTCGGCAAGCTGGGCAAGAATCTCCGCGGCATCCTGGGCGATAGGGTGGGCAAGCTGTTCCCCGTGATCGTGGCCCAGATGGCCACCTTCACCATCATCGGCCTGTGGCACGGCGCTGACCTGAAGTACGTGCTGTACGGCTGGTACAACGGCCTTATCATCGTGGGCTCCCTGCTGCTTGAGCCCTACTTCGAGATCTGGGCCAAGAAGCTTCGGGTGAACATCGAGAGCAAGGGCTGGCACGTCTTCAAGGTCGTGCGCACCTTCCTCATCGTGTCCCTGGGCCGCGCTTTCCCCCGTGCCGCCTCCGCCGGCGTTGCCTTCTCGATGATGGGCTCCCTCTTCGCCGTCACCAGCGTCGAGCCTTTCCGCGCCACTGTGAGCTCCTTCGGCCTGGGGATGGGGGACTACGTTGTCATCGCCCTGGCCTGCATCGTGTGGTTCATCGTGAGCTTCATCGCCGAGCGCGAGGAGAACAGGGCCAAGGCCGCCCACGCCGACAAGAAGAAGGGCATCGTCTCCGGACGCGCCCAGGGCGAGGGCGACGCCGAGACCGGGGCTGAGGTGCGCAACCTCATCGACAAGCTGTCCCTGCCCGTTCGCTGGGCCCTGTACCTGGGACTGTTCCTGGCGGTGCTGCTGCTGGGCGTGTACGGCCCCGGCTACAGCGCTTCCACATTCATTTACCGCGGATTCTAAGAGGGTTTCGCCGTGAACCGCGACTCCCGCTTCAAGCTCTAAAGAGAGGTTTTACGTATGGATCTCGACTCCCGCTTCAAGCTCAGCTCGGTGGTGGAATGCGTCGCTGCCCACGCCGCCGAGAACCCTGAGAAGCTGGCCCTGGCTGATGCCCGCATGAGCCTGACCTATGGCCAGGCCTGGGACTGCATCGTCGGCTTCGCCTCCTACCTGCGCCGCGACCTGCCCCGCGGCACCTTCGTGGTCATGGAGTGCAACCAGAGCGTGCAGTACATGATCGCCATGCTGGCCATGCACTACGCCGGCATCGTGCCCGTGCCCCTCGAGCGCAACGTGGCCGTCGCCCGCCAGCTGGAAATCATCGCCGAGACCGACGCGAAGCTCTACATCGCCGAGAAGGAGGCGGACCCCGCTGCCGGCGTCCCCAGCCTCGACATCCGCACCGTCTGCGACTTCGCCGGCCAGGAGCCCTGCGGCGATCTGGCCTTCCCTCAGGGGACCGACATGGCCGAGATCCTGTTCAGCACCGGCACCACCGGCAAGTCGAAGGGCATCATGCTGTCCCACCGCAACAACATGGCCATCGCCGAGAACGTGGTCCGCGGCCTGCAGATGGGCGATGACAACGTGGAGGTCATCCCCATGCCCACCAGCCACTCCCACGGCCTGCGCCGCACTTATTCCAACCTGGTGAACGGCTCTTCCGTGGTGTTCTGCGACGGCGTGGTGGCCATCAAGCGCATGTTCAACCTCATGGACGAGTACCACGCCACCGCCATGGACCTGGCACCTTCCATGCTGTCCATCATCTTCAGGCTCTCGAAGGACCGCCTGGGCGACTACGCCGACAAGCTCGACTACGTGCAGCTGGGAAGCGCCCCTCTGGCCGAGGACGACAAGCTGCACCTGGCCAGGCTGCTGCCCAAGACCCGCCTGTACAACTTCTACGGATCAACCGAGGCCGGCTGCTCCTGCCTGCTGGAGTTCGCCAGCATGAGCGGCAAGCGCAACTGCATCGGCCGCCCCACCACCAACGCCAACTTCGTGGTGGTAGACGACGACCGTAAGCCCATCCAGTCCTCTCCCGATAACCTGGGCCTTCTGGCCAGCTCCGGCGACATCAACATGATGGGCTACTACAAGGCCCCCGAGCTCACCGCTGAGGCCATGGCCGACGGCTTCATCTACACCAAGGACCTGGGCTACATCGGCGAGGACGGCCTGGTGTACATGCTGGGCCGCAAGGACGACGTCATCAACTTCGGCGGCGTGAAGATCTCCCCCGAGGAGGTTGAGAGCGCCGTGGGCAAGAGCCCCATCGTGAAGGACTGCGCCCTGATCCCGGTCACCGACCCCATCTCCGGCCAGGTTCCCAAGCTGTACATCTCTCTGGAAGAGGGCGCCGAGTACGACGCCAAGGAGTTCCGGAAGTTCCTGCAGGTGGCCATCGACGCCAACAAGCAGCCCCAGTCCGTGGAAGTGCTGCCGGAGATCCCCCGCACCTTCAACGGCAAGATCAAGCGCAAAGAGCTCATGAACAGGTAGGAGCCCCATGGCTGAAGAGATGAACGACAAGCAGGACAAGAAGCGCCATCCTCTGCGCAACGCCATCTGCGCTGTGGTGTTCACGGCTCTGGTGGGCGCCACCTTCGTGTGGGCGAATTTGGCCTTCAGCATGCAGGGAAGCGTGCAGAACACCGGTGCCTTCGCGGCTTTCTATGACACCCCCGAGGACTCGGTAGATGTGGCCTACATTGGTACCAGCGCCGCCAGCCGCTTCTTTGTGAACCCCCAGGCCTTCGAGGAGGAGGGCGTTTCCACCTTCACCTTCGGCATTCAGAACACGCCGCTGTTCCTGTACGACAACCTCATGGACGAATTCCAGACCAGGCAGAACCCTGAGGTGTTCGTCATCGAGCTGCGCCCGCTTCTGAAGGACGGCGAGATGCTGGCCGAGGAGAACTGCCGTAGGCCCATCGATTCCGTGAGCCTGCTGAGCCCTAACCGCATGGGCATGATCGAGGAATCCCTGCAGGTCATGAGCGAGCAGCTAGAGCCCGGTTCCTACGACGACAACAAGTGGGACTACGTGTTCCCCGTCATTAAGTATCACGGCCGCGCCACCGATGGCACCATGACCGTCGACGACCTGTTGCTGAACAAGCCCTACAACACCATGCAGGGCTTCGCCTGCGGAAGCGTGACTCTGAGCCAGGTGGCTCTGGGCGAGAGCAAGTTCACCGATAGGGTGGGCAAGCTCACCGACGTGCAGGAGGAGCACTTGCAGGATCTGCTCGATTACTGCGAGACCCTCGATGCCCATGTGCTCTTCGTGCTGGCTCCTCAGGTTTGCGAGACCTACGACAAGTCCAAGAGCCTGAACGCCATTCAGAAGTTTGTGGAAGACCAGGGTTGGGATTGCCTGAACTTCAACTCCGATGAGATGTTCGCGAAGTTGGGACTCGACCACACGACGGACTTCTACAACAAGAACCACTGCAACTATCTGGGTGCAGAGAAGTACACCAGCTACTTGGCATCGTATCTGAAGGACACCTACAACCTGACCGACCATCGTGGCGACGACACCTATCAGCAGTGGGTGGATGGTTACGAGGACTACCAGGATTTCGTGAGCAAGGGCATTAAGAAGTCCTCTTCTAAGGAAGTTGCTGACGAAGGATAGGGGCTGAGGGGGCTAAGGTGTTTTCGCGACGAGCGAGCGACAGGCTCTGAAATCGAGCGAGCCCTGACGTGGCAATCGCGATACCTCTCGCGACCACATGGTTGCGTGACGCCTGCTGGGGTTTCCTAGCAGGCGTTTTCTGCAAATGCCGTGGTTCTGTGGGGAATATCGGCTGTAACGGTATAATCAGCTGTATGCATCACAACGACGACCTGCTTCTGCGGTTTTTCGGCAGGTTGTTCGGCAAATATTTTGGAAGGTGAAGGGATTCTCCATGATCAACTTTACGGTTGGCCCGGTTCAATCTGACGATTGCGTGAAAGCTATCGGAGCGCAGGACACTCCTTATTTCAGGACGGATGAGTTTTCCCAGGTAATGCTGGAGAACGAGGCTCTTGTTAAGGAATTCGCTCATGCCCCCGAAGGCTCTCGCACCGTGTTCGTCACTGGTTCGGGCACTGCCGCTATGGAAGCATCCGTTATCAACACCCTCGATTCCAACGACAAGGCGCTCGTGGTGAATGGTGGTAGTTTTGGCGCTCGCTTCGTGCAGCTCCTGGAGCTCCATGGGATTCCCCACACCGTCATCGAGCTTGAGAGGGGCTGCCCTCTTACCAGTGAGGATCTCGCTCCCTATGAGAACCAGGGCTACACCGCATTCCTGGTGAACATTCACGAGACCTCTACGGGCATCCGCTATAACCCTGAGCTCATCAGCGAGTTCTGCAAGCGCAACGACTTGTACCTCATCGTTGATGCTATCAGCTCGTTCTTGGCCGACCCTCTCGACATGGAAGAGTGGGGAGCTGGCATTGTCCTTACGGGCTCCCAGAAGGCTCTCGCATGCCCTCCGGGCATCTCCGTTGTGGTTCTGGCTCCTGCAGCGCTCGAGCGTGTGGAGCGCATTCCCATGAAGTGCATGTATCTCGATTTCGGCTTGCTGCTTGAAAACGGCCTTCGCGGCCAGACGCCCTTCACGCCTGCCGTTTCCGTTCTGTTGCAGATCAACGCCCGCCTGCGCGAGCTTAAGGAGCGCGGTGGCGCTATTGCCGAGCAGGAGCGCTGCGCTGCTCTTGCTGAGGATTTCCGTGCACGTATTGCTCACTTGCCCTTCCAGATGAACCTGAGTTCGCCCTCTAATGCGGTGACCTCTCTGCTGGCCCCCACCTGCGATGCTCGCGAGATTTTTGAGACCCTGAAAGACGAATACGGCATCTGGGTATGCCCCAACGGCGGTGACCATGCCCATGATTCCTTCCGAGTTGGCCATATCGGCAACCTTACGGTAGACGACAACATCGCTCTGGTTCAGGCCTTCGACGCTCTGGTTCAGCGCGGAATCATTCACTAGGAGGATATTCATGAAGTTCATCACCCATCAGGATATCGTCGACCTGAACATCGCTCCCAATCAGTGGTACGACTGGGCAGAGTACGTTCTGCAGCATAAATACGAGTTCGTTATGCCCTCGAAGATCAGCCTTCATTTCAACGACTCTTCGTACTACAACACCATGCCCAGCATCATTCCCGGTGCTGACGCCATGGGCACCAAGATGGTGAATCGCTATATGGGCCGTACGCCATCTCTTGAAAGCCATCTGCTCTTGTATCGCTACAGCGACGGCGAGTTCCTGTCCCTGATGGACGCCAACATGATCACGGCTATGCGTACGGGCGCTTCCGCGGTGCATGCTATGCAGACCTTCGCTAACCCGGACTTCCATGAAGTTGGCATGATGGGCTTCGGCAACATCGGCATTTCCGTGCTCGAGGTTTTCTGCGACCACTTTAAGGATAAGGACCTGAAGGTAAAGCTGCTGCGCTATAAGGACCATGCCGAGAAAATGGTTCAGCGCTTTGGCCATTACGACAATATCGATTTCCAGATTGTCGACACCTATGAGGAAATCATCCGCGATTCTGACGTGGTGGTCTCTTCCATTACCTTCACCGATCAGCTTCTTGGCCAGGATGAGTGGTTCAAGCCAGGCGTTCTGGTTCTTCCTGTTCACCTGCGTGGCTTCCAGAACTGCGATCTGTTCTTTGACAAGGTGTACGGTGACCATGAGGGCCAGGTTTCTGGCTTCAAGTACTTCGATAAGTTCAAGTCCTTCGCCGAGGTGTCTGAGGTTCTGAACGGAACCAAGCCTGGCAGGGAAAGCGCAGACGAGCGCATCATCGTGTACAACGTGGGCATGTCTATTCATGACGTGTATGCGGCTCGCCAGATCTATGACCTGAGCGAGGGCAAGGGACTCGAGCTTCCCCAGATAGGACCATCTGATCGTTATTGGCTGTAGAGACTGTTGGGGGAGGGAAGCAATGACTACGGTAATTACCTACGGAACCTATGATCTGCTGCATTATGGCCACATTCGTCTGCTAGAGCGGGCGAAGGCTCTTGGCGATAAGCTCATCGTTGGCGTTACCGCTGATGCCTATGATCAGGAGCGAGGAAAGCTGAATGTTCAGCAGTCCACGCTCGAGCGTGTCGAGGCCATTAAGGCTACCGGCCTTGCTGATCAGGTCATTATCGAGGAGTACGAAGGCCAGAAGATCGCCGACATTCAGAAATATGATGTCGATATCTTTGCTATCGGTTCCGATTGGCGGGGTAAGTTCGACTACATCGGCGATTACTGCAAGGTTGTGTACCTCGAGAGGACTCGTGGCGTCAGCAGCACGGAGATTCGCGCTGCCAGCAACCCCATGGTGAAGTGCGGCATCCGCGGCATCAACCGCATCTCGAAGAAGTTCTTCGAGGAGATGCAGTTTGTCAGCGGCATCGAGGCTGATTGCGCGATTTCCGATGATTCCGACTTTGAGGATTGCTTCGATGGCCGTCTGAACATCGTAGATTCCTATGATGAGTTCTACGAGGGCATTAACGCCGTAGCCATCTTCGATTCCATCGATCGCCATTTCGACGCGGTGATGGATGCTCTGAACCATGGCTGCCATGTGCTGTGCGCTGGCCCTCTGTTCATGAATGAGGCTGAAGCCAAAGAGGCTTTTGCTTTGGCCGAGGAGAAGGGCCTGGTCATCTTCGATGCGGTGAAGACCCTGTACTTCCCAGCCTTCGAGCATCTGTTGCTTCTGATCGCCAGTGGCCACATTGGCCAGGTTAAGTCTATCGATGTCTCCTGCAGTCAGATTCCTTCGGATTTTGACCCCAAGAAGGCCACAAAGTTCGATGGCGCTCTGTATGATTGGGGCGGTTTGGCGTCTCTTCCCATCGTGAAGATTCTGGGAACGGACTATAAGGACATCGAGTACTTCGTGCATCGCGAAGGCGAGGCGGACCTGTTCACCCAGTGTCTCATCAGGTACGACGATGCCGTTGCCTCGTTCAAGGTGGGCAAGGGTGTGAAGACCGAGGGCAACATGGTCATCACGGGCACCAAGGGCTACGTATACGTTGCGGCTCCTTGGTGGAAGATCGACTACTTCGAGGTCCGTCATGAGGATCTGCGAGCCACTCGTCGCGAGTTCTATCGCTATGCAGGCGAAGGTCTGCGCTACGAGGCCCTTGAATTCGTGAGGACCATTAATTCCGGTAACCTGCACCATCGCTTGCAGTCTGAGGAAGAGATTCTTTGCGAGGCGCGTATCGTAGAGGCGTTTTCCAACCAATAATGAAGTAACTATTTCTCGTTCGGTTTTGGCTTGCTGTCGCATTGCGGCGGCAAGCCTTTGCTGAGCAGGGGGGATGAAGATAGTGAACGACGTTCAGAAGAACCTTCTAAAGCTGATTAAAGAAATCGATGAGATGTGCAAGGCGTGCGGCGTCGAGTATTATCTGGGCGGTGGCACCGCGCTAGGCGCTGTCCGTCACGGCGGTTTTCTGCCTTGGGATGATGATGCCGATCTGTACATCACTCGCGATAACTGGAACAAGCTCCTTGCTCACATTGATGAGGTGATGCCAGAGCGTCGCGAGCTTGTGTGCGACGAGCGCTTCCCAACGTATCGGAACCCCATTGCTCGCTACATGGATCTTGACACCACCTGGATCTATCAGTCCCAGATGTTCTGCGGAACCCCTCTTGGTCAGCACGTTGAGTTCCTCATTCTCGATCCTATCGATCCTTCTTGGGACGAGACCGAGTATCTGAAGCTCTTCGCGGTGTACGCGGAGCTGCTGGGACGATACTTCGTGGTGAACCGAGATACCGCCAACAAGAGCAGCGTGTTCGACAAGGAGCTGTTCGATGCGTACCAGAAGCGAGTAAAGGCCGAGGGTGAAGAGGCTGTTCTTCGCGAGCTCGCCGACAAGCTGCTTACGTATCCCGACACTGACGAAGTGACCACCTATCACCTTCGTCATGGTGTGGAAGTGCACAACTATACGCGTGCCTTCTTTGGGAAGCCTCGCTATGTGCCCTACGAGGACACCATGCTCCCGGTTGCCGAGAAGGCCGAAGCTGTGTTCCGTCAGGCCTATGGCGACAGCTGGAAGATGGTCCCTCCCGTCGAGGAGCAGGTTGTGCATCGCTCGGTGAACGATCTGAACCGCTCTTACGAGGAGTGCGTGAGCGAGTATTCCAAGAAGATAGACATCGATCACGCTCTGCAACTGAACAAGGACTGGAAGGACACCGGCGTTAAGCGCCTGATCCCCCGCGAACAGATGCTCTATGCCCGCAATGCTTCCTTCGCCCAGCTCGATGTTCTGGAGATTCAGGCGGCGTTCTCTGGTAAGGAGAGCTTCTCGGACGAAGACTTCGACAAGTACTACGCCATGCAGGCTAAGCGCGACATGATTGAGCATGGCACTATCGCTGATGTTCCCGCTGAGCTGAAGAAGGGTGCCGTGCTCTGCTTCCTGAAGAGGGGAGAGTATTGGAAGAGCGCGAAGCTTCTGCGCATCTTTGGCGAGGAGGAGACGCAGGCTTTGGGTCTTGAGGATGCCGCGCGAGCCATTGACGATTCTCGGGCGATAGACGCTCTGCTTGATCTGTGTCAGCGGGAAGAAGCTGCCCAGGTGGCTGCGTCTGCCCTGAAGGAGAACCCGGAGCTGGAGGGTGTGTCCCCTCTGTACACCCATGGAGTCTTGGCCGGGAAGCGAGCTGCAGGAACCTGTGAGGCTTCCGATGTCTTCCGTGCACGTCTTCGATTTAAGGATTACCCCTACTTCCACTTCATGCAGCTCACCTGGTTCGAAAGCCAGCAGCCTTCTGCGGTTACGGCGCAGAACCTCTTGAAGCTTGCGGATTCCACGAGCAATGGCATCGTTGCCCTGAAAGCTCGGGAGGTAGCTTCTGAGCTGGCGGCAGGGTCTGAAGATGTCGCAGCGGCGATCGAGGCCTACCAGCAGGCGCAGGGGGAAGCTAGTCAGGTGAATAGAACTGCGACGGCTCAGGTTCTTGGCGATCTTGTCGCGAAAGTTCAGGATGTTTGCGATGAGCAGGGAATTTCTTGTTTGGTATGGGGAGAGACCCTTCTTTCCGTTCTGAAGACTGGTGATATTGCACCCGGTGCTCGTATGGCTCGCATGGCTATTCACGCCAAGGATGCCCACAAGCTGCATAACGCCTTGAATGCGTTGGATTCCGAGAAGTACTTCTGCGAGTCTTGGCTGAACAACAAGGAATGGCCGGCGTTCTCTCTGAGGTTCTCCGACATCACCACCACTTCTATCACCTCTGAAGCTTTCGACCCCTATACGTGCCATGGTTTGTATGTGCAGATTGAGCTTCTGCGACCCCTTGTCTCCGATGATGGTCTGAGAAAAAAGGAGAATCGCAAGCAACTGTTCTGGCATGCAATGACGGATCCGGAGTTCATCTGGATCGTTGAGCGTCGTGCAGGGCATGAGGCGGCGGAAGCTATTCGCAAGGGCATTGCGAAGCTTAAGAAGAAGAACCTCTTCAGGGTGAAGAGCATCGGAACGCGCATGTTCGAAGGGTTCGTAGAGGACGCTTCGCGCGCTTCGAATACGCTCACGTATTTTGAGCCAGTGCTTTCGAAGAATCTCAGCTTTACCAAGAACCCCAAACTTAAAGGTTTCAACTTGAGTGCTTCCTATCTGCAGCAGCGTCTGAAGCTGCAGACTGATGCGGGGGAGTGGTATGTTCCCGCTGAGTATGACTCCTTCATGAGGGAGACCAAGTCTGAGCTTTGGAGGCTTGGCGATGGCGGTATCCGCCAGAACGTTGCGGCAAGCTGCTGGGTTTCTACTACGGTACCGAGCGCTGTTTCTTCATCGGCATTCTGCAGCTCCCCATTCATGAGCGGTGCCGCATCCGATGCTCGCCATGGCTATGACGTGCTGTTCCGAGAGGGCTTGCAGGGCTATGTCGATCTTGAGAAATGTCGCAAGGCCGTTCGCGAAGTGAATGCGACGCTGTATCTGGGACATCGTTACGAGGATCTGGCCGATTCCATTCTTGCGGCCTTCGCTTGCGAGGATTGGGCTGTTCTCGATGATCTCTTCGCAGAGTACGAAGAGGGCTTGTCTAAGAAGGTTGATCCTAAGGTGCTTCCAGAGAGTCTTCGCGGATGCTATCTGGCGTTGCTGGAGCATCGGGAATGGAACGCGATGCGGGACTATCTTGCAGGTGCGTATTCTGCGTAGTTGTCGCTGTGCGGTGTAGGGCGGCTGTCGCTCGGCACGTAGCGCACGGTGGCTACCGTGAAAGATTCAGTGGCCGTTGCGAGAATCATGGTAGTCGTTGTGGGAATCGCGGTGGCTGCTGCGAGAAACGCGGTGGCTTCCGCGTAGCGCATATCGCCTGCTTTGCGGTAAGGAGATGAGTATGGTGAATTTCCCCGTTGTTTCGGTGATCATTCCCACATACAACGCAGGGGAAACGTTGCGAACCTGTCTGGATTCAGTGCTGGGGCAAACGTATCCTCTCTCTTCTTTAGATGTGATCGTCTCCGATGACTGCTCGAACGATGGCGTGACTCTTGATGTTTGCGAAGAGTACCAGAAGGCCTATCCGAATAGCATTCGGGTACTCCGCTCAAAGGAGAACTGCGGATGCCCTTCGGGTCCTCGCAATGAAGCGGTTGATATCGCACGGGGAGAATGGCTGTTCTTCTTGGACGCGGACGATTGGTTGGCCCCAGAGGCGATTCAGCGAGCGGTGACTCATGCTCTTTCTTGGGGAAGCGATTGCGTTATGTGCCGTATGGTTCGAGCTGAGTCGGGAAAGGCCCTTGGCTATATTTCGGGGCAGCGCAAGGGCATGACGTCCGTCCCTGATGTTGACGTGTTCACCTGTAGGGAATTCCACGAGCTTTCGAACGTGATTGCCCGTTTGGTTCGGACGGATTTGGTTCGGAAGAATTCCATCAGGTTTTTAGAGGTGTATCCCGAGGACGCTGCGTGGTTCTACCGTGTGACGTTTGCGGCTGAGAAATGCTCTATGGCCAATGACTATGAGTATTATTTCCTTCGCCGCGAAGCTGGTTTGTCGACTATGAGTACGGGTGCTTTTGATGCTGCTCCCATTAAGAGTCCTGAGAGTTTGCTGGCCGGCGTTAGAGAGGCCTTTGCTGCTTACGCTGACGGGGTGGGTAATCGCGTGTGCTTGCCCGCGCTGCGGAAGCTCATTCGTACTACCATGAGGAATGCTTTTAAGCGGATTGCTGAGTGGGCAGATGCGTTTCCCGAGGAATTTCCCGATGGCGGGCGCTTGTATTGCGAGAAGATCGTCGACATCGTGAGACCCTTTGTGGGGGAGAGCTGCCGACTAGAGGATACCCCGCGCCTGTTGAGCGCCGAGGCTCTTGAGACTCATCGTGTCGCTGCAGATGACCTGCGCAAAGAGCTCACGTTGGAAGAATGCGTGATGCTGGATTCCGCTCTTGCCGGCGAGTATCGTTGGTGGGCTTCGGGCCCGGTTTTGCAGGCGAAGAATTCGCCAGCTTCTACTGCTCCTAAGATGCCCGAGGCGTTTGGGGCTTGGGCATCTGCTGCTGATCGTGCCTCGGAAGCCAAGGTTCTGAGTGCCATTGCCTTTGAGCGTATGGCTGAAAACCAGGTGCGGGGCTTAGACCTGATCCCTCATGTTGTTGAGGTTGATGGCGATGCCCTGGTGGTTCGCGGTGTCGCGAGGAGCATCTCTTACGCGGTACCGTACGTTGATGCTGCTGCGGATGAGGCGGGTTGCGAATCCCACGCTGACGCGGTGGGTGAGCTCGGCGGCGGGTCTCGTTCGGATGCGGTGGCCGATGCTGCGAACGGGCTTTCCTTCCACGTTGCCTTGCGCAAGAAGGGCGTCGATATCCCTGGTGAGTTTCGCATGGCGGAGGGCGCTTGGGGCGTCGCTGGTCAGCATCCGTTTAACTGGGAAGCGCGGTTTGCTTTGAGCGAACTTGCCGCGGTGGAGTCGAAGCTGCTGATTTTGCAGGTTGACGTTTTGCTCTGCGACAATGTGTGCAGGACCGTTTCCGTTGGTTCCGGAGAGCATGTCGACCTGTTGGGGCGCCATGTGCTCGAGCTCGATGAGGGCATTGCTTCAGCGTTGCTGGAGGGGCGCGATGTTGAGTGCGGTGAGCCTGACGGGGAAGCCCCGGAGGGTACTGAGGCTACTGAGGCCGATGAAGTCCCGGAGTGCGATGAGGCCACGGAGGCCGCTGATGCCCCGGAGGGCGCTGAGGCCACTGAGGGCACCGATGTTGCCGAGGAAACCCCTCAAGATCCTCTCGTACTGGGAGCCGTGTTCTCCCGTATCGATAATCGATTCACCGTCACGAGGAAATCTTCCTTAGAGGAGCGGCTTTCCAAGTCCGAGCATCTCCTTCAGGTGAAGACGACGCTCCAGAAGCGCAACGAGGAGATTGCGTCATTGAAAGAGGAGAACGAGAGGCTTCGGGCAAGCCTTGCTGCAGTAAAGAACGAACTGAAAGAAGAACGGGAATCCCGCAAGGGCGGACTGTTCTCTAGGCTTGGCAAGAGGTGATTAGGGTTCTTCCATTTTATGTTTTCATGGATGACCTGGGTTTTCATGAGAGTTCTTAGTCGTGTTGTTGCTTTTGTCTAAGGCTCCACAAGTGGGAAACAACTATACTTTAAGTAGGCAATAGTCTCCGCGAGCCACTTGCTCATGGGCCGTGTGCAGGTTTCGCCCTTAGTGGCGCGGAGTTAGCAAATCGCAGAGAAAGGCGGTTGTTATGGCTGTTGAGAAGATTTTGGTTGCCTACGATAAATCTGATTGCGCTAAGCGTGCTCTCGATCTGGCTATCGATGTTGCTGGCAACAATCCCGATGCTCACGTTGACGTGACCTATGTGGTGCCCATCCCCATGCTCGACAATGCGCAGGTTTCCGACTTCCAGGAGATCCTCGAGCACATGATTGAGGATGGCAAGCAGGTTCTCTCGAAGGCTATCGAGGAACTTGATACCGATGTTGAGGTCGACGGTTTCGTGATGACCGGCGTAAGCCCTGCTACCGAGATCATTCGCCTGGTAGAGCAGAACGACTACGACATCGTGGTTATCGGTAATCGCGGACTGAACGGCATCAAGGAGTACATGGGCTCTGTTTCCCATAAGGTCCTGCATGGCGTGCAGATTCCGGTGCTGATTGCTAAATAGCTGGTTGGCGTTTGCTTCAGCTGAGCGCTTGGCTGTTGTCGGGATTGCCCTCGCTGGGAATCTCGGCGGATGTTGGGTTTCTGCTGAATGAACGCTGTTAAAGCGCCTTATCCTTTGCGTAATACGCGAAGTGTGCAAATAGGGTGAGAAAGGCTCCTTCGGGAGCCTTTCTCGTGTCTTGATTAAGAAACCTCCCGATTACGTGGGCTTTTTGCGGTGGAGGGGCGAGAGCTGAATAAGCGAGGATGGAGCGGACCTCGGTTGAGATGTCCGCTCGGAATGAAGTTGTGGTCAGAGAGACTGGTTGGGGCAGGAGCCTGGTCAAAATGTTTGCTTGGGGCAGCAAAGGCCCTCTGCGAGCCGAGATGTAGGTCAAAATTGATGGATGGGGCGGGAAGCGCAGAAATTCTTGGTCAAAAATGTAGATAGGGGCGAAACTGAGCGGGAAATTTCTCTGTGGGCGAGGAATCCCTAGCCCCGTCCGAGCGAAATGACCACAATCTTCCTCGAGCAAAAGCAGCCCGTGCCCCAATCAGGGAAAATGACCCGTAGCGTAGGTCTTGCTACGTGAAATGGGTTTAGGACTCGCAACAACTTGAAACTTGTGGTGGCTCAGGATTACTTGCTGCGCGCGTACAGACAGCGCCAAAGTTGAGTGAGCTTCTCGAAGGAGTTCGCTCCGCGCAGGCGCAGTCTGCGTCCTGTGAGTTTGCCGACGAGCTCTCCGATTTCGAGAAGCTGAAGAGGTGATTCTGTTTGGCGCTTTCCCATGTTGATGATCTGTATGCCTTGGTTGCTCAGCTCTCGCTCTCGCTGCAGGTCGTTCTGCAGGGCTGAAGATCCCGAGTGGTATTCGACGCCTTTGTACTCTAGACCTATACCGCGACCGATTTCCCAGAATAGGTCGCATTTGTATTTCGAAGAAAGGCGACCTCCACGACGCCTGTCTGTTGTTATTTCCCTATTAAGGCTGGTGGGAGGGTTGTTGAATCCGCCCCATTTTCTTGGGAACGAAAACAGAATGGCTATTTTGGTTTCCTGTGGACTTGCAGAGTTTGGAAGCGTACGATCGAGAACCTCAATTGCGAGGTTGATTCCGCGATTGACGTTAGTTGCAAGCAGATGTTTCTTCAGCTTAGCGACACTTGTGAGCGGGCTTCTGCCATATTGGCAAGAGAATCCGGGGCAAAGCGCATAGGTGCCACAAAGCATATAGGAAAGCTCTGCAAGTTTGACCGCCCGCAAGACTGTCCCGAGGTCTGCATCTTTTGGTGTGGCGGCCACTTGTGCGAAACATGCCTCTGGCGAGCTAATGTAAATGCCGCTTCCTAAGAGTTGGAAAGACTGGGCGATTGCTCCTGGCCACACCATCGTCGATGCTAAGGCACAGCGCTTTCTGCTCTCTTTGCGCCCCGATACTATATGCACCTTTCCGTCGGGAGAGGCGAAGAGCTCGTGAGCATGTGCAATTTCGGAGCGACTGGGCTTTTCGTGGAAGTCCGATGGAAGGCTTCGCAGCGGCTTGGGCGGCCAAATGTAAGGCGCGCCTTCGTGAGTTTCGGGTGGGGCGAGCCATAGCGAGAGCGATGGTTTGTATGAGAGAAAGATACTCATGCCCGCAGGATAGCGCAGGAATAATCCCAGGTCAAAGCCTATATTTGTAAAGATTTGGAAGTGAATGAACCGTAAGGATTTGCTTTGTTTGCGGTGAATGGGACGTGAGAATCCGCCTTCTTCGCGATGAACAAACCGTAAGAAATCTTTTGGCTATGTAAACTTTGGAAGCTGTGGGGGATTGGCCCGCGTGAGGCGGGCGTCGCATGAGCTGCGAAAGTCGGCTCAGCGAGAAACAGGCGTCGCGTGAGCCTTGGAAGTTGACTCGGCGCGAGACGGGCGTCGCGCGAGCTGTGAAAGTTGGCTCGGCGTGAGACGGGCCTCGCATTAGACAGGCGTGGACTCCGTTTTCGGGCGGATAGTTTGTTCTTTGCGCCCCGCCTAAAACTGAATCCCATCAGAAACAATCGCGTGTTTCTCCAGGTTGAACGTCTACATGTGGGGTTTTGTGGCTGCTTTTATGAAGCCGTCTTTTTTCGCATATTTTTTCGGTAATCTGTGCATGCTTGTTGAATTACGTATGGGCACATCAGAAGGGAATGAGATGGGAATTGGGAATAATCGAGAATCCGAAGAGATGCAGGTGAGATCGTGCTTTGGCGCCGCATCATCGTCGGCCCCCGCAAAATCCTCGCTCGCAGACTTAGCTCGCAAGGTTCTATGTATGCTGTTGGCTGCGACTCTCGTAGTGGGTTTCATGCCTCTGGCCTCAGCTCCCGAGGCTTTGGCGGCAACATCCTCGACCGCCACCTCGTCGACCGCTTCATCAGCTACCGCCAACAAGGTTGATGCCGCCTATGCCGCTGAGGGCTCTAATGGCACCCAGTCTGCGGACAACATGAACAGTTGGCGCTACAAGGATGGCGAGCTGCAAGAGACCGAGAAGGACGCCAGCGTGTCTGATCCCAACGCCGCTTCTAGCTCTAAAGCGAAATCCGGCGCCAGCAACTATTCCCTGAAGGCTGGCACATCTTCGGTCCCTGTCATCACGCCCGAGACTGCCTATGACCTGTATAACGCGGGCGGCGCCTTGGCTCTCTGCATCGACGTCTCCTACGCCAATGGTAAGGTGAACTGGGAAAAGGTTAAGGCTTCCGGCGTCGAGTATGCGATTATCCAGTGCGGCTACGGCAGTAACTAC
>JAQXVU010000081.1 GCA_029225085.1 Eggerthellales bacterium | reverse complement strand
CGAAACCTGACGCTGGCAAAATACACAGTCCCAGTTTTCCCAAATAGAAATACTAAAGTATCCAAAATAATGCATAATGAACAAGGCTAAGCGATGCTTAGCATCTATACGAGTGAAAGGCATATTCATGAAGAAATCTATCAAGGCTCTGGCTCTCGCAGCCGTGCTGGCCCTGTCCCTGGGCGCCTTGGCCGGTTGCTCTTCCAACAGCTCTTCCAGCGACGATCTGGGTCTGGTGAACGAGGGCAAGCTGACCATCGTTACCTCCCCTGACTATCCTCCCTTCGAGAACCTGAACGACGACGGTGAGGCAGAGGGCTTCGAGATCGCCCTGGCTGGCGCCATCGCTGACAAGATGGGTCTCGAGCTGCAGGTTGAGACCATGCAGTTCGACGGCATCGTTACCGCAATTGCTGCTGGCGGCAAATACGACATGGGCATCACCGGCCTGTCCGTTACCCCTGAGCGCGCTGAGCAGATCAACTTCACCAACTCTTACTATGTTGACGACCTGTCCTGCGCTGTCATGAAGGACTCCGGCATCACCTCCGACTCCGTCGATGCTGATCTGAACAAGAAGGGCGTTGTCATCGCTGTTCAGTCCGGCACCACTGGCGAGGCCTATGCTCAGGAGAACTATCCTAAGGCAACCATCAAGGCTTACGGCAACTCCAACGACTGCTTCGCAGCTCTGAACGCTGGTCAGGCTAACGCCGCTCTCACCAACGCCGCTGTTGTAGCTTCCATGCTGAACTCCTACACCGACGCTGAGATCGTGAAGTCCGTTGCCACTGGCGAGGAGTATGCAGCTGCCATCAACCTCGACAACCAGGCTCTCCTCGACGCCGTTAACGCAGCCATCACTGAGCTGCAGGAAGACGGCACCATCGACGAGCTCCTGAAGGAGTGGATGTAATCCTTCGCGCCAATCCCTCATCTGAACGGATTCACGCAACCACATTCCACCCCATAAGGTAAGGAATTCCGGGACCCTCTAAGCGTTTCGCCTGGAGGGTCCTAGCCTTTTCATCTGGAAGGAATCGCAGGCCTCACCCGCAGCGATTCGGAGAGGTGAAGCCGCCGGAAACGGCCCCGACGCAGCAAATGCGGCGTCAACTTCCAAATCATCCGCAACGACTCCTTCCGCAGCGCACCACGCTACACCCACGCACACCATCAGTCGGCTTAACCGAAGCCGCGAAAACACCGCTAGAAATGGAAGCAAAGATGCACCTCAGGACTCTCTCACAGCTCGGCGCGAAGGTCGCCCTTGTGGCGGCAGCCTTCTTCGTCGCCTTCGCAGTGGCCTTTGCGGCCCTGCCCCAGAGCGCGCAGGCCCTCGAAACCGCCAAGTGCACTGCCCGACCCAACGCCGATACCGGATCTGACGTTCTTGGCGGAACCCAGACCCGCATCACCTGGGAAGGCCAGGCCGGCGACAACGAGCAGGTGAAGAACATCACCCTCACCCTGCCCGAAGGCACGAAGTTCGGCCTCGACAACACGAAGCTCACGGTCCTCACCGGCCCCGATCTGATGACCCGAGAGAACCCCGAGGTGGAAATCTCCGCTGACGGCCAGAACCTGATGGTTAACCTGGCCGAGCCCGCTGTTAAGGGCGCCTATTTCCGTGTGGAAATCTACGACGTGTACTTCCCCGCTGAGGGCGGCTCCTACACCCTTACCGGCACCTACACCAACGCAAAAGACGAGACCCTGGCCATAGACACCATCCCCGCTATCACCACCGTGGGCATTAACGCCGCCGAACAGCTTTCTAACTGGCTGGGCGAGCAGGGCTGGGTGCAGGCCTGGAACGACGTGAAGTTCCTGCACCTGTTCCTCGACCCCACCTTGCTGGTCACCAGCTTCCCCGTGGTGCTGCAGGGCTTCTTCATGGCGCTGGCAATCATCGTCTGCGCCTTCCCCCTGGCCATCCCCTTCGGCCTCATCCTGGCCTTCATGCGCCTGTCTGAGAGCCGCATCCTGAGGGCGCTGGCCAACCTGTACGTGAACATCATCCGCGGAACCCCTCTGTTCCTGCAGATTTACATCGCCTTCTTCGGCCTGCCTCTGGCTGGCATCAACATCCCCAACTTCCCCTTGGGCGTTGCGGTGCTGGTCATGAACTCCGCGGCCTACCAGTGCGAGATCTTCCGCTCGGGCATTCAGGCCATCCCTCCCGGACAATCCGAGGCCGCACGCTCTCTGGGCATGACCAAGCTGCAGACCACCTTCAGCGTCATCATCCCCCAGATGATCCGCATCGTCATCCCCACCATGACCAACGAGTTCATCCTGCTGTATAAGGACACCTCTATGCTGGCAGCCGTTGGCGTTATGGAAATCGTCATGTACGCCAAGAGCATCGTTGCCTCTACCGGATCTATCACGCCTTACATCGTGGCAGCCATCTTCTACCTGATCATCACCATCCCCATGGCCAACCTGGTTGGCGTCATGGAGCGCAAGCTCGACATGGACAAGAAGAACGTCGAGACCACCAAGAAGTCCGACGGCTTCTTCAGCAAGAAGGCAAAGGAGGCTTGCAATGACTAAGGACAACGCAACGGCAACCGCTGTCAACGCAACCGAGGCCCAGGTCGCCGAGGTCCAGACTCAGGTCGCCGCAGCTACCGCCCAGGCAACCCCAGCATCCGACACCCAGGCCTACGATGGTCCCATGGTGAGCATTCAGCACCTCGAGAAGTCCTTCGGCTCTACCAAGGTTCTACGCGACGTGAACATCGACGTGCACAAGGGCGAGGTAGTCGTCGTCCTGGGCCCCTCCGGCTCCGGTAAGTCGACCATGCTGCGCTGCATCAACCTGCTCGAAAAGCCCACCAGCGGCCACATCTACATCGAGGGCAAGGAAATCACCGATGCCAAGACCAACGTGAACGAGCTCCGCGAGCACGTGGGCATGGTGTTCCAGCAGTTCAACCTCTTCCGTCACCTGACGGCAAAGAAGAACGTCATGTTGGCTCAGATGAAGGTGCTGAAGCGCTCTGCCGAGGAAGCAGAGAAGATTGCCATGCAGCAGCTTAAGGCCGTTGGTATGGAAGAGCGTGCGGACTTCTACCCCAGCCAGCTCTCCGGTGGCCAGCAGCAGCGCGTCGCCATCGCCCGCGCCCTGGCTATGGATCCTCACGTCATGCTCTTCGACGAGGCGACCTCCGCACTCGACCCCGAGCTGGTGCGCGACGTTCTCGACGTTATGCGCAACCTGGCCAAGGCCGGCATGACCATGGTGGTGGTGACCCACGAGATGGGCTTCGCTCGCGACGTTGCCGATCGCGTGATCTTCATGGCTGATGGCGTTGTGGAAGAAGAGGGAACTCCTGAGGAGGTCTTCGACCACCCCAAATCCGACCGCACCAAGGACTTCCTGGGACACATCAAGTAAACCTGGGCAACCATCCCCTTCTTACAAGGACAAAGCAAAGCCCCCTCTTCCAAAACCACAGGAAGAGGGGGCTTCTTCGTTAATCCGTTAAGCTCAGCAGCGCTTACTTACGAAGCGCTTACCTAAAGAGCCTGAACCTTTTACTTAGAGGACCAGCCGCGGAAGATGGTCTGATCGCGATCAGGTGCCACAGAGATGATGGAGCAAGGAACGCCGGTGAGCTCCTCGATGTACTCGATGTAGCGCTGAGCGTTCTCGGGCAGCTCCTCGAAGGAGGTGCAGCCGGTGATGTCGACGCCCTTCCAACCAGGCAGCTCCTCATAGATGGGCTTGGAGTGGTACAGCACGCTCTGCTGCATGGGGAAGTAGTCGTAACGCTTGCCATCGCACTCGTAGGCAACGCAGACCTTCAGGGTATCGAACTCGCTGAGAACGTCGAGCTTGGTGAGGGCAATATCGGTAATGCCGTTCACCTCGGCAGCATAGCGAGCAATAACGGCATCGAACCAACCGCAGCGACGCTTACGGCCGGTGGTCACGCCGTACTCATGGCCAACGCTGCACAGCAGCTCGCCAGCAGCGGCCTCTTCACCCTCGCCGCCATCCTCGGGGAAGCGCAGCTCAGTTGGGAAAGGACCGGAGCCAACGCGGGTAACGTAGGCCTTCTGAATGCCCAGAACCTTGGTAATCTTGGTAGGACCAACGCCGGTACCGGTTGCCGCACCGCCGGCGCAGCAGGAAGAACTGGTGACGAAGGGGTAAGTGCCGTGATCGATGTCGAGCAGGGTGCCCTGAGCGCCCTCGAACAGGATGTTCTTGCCCTCGCGCAGGGCGTCGTTCAGCAGCTGCGTGGTCTCAGCCATGTGCTGACGGAAGATGGAAGAGTAAGGAGCGATCTCCTCGATAATCTCCTCGACGGTATAGGTGTGCAGGCCGTAAACCTTCTCGAGGATAGGGTTAACCTGAGACAGGGCAGCCTCGACCTTCATGCGGAAGACCTTCTCATCGAGCAGGTCCTGAACGCGGATGCCGCGACGAGCCATCTTGTCCTGGTAGCAAGGACCGATGCCGCGCTTGGTGGTGCCAATCTGGTTCTTACCCAGACGCTTCTCGGAAGCACCATCAAGATCCTTGTGGTAAGGCATGATGATGTGAGCATCACAGGAAATCAGCAGGCGGGAGCAGGAAACACCCTCGGCTTCCAACATGGCCATTTCCTTCACCAGCACGCCGGGGTCAATGACCACGCCGTTGCCGATGACAGGTACGGCGTTCTCGTACATGACGCCGGAAGGAATCAGGTGAAGAGCCAACTTCTTGTCGCCGTGAATAACGGTGTGACCAGCGTTGTTTCCGCCCTGGTAGCGAACGACGTAATCGTATTCGCCAGCAATGAGGTCAGTAATCTTGCCCTTGCCTTCGTCGCCCCACTGAGCGCCGATAAGAACAGTGCTTGGCATGCAGACCAATCCTTTCATCGAGCGGGCACCCAACTTCGCCCGCATTAAGTGCTTTGTCGCAATCCCACAATTGTGCCCTCGCCGCAGCATCGCAAGCGTCCGCCATGCCGCAACCCACCATCATGAGCTTTGTCGCAATCCCATATTATAAGGCATGGAAGCACAGTTCCCTAAGACAGGTGCAGTACGTTCACATCCCTGTCAAGACATTCCAGCAAGTCGGCGATTTCCTTGTGACAGGTGAGGAAAATCACCTGCCTGGTCTCCGCCAGATCGAGCAGCGCCCGAGCGGTTCCCACCCTGCGCTCCTCGTCGAAGTTCACCAGGATATCGTCAGCGATGAGGGGCACGGAACGTCCGACGCCCTTGGCCACCATGAGCAAAGCCATGCGCAAGCTCAGGTACAGCTGCTGGCAGGTTCCGGTAGAGAGCAGCAGGGGGTTCTGCTCCCTGCCCGCGCGGTTTACCACCCGTACGCTGCCATCGCTGGCCAACAGCACCTTGCACCACGCACCGCCAGTCATGCGGCTCATGAGCTCACCGGCGATGCGATACACCTCAGGCTGGCTCTTCTCCTCCCAACGAGAGATCGCCTCCGCAAGACGATGACGCGCCAGCAAAAGCCTGGCGTACTCGTACTTGCTCTGAGCCAAGTCCTCCTGGGCCTCTTCAAGTTGCAGCTTCACC
>JAQXVU010000080.1 GCA_029225085.1 Eggerthellales bacterium | reverse complement strand
AGCAGGGGGTCGTCCTGGTGCGTGAGGAGCAGCAGCTCCATGGCGCACTCGCACGCGAACACCTCCTGGACCGAGGTGTCGTGCAGCCGCTGCACCATGCGCTCCTGCTCGATGGTACGCCCGATCTCGATGCCGTGGTCGAGCCTCGCCATCGAGTCGCACACGGCCTGGTACGCCCCCGCCACAAGTCCCGCGACCACAGCGGATTCCTCGTTGAAATGGTCCCTGTCCGACATGCCGAAGGCGAACGTGCCCACCACAAGGTCGCCCGTGAGGGAGGAGCGCACGGGCACGCTGAGAAAGTAGGGGTAGAGGAACCACAGGGGCTTCTTGACCTCCTCCTCGGCTGTCACGCGGAAAACCGCTCGGCCCGCACGGGCCGTGGCAGGGGCGATGCCCCAATCGGGCACGACCTCGCCGATGCGGTGGTTCCACTTCTCGCCGTCCTTGTAATTGTCGACGATGGTGAAGGTACCGTCGTCGTTGCGCGCGGAGACCGAGATCGTGTGGCAGGGTACGCCCTCCCACAGCGCGTCTATCGCGTTCGCCATCGCCTCGCGCGTGTCCTTGGACAGCAGGATGCGGCTGAACCTGCGAACGAACTCCGCCGAGACGCCCGCGTAGTCGCTTTGGTACTGGACGATTCCCTTGTCGAGCTCCTGTTCGCGCAAGGCGCACCTCCGTTTGCGACGGCTCAATCCAGACGGCCTCAATTGCTTCCAGGCGACACAAACGGGCGGCGCACGTCACACATCAGCCCTGGCGCCCTGAAACGCCAAGCGGACAGGCACACCTTAACATATGGCGAGTAACTATGTTTATTGGCGCAAGCCCTCCCCCATGGTGATGGGATAACATCCCATCACCAAACCAACAAGATACGCGCACCGGTGCCTTTGGCGGACCGGTGCGCGCGCATCTTGTGACTTTCCTTTCTCGCCGCTTTCTTGCCGCTAATGCGGACGGTAGCCCATCAAGCCAGGATTGAAATCAAGATCAGCCCGCAATGTCCGCAATGACCGTCTCGCCGGCCACCCAAGACGTGCCGATGCACATGGCATTGCATGTTCCACCTGTATCGTAGTACGGCGCGTTGAATGCGCTGCCATTATCGCTCGAACAGACGTACAAGCCAGCAATGGGATTGTCTTCAAAGTCAACTGCGCGGCAGTAATTATCGGTGCGTATTCCGCCCATGGTGCTCAGACCACCGACCTGGTACTGGATTGCATAAAATGGGCCCTCGTTCAGAGCAACCAGAAAATCACCAGGCGTAAAGAACTGGTCGTCCTCTCCCGCTTCGCACGCCTCATTATAGCGCGCGACCTGGTCGGCCAGCAAAGGTAGCCCAGCTACGTCAGCAAGCTCATCAATCGTGTCGCCCTTCCAGGCCCAACCTTCGTCTATAGCTTTGTTAATATCCTCCTGCAGCCGTTCTTGAGGCTCGTCGAATAGCAGCTCGCCGACAGGCCAGATACTGGTACGACCCACACGATCATATGCGCTGTGCGTCATAAGATAGTCGACCATCTTCTGGTCGGCGATAGCATAGTACCAGCCGATACGCGTTTGAATGGCACCGCCGAAGGCCAGTGGATTGGATGCAATGAGGAACTCATCTATAAAGCGTTCGCCCGTATGGTCAACATTGAGCGTGCCGTAGGTACCCAGGTTGAATGCCTGGTTGCGATCAAACAAGTAAGTGCCTTCGATATCCTTTGCGCGCCCGTTGAAGCCGGCTGCATCCGCGAGTGAACCCATCGCAAAGTTCACGTCCATCATGGCTCCCGCCTTGAGGGCCATCTTAATACCCGCTCCATCGTTGAAGGCAGTTCGGAACTTGCCGATTTGCACATTGGCACCGTAGTATTTCTTGAGCATCTCGTCGTCCTCGAGGAAACCACCACAGGCAAGGATAACGGCCTTTGCACGGTACTCAACGTCCCCGTCCGGGCCCTCGGCATACAGCCCCACAACCCTGCCGCCCTCGACAATAAGCTCCTTAGCCTCGGTGTTATAGTCAATTTTCCCGCCAGCACCCAGGACGGCCGACTCAACAAGCGGCATACGGTTGGGTGAGAGATAGACATGGACGGACTGGAAGCCGACACCGTAGCGATCGGCACCGACCATAATATCAGCACCCATATCGGTTAGCGCATCAATGCACTTGCCAGATGCCTCGAGACAGCGCCGCACCAAGGCGCAGTTGACTGTCCCCTCGGCAAAGTTCATAAGGCGCGCGTATACCGTACCAATAGGGCATTCAACGTCGGCGGCCGCCTGGACCTTAGTGTCGGCCGCCGTAGTACCACCTATGTTGTTCGTGTTGGACGTCTCACAGCTGGCCGCCTTTTCAACGACAACAGTGGCGAGACCAGCCTCCGTTGTTTTATATGCCGCCCACAGCCCCGAACCAGCGCCAACCACGACGACATCCGCCTCGACTGTCTTAATAGGCTCCCAGTTCTTAGCCGACTCTGTCGCTTCGTCGGCTCGCGCGACATTTGAGACGCCCACAGCAAGCGCCGCCGCGCCCGCCGTTCCAATGCCTCCAACCTTGCAAAACTGCCTGCGAGAAAGATTCCCCTGTGCCATGATGCCCCCTTTAATCGTGAGCGATATCTTAGCTTTCCGTCTTACCGAGCAGCTTGGCCGCCATTTCGGCGCTTCGCCACCCAGTAAAGAACGAGAACGAGCTGCATGAACCAGAGTATGCGTGGTTGTAATCACCAATAAAGAAGCCGGCAGAGTCCAAGCCTCCCGCAAACAAACCCTGAATCCAATTCCCCTCCCCGTCGATTACCTGACAGTCGGCATTAATCATGCAGCCGTTAAGAGAAGACAGTCGATTGCAGCACTGTTTGATTGCGTAGAAAGGCCCGGTCTCGATGGGCAGGAGCATGTTGGCGTCCTTGTAGAACATGGTGTCCTCACCAGCAGCACACGACGCGTTATAGTCTGCCACCGTTTGGACAAACGCATCTTCGGCAATGCCCGCCATCTCAGCCAGCTCCTCGAGCGTGTCCGCCCTGAAAACCGTTCCCTCCTCAACACCGGCGGCAAGCTCTTCACCCATGGTGGGAACCGGATCATATGTGTAGGGCAGGTACTTCGACTGGCAGAAGAAGTTCTCTGTCTCCATGCGCTCGACTAGCGACTGGTCAAACACAGTGTAAGAGCAATATTCGGGCGACCAGGCAATCAGGGCGTAGCCATACGTTGGGTTAGTCCAATATTCGCAGCCGATGCGCTGACCGAACTTGTTCACCCATAGGAACGGCTCGGAGGCGGCGCGGGTAATGTTGCCCTCGTAGGCTGCACCGGGGACCTGGATACCGCCCACGCTAGCACTCTCAAGCACACCAGTAATGCCACCGACGCCCAGCATCATATTGATGCCGTCGCCATTATGGTACTGAATGCTATCACCTACAATGGCGGCGTTGCCACGCGCACCCATATAGGCGTTCACCATATCAGGGTTGTTGCCGAAACCACCCGTGCCCATAAAAGTGTAGGTTGCCTTGAAAAAGGCCGTGCCTTCCTGTGTCTCTGCAAGAGCTCCGACCACGTCACCCCTGTCATTCACCACGAGGTGGGTCGCTCTCGTGCTCACGCGGGACTCAACGCCGTTCGCCGAGATGACCTGTTTGTCAATTTCGGCGAGCGCAGCAGCACGGCCTTTGAAAAACAAGCCGGCTGACGTCCCTGCACCGGCAAGACCATCCAAAAGCTGATCAACCTCAGCACCCTTGCCAATCCACCAATCAAATGGCTCATTGAGGTGGTTCAAGAATGACATAAGCAGCGTCTGGCTCGAATGGTATTCGTTGTACAGGTTGAAATAGTCGGCTGCTTCGGGGATGGACCACGTTGCCTTGCCTGCATCCTTGACATACTTGATTGTATCGAGTCCAAAATGCGCCTCAGTACCAGAAGACGATCCGCCGAGATATTCTGTGGCCTCGATAAGAACTACCTTAAGTCCGAGCTCTGAAGCGCGTGCGGCCGATAGCAAGCCGCAGTTACCCGAGCCAATCACGAGGTAGTCGCATTCGACAACCTCGTTGGCGTCGACATCATCCTCTTTTACAGGCTGGATAACGAACGACTCGTCGACAGGCGTAATGTTGGCATCGTAAGTCGCATAGCCAGGCTTAAGCTCGGCCGTCACCTTGCTCTTTTCGGGAATACCTTCGCCTGATGCCTGTTCCCCTGCAAGCGCCACAGTGGGGACTGAGGCCATACCCAATGTTACGGCTCCGGCCACAAAACCCCTACGACTCATGCTTTTCATAGCAAGTCCCCCTAGTCTCTCACGATGGATAGGCTGCCGCATCTAACCGCGCGGTAAGACCAGGGTGCGCCTCCAAGGGGATCAGGCACATCTCCCAAACCAAACTATTCCCTGTTTCTTGTACGCCGTGAACAATAGTTTGAATCAAACTATCGCGCCGAAACTTGGCCGTTTTCGGCCACAGACTCGATGAGATCGAGAAGTTCCTGCCTGGAGTGCACGCCAGTCTTCTCATAGACGTGCCTCACGTGCGCCTGAGCGGTGCCAAACGCGATGCCAAGTCGGTCCTGAATGTATGGCGTGCTGCGCCCTCTAGCCAGGAGCGCCATAACCTCGACCTCCCGCGGAGACAACCCGCACGCCGCGCTGAGCAGCGCGACTGGGTCACATTCCACCTTGACTTGACCCTGGTCCGAGAGAGTTGCATGAGCATCTTCGGCCCACCCGGCACCATCATCCTTGGGCGACGAGGTCTGACGACGGGCAAAACCTCCGGGAAGTAAGGCAAGTATGACAGCGGCGGCAAGTACAGATAACACCACCGAGGGAACAAGTGCCGAGCCATCAACGCCGCAGGCATTGGTCACCAATAAGACAATGAACGCGACAAAACCGATACCGCCCTCCACCAGGGCAAACGGCAATAAGGGAGCTTTCGAACACCGGGCCAGATCGCCAGCAAACAACCATGTGAGACAATAGAGGCACCAGTACCCCGCGCCAAGTATGGCGTACGCCACCCAACTGTTGCTATATAGGAGCAGGGACATATAGCCAAGCATTAGCAGTGGCAACAGAAAGCGCGCCGGTGCGCCAACGTCGCCACGAGCCCGAGGGCCAAGGCAGATCGCCATCACAGCAGCAAACACAACCGGGCAGGCAAGCTGTGTTGCAAGTGAAAAAACAATAACCCTTTCCTCGCCCTCCGAGAACAACCCTGTCAAGACAACACGCAGGAGCTCGGCCAAACCGATGAGGAGAACGAGCAGGGCAAGCGAGATGTTGGTACCGCGCAACGAGCCATTCGGAATCGGCTCAAACGCAGGCAGAGCAGCCCGAGCAGCATAGAGTAGAGCCGAAATCGCAAGAGACAGGAACAGCTCAACACCAAAAGGAAGGTCAAGCAAGGACACCAG
>JAQXVU010000079.1 GCA_029225085.1 Eggerthellales bacterium | reverse complement strand
GGTGAACTGCTCTATGAACATCCCCTTGGGCAATGTGGGCAAGGTTCTGAACGCCTTCTACGAGCGCTGCCCTGACGTGGTGGTGAACACAGGCTATGCCAATTCCGGCACCTTCAAGAACCGCGGCATCGACATGAACCTCTTCGGCAATCGCCTGGATATCGACGATCCTGACGTGGTGAAGCTGGGCTTCGAGCGCTATCTGCTGGTGCTTCCCAAGGACCATCCTCTGGCAAGCAGGGAGTCCGTTTCCTTGCGGGAGGTGAAGGATGACCCCTTTGTCTTCAGCGAGTACGGAACGCCTCTGTTCAACGACGTGTGCGACATGTTCGAGGCGGTGGGCGGCTCGCCAAACATCGTGGCTACGAGCCAGGTGAGCCTCGATGTCCTGAGCATGGTGTCTGCTGGAGTGGGCTATTGCGTGGCCCCAGAGTTCTCCTGGTTAGTGGGTATGGAAGGAAACTTCGTCACGGTTCCCATTCAGGGCTCTCAGCATGGCCGCTATCTGTATGCTCGCTTCAACAACGCCTATCGTCCCTCGGAAGCGGCTCTGAGCTTCGCGAACTTCTTGCAGGATCTGGTGGAAGGCGTTGTGGAAGTTAACTAGCGCGTGAGGTTTCCTTTGGCGGCAGGTTGGTTGCGGGTGTGCCTGGCGTAAGACCCGGTGGAAGGGAGGCGACTTGGCGCCAAATATTGCCTCGCTGACCGTCTTTCGGTGACAAGCTGGCTCTCATGTGGGAAAATGTCCCACGAGAAACGTTCACAATCACAGAGGTTCGTATCGTGCCAGCCAGGTTTAACATCCAGGCGTCCGATTCTGCAGCCATCGCTCGTCTTCGGCAAGAATTCGACATGCCCGAGTTCATCGCGGCCACCCTTGCGGCCCGCGGTATCACTACGCCCGAAGAGGCCTATCTCTTTCTGAACCCCGACCTCGACCGCGACTGGCGGAACCCCTATGAGCTCCCCGGCATGCGCCAGCTCATCGACGAGCTCAGTGGCGCCATGCTCGCCGACAAGCGCATCGTGGTCTTCGGCGACTTCGACCTCGACGGCATTTCCTCTACGGTGGTGCTGACCCGCGCCTTGCGCAGGCTCGGCGCCAACGTGCAGCCCTTCATTCCCAATCGCTCAGACGAAGGCTACGGCCTGAGCATTCCCGCCATCGATCGCATGTGCGAGGCCTATGATCCCCAGTGTGTCATCACCGTCGACTGCGGCATCTCCTGCCGCGAGGAGGCCGATGAGCTGCTGCGCCGGGGCATACAGGTCCTCATCACCGACCATCATGAGCCCGGCAACGCGGTGCCTGTGGGCGTGCCTTTGGTAGACCCGAAGGTAGACCCCGAGTGTCCCAGCGGCATTTTGGCTGGTGTGGGCGTTGCCCTGAAGGTGGTGCAGGCCCTGGGCGGTCGCTTTGGCAAGCCCCATCTGTGGCGGGAATACACCGACTTCGCCACCTTGGGCACTGTGGCCGACCTCATGCCCATGCGGGAGGAGAACCGCTCCCTGGTAGCGGAGGGCGTTGCCCGCATGAATAAGGCTCCACGCCCTTGCATTCAGGCCCTGCTCGATGTGGCCGGCGCTTCCGATAAGCCCGTGGCCGCCAACAATCTGGGCTTCACCATCATTCCCCGACTGAACGCCGCAGGTCGCATGGGGGATCCCATGAGGGCCTTCAACGTGCTTATGTCCGACGACATAGATTCCGCCATGCGCTTGGCCGAAGAGCTCGAAGACGTGAACAACCATCGTCGCGCCATCGAGGCCGAGCTGCTTGAAATGGCCTCCTTGCAGGCTGAGGAGGTGTACCACGGTCAGCGCGCCCTGGTGCTCGCCGGCGAGGGCTGGCATGAGGGCGTGAAGGGCATCGTGGCAGGCCGCATCTCCCAGAAATACGGCGTGCCCACCATCCTCTTCGCCATCGACGAGAACGGCGAGGCCCACGGTTCCGGCCGCGTGGTGGGCGAGGTGAACCTGTTCAAGGCCGTAGAGAGCTGCTCGGACATCCTCATGAAGTTCGGCGGCCACTGTGCGGCGGTAGGCGTCACCCTCATGGCCGACAAGCTCCCCGAGTTCGCCGAGCGCCTCTGCGCCTACATGGATTCCCTCCCTGCCGACAGCTTTCACCCGCGGGTGAAGGTAGACGCCACCGTGCGCCTTGCGGAGCTCACCATTCCCAACGTGTGTGCCCTCGAAAGCCTCATGCCCTTCGGCCAGGAGAACGAGCAGCCCTGCTACCTGGCCCGCAACGTCATGATCACCAATTGCCGCGCGGTGGGCATCGAGAAGAACCACTTCTCCTGCACCCTCACCGACGGCACTCATTCCGTATCCGCCATCATGTTCCACTGCCACGAGATCGAGCAGCTCATGAGCTGCACCAGCGTGGTGAACGCCGCCTTCAACGTGCAGATAGACGAATGGCGCGGCCGCCGCTCAGTGAAGGCCATGCTGAAGGCCCTGTCTCCCGCGGCTCCCTGTGCGGCGCTCGAGGCCTGTCTCGATGCTGAGGGCCTCGACTTCGTCCGCAAGCTCTATGCCACCGATGATGTGGAACTCATCACCCAGGAAGACGAGACCTCCGAGGAGGCCAACCGTTTCGAGCAGATCGCCGAGGGCAACCGCCTTGCGTGGGAGCAGATCGCCCAGGGCGACCCGGATGCCCTGAAGGATTCCCTGCTGACGGCCTTCATCGGTCCTGAGGGAAGGCTGCACGCAGCTCAGCGCGAGGCTCTTGGGTGCCTGCTGGCTGACGAGTCGGTGCTGGCTATCATGGCCACTGGCCGTGGAAAGTCCCTGGTCTTCCAGCTGTTCGCCGCCTATAAGGCCTTGGCTTGCCATGAGACCAGCGTCTTCGTGTATCCCCTGCGAGCCCTCATTCACGATCAGGCCTATCACCTGAACCAGGCCCTGGCGCCCTTCGGCGTGTCTTCCATCGTTCTCGACGGTGACACCAGCCCCGAGGAGCGAGAGGCCAAGGTTTCTAGCTTGCAGTCCGGCCAGACCGACATCGTGCTGACCACTCCGGAGTTCCTCTGCTGCCATCTCGATATCTTCCAAAAGATTCCCAAGGTGGGCTTTGCGGTGGTAGACGAGGCTCATCACGTGGGCATGTCGAAGGCGGGCTATCGCCTGGCCTACAAGGAGCTGGGGGAGGCCTTCAAGGCTCTGGGCAGCCCGGTGGTTTTGGCAACCACCGCCACGGCTGACGCCACCGTCTCCGCTGATATTCAGCAGACTCTGGGCATCTCCCGCATCGTCACCGACGCCACCAGCCGCGAGAACCTGCTCCTCGATGACCAGCGCAACATGCGCAACCGCGAGAGCTACCTGGCCAATCTGGTGAGCCGCGGCGAGAAGACCATCATCTACGTGAATTCCCGGGCCGAGTCCGTGGCCCTTGCCCGTACGCTGCGGGTGCAGGTGCCCCAGCTGGCCTCTCTCATCGGTTTCTACAACGCCGGGCTGTCCCGTACGGAGCGCTCCCGTATCGAGGAGCTGTTCCGCACCAACGGCCTGTGCGTGCTGGTGGCCACCTCCGCCTTCGGTGAGGGCGTGAACATCCCCGACATCCGCCATGCGGTGCTGTACCACATGCCCTTCAACCAGGTGGAATTCAACCAGATGTGCGGCCGCATCGGTCGCGATGGGCAGCCTGCCACCATCCATCTGCTCTTCGGCACCGCCGATAGGGCCATCAACCAGCAGATTCTGTACGAGCAGACCCCCAGCAGGGACGTTATGGCTCAGATCTACCGACTGCTGAGAGCCCGCCAGCGGGAGATGGGGGAGGACTTCCTAGACATCGACTTCACCGACATCGCCCGCGATGTGCAGCAATCCTGTGGTTCTATGCCCGTGAGCCTGGCATCGGCTCAGTGCGGCGTCTCCGTGTTCCGAGAGCTGGGCCTTATCGAGCTGTCGGAGCGACTATCAAGCGAATCCGCGTGTCATGTGCACGTTTTGAAAACCGAGAGCAAGGTGAGCCTGACGGATAGCGTGCGCTATCGGGAGGGTCTCGAGGAGATAGAGTGCTTCAACCAGTTCTGCTCCTGGGTGACCCAAGCTACGGCCAGCAATCTGCGCCGTATGCTCACCAGCCCCATTCTTCCAACAGATGGCTGTCCCGTGTTCTCGTTTGAGGGAAGGGAGCGACGATGACCGATATCACCCCCATGAACGCCTACGATTTCCTGGGAAACCAGATTCCCAATAGCATTGGCGCCCAAGCTTTCACCGACTCTGACACCGCGCTGTCCCCTGACGAGCGCTTTGCGGTACTGAAAGAGCTGACCGACCCCTACATGAACGACGAGGAGCGGGACATGGTGGGCCGGGCTTACCAGTTCGCTAAGAAGTGGCATGACGGTCAGAAGCGCAAGAGTGGCGAGCCCTTCATCGTGCACCCCGTCGAGGTCGCCATCATCCTGGCCTCCCTGCGCATGGATGCCGAGACCATCTGCGCGGCCCTGCTGCATGACACGGTGGAAGACACGGATGTGACCCTGGCCGATGTCTCCGAGGAGTTCAGCCCCAACGTGGCCCAGCTGGTAGACGGCGTCACCAAGATCACCCGCATCTCGGTGGAAAGCCTCACTGACGAGCAGGCCGAGACCATCCGCAAGATGTTTGTGGCCATGAGCAAAGACATCCGTGTCATCGTCATTAAGCTGGCGGACCGTCTGCACAACATGCGCACCTTGTCTGCCCTTCGCGAGGATCGCCGCATCTTCAAGGCCCATGAGACGCTGGAAATCTACGCCCCCATCGCTCACCGCCTGGGCATCAATTCCATTAAGTGGGAGCTCGAGGATCTGTCCTTCTATTACCTGGAGCCCGCCAAGTTCAAGCAGATCTCTCGCATGTTGGCCGAGACCCGCGAGGAGCGGGAGGCCTACCTGCAAAGCGTCATCGACATCCTGACCAAGGAGATGGAAGACTTGGGTGTGGAAGCCCAGATCATGGGTCGCCCCAAGCACCTGTATTCCATCTATCAGAAGATGACCAAGCGCGGTAAGGGCTTCTCGGAGATCTACGACCTCATCGCCGTGCGCATCATCACCAAGTCTGTGAAGGATTGCTACTCGGCTCTGGGCGCCGTGCACAGCCTGTGGCACCCCATGCCTGGCAGGTTCAAGGACTACATCGCCATGCCCAAGTACAACATGTACCAGAGCTTGCATACCACGGTGATCGGTCCTTCCGGCCGTCCGCTTGAGGTGCAGATCCGCACCGAGGACATGCATCGCATGAGCGAGTACGGCGTTGCTGCCCACTGGCGCTACAAGGAGAACGGTGGCAAGGCCGCCAACGACGATTTCAGCAGGCAGCTGGCCTGGTTGCGCGAGGTGGTAGATTGGCAGTCGAACACCCAGGACTCCCGTGAGTTGCTGAAGTCCCTGAAGGTAGATCTGGCTCCCAACGAGGTCTTCGTCTTCACTCCTAAGGGCGAGGTTCGCAGCCTCCGCAGCGGGTCGACCCCCATCGACTTCGCCTATGCCATTCACACCGAGGTGGGTAACCACTGCGTCGGTGCCAAGGTGAACGGATCTATCGTGCCCCTCAGCTATGAGCTGCAGATGGGCGACCGTGTGGAAATCCTCACGCAGAAGTCCGCCAACCCTTCCCGAGACTGGCTGAACATCGTGAAGACCCCGTCCGCCCGCAACAAGATTCGCCAGTACCTGGCCAAGGTGAGCCGCGGCGACGACTTGCAGGAAGGCCACGACAAGTTGCGCCAGGAGATGCGCAAGCACGGCATCGGCATTTCGAGCGCGCAGTCTGCCCGCGCCATTAAGGACGTGGCGGCATCTCTGGGCTACAAGGACGCCGATGACATGCTGGTGAAGATCGGCTCCGGCAAGGAGAACGCCACCCATGTGGCCAATCGCCTGCTGAAGGTGCTGGTAGACAAGGGTGCCATGGCCGATGAGGCTACCGGCCTCACCGCTTCCGATAACAGCATGGGCAAACTGCCTCCTATGGTCACCAGCGTTCGCAAGCCCAAGAAGCACGAGGCCCATACCGGCAATGGCGTGGTGGTGAAGGGCGTCAGCGACGTGCTGGTGCGCCTTTCCAAGTGCTGCAACCCCGTGCCCGGCGACAAGATCGTGGGCTTCGTGACCAGGGGCAGGGGCGTGTCGGTGCATCGTGCCGATTGCCCTAACGCTAAGGACCTCATGAACTCCCCAGAGCGCATCATCGAGGTGAACTGGGAGAACGAGATCTCTACTTCCACGTCTTTCAAGGTGGAAGTGAAGGTGGAGGCTCTCGACCGCATGAACCTGCTGATGGATGTGGCCGCGTGCCTTTCCAACATGGGCGCTAACGTGCTGTCGGTCTCTACCCATACTGACCCGGATAGCATCGTAGACATGCGATTCCTCATTCAGGTGTCTGACACCGCCGCCATCACCCGCATCATCGATGAGCTGCAGAACGTCTCCGGCGTCTTCGAGGCCCGCCGCATGGCTCCTAACGAGGCTTCGGCTAAGAGGCAAAAGAAGAAGAAGGGCCGCTAGGGATCGGTTGCGGCGACTGGCGATGCCAGCCGCGCACCGTGTTCGCTTCACGTGCATTGCGCGGACGGCGGTCGATCTTGCACGGACGGCGGTCGCTTTTGGGCGGTTTGCCCGCCTATGCATGCATGGTGAATTCTCGTGGTGGCGCAACGCGTGTGCAGACTTTGCTCATCCGATGCTTTAGGATGAGCCCATGTGAAAAATGGGGCGCGGCAAGGCTCTGCAAGGTAGGGTGAGAACCGCGGCTTCGCAAAGGCATTTCAGTCGGAAGACATGGCTTCGCAGCCAGAGAACGAAGGAGGCTCTATGGCCGGACATAACGTACGCACCCACCAGGTGCAGGGAGGCTGCGCTGACGCCTCCTTTGTGGTGCTGGGATTCATCGCCAACAACGTGTATTTCATCGATGACGGGGAGGGCCTCATCATCGTCGACCCCTCTTGCAGGCCCAGCGACATCCTTTCTATCGTGGGAGACCGAAAGGTAGATGCCATCTTCTGCACCCACAACCACTCCGACCATGTTGGCTGCCTGGCCCAGATTCAGAAGGCCACTGGTGCCACGGTGTACGCTTCCACCATCGATGCTCCCCTCATCGAGAAGGGCCAGAAGGACCCCGACGGCTACTACGCCGACCCTTGCAAGGTAGATGTGCGCGTGAACGATGGCGACACCATCACCGTGGGCAAGACCACCTGGAAGGTCATGGCCACCCCTGGTCACACCAAGGGCAGTATCTGCTTCTTCCTCGATGCCAAGAACGCCCCTAAGAAGGGCAAGAACCTGCTGGTCTCCGGCGACACCCTGTTCGCAGGATCTATCGGCCGCACCGACTTCGCCGGTGGCAGCATGGCGGACATGCGCAAGTCTCTGGCAAAGCTGCAGAAGCTTCCCGATGCCACCATCGTGCTGCCTGGCCACAACGCCCTTACGACCATTCAGGCAGAACAGCGGCGGGTTTTCGCCTATTTCCTGTAGCAGGGAAGGGTTGGAGCCTTCGTACCTTATTATGTAACGTGGCGAAACGTACATGACGTAGCGGATGCTGCGTGAAGCAAGCGGCCTGAAGGGGCCCGGATAAACAGAGAAGCGGGCGATGAACCTCGCCCCGGGAGGAGAACCATGGCAAGGAAATCTAAGTCTAAGCTCGACTACTTCCAGGCCTTTAAGAAGCAGGCTGAGTATGCCGTAAAGGAAGCCGATCTGCTCATCGAGGTCATTCAGAACTTCACCACCGCTGAGGCCATTAAGCAGGATCTGCCCCGTGCCCACGAGATCGAGCACGCAGCTGACGGCGTGTACTACGAGATTCTCGCCGCTGTAGATGTCGACTTCATCACCCCTATCGAGCGCGAGGACATCATCGCTCTCGCACAGCGCCTCGACGACGTGGTCGATTCCATCGAGGACATCATCCAGCGCTTCTACATGTTCGACGTGCACTTCATGCATGACGACGTCATGAAGCTGGCCAACCTCATCAAGCGTAGCTGCGAGGGCCTCATGGAGGTCATGGAGGACTTCGGCGACTTCAAGAAGTCCGATAAGTTCAAGGAGGGTCTTGCCATCGCCAATGAGATGGAAGAGGCCGCTGACGACATCTTCGTGGAAGTTGCCCATGGTCTGTTCACTAAGGAATCCGATCATCCCATGCGCGCCATGGTCTGGATGGAGATCTTCAGCCGCATGGAACGTGCCACTGACCGCTGTATGGAGGTCGCCGACACCATGTCCTCTATCGTGCTAAAGAATTCTTAGAGCATTTCATTCCATTTTGTTTATGATGGGAACGAAATTGTAGGAGCAAAGGAATTCTATGGCATTAATCGTTGCAAAATTCGGAGGCACTTCTGTCGCGTCTCCTGAGCGCATTCAGAATGTTGCGAAACGCCTTATCGCCATGAAGAACGAGGGAAACGACGTGGTGGCCGTAGTGTCCGCCATGGGCAAGACCACCGATGAGCTGGTGGGTCTGGCCAACGCTCTGAACGAGCATCCTTCCCCTCGCGAGATGGACATGCTGCTTTCCACTGGCGAGCAGGTCTCTATGTCCCTTCTGGCTATGGCCATCAACGCTCGCGGCTACCGGGCAGCAAGCTTCACCGGTTGGCAGGCGGGCATCGTTACTGACAGCACCTTCTCCTCCGCGAAGATTCAGGAGGTCACCGCCGAGCGCATCAAGGCCAAGCTGGCTGACGGCGCCATCGTAGTGGTGGCGGGCTTCCAGGGTCTGACCGAGGACGGGGAGATCACCACCCTTGGTCGCGGCGGCTCTGATACCACTGCTGTGGCTCTGGCCTGGGGTATCGACGCCGACGTGTGCGAGATCTACTCCGACGTAGACGGCGTGTACACCGCTGACCCCCGCGTGGTTCCCCGCGCCCGCAAGCTCGATGTCATTTCCTACGATGACATGCTGGAGCTCTCTAGCGCAGGTTCTGGCGTGCTGCAGTCCCGTGCTGTGGAATTGGCCCGAAAGTTTGGCGTAGTGATTCATTCTCGCTCGGCGTTCAGCGACGCTCCGGGCACCTTGGTTAAGGAGATCGATATGTTCATGGAACAGGCCGTGGTCACTGGCGTTGCCCACGACACCTCTGAGATTAAGTTCACCATCCGTGATGCTGACGACGTTCCCGGCGTTGCCGCTCAGGTGTTCAGCGCTCTGGCTTCCGGCAGCGTGAACGTCGACATGATCATTCAGAACGTGGGTGAGAACTCCCACACTGACATCAGCTTCACCTGCCCTAAGGGCAGCAAGGAAGAGGCTGAGGCCATCGTGAAGCGCATTATGCCCCGCATCGGCGGTCGCGATTACGTTATCGATGAGAACATCGCCAAGGTTTCCCTGGTGGGCACCGGCATGAAGTCCTCTCCTGGTATCGCCGCAAAGGCCTTCTCCGTTCTGGCAGAGAACAAGGTGAACATCCTCATGATCTCTACCAGCCCCATTCGCCTTTCCATCGTGGTGGAAGGCAGCCAGTGCCAGGTAGCAGCTCGCTGCCTGCATGAGGCCTTCGGCCTCGATTCCGAGAGCGTCTTCGAGGAGACCGCTCTGTCCCCAGAGGAGATCGCCGCTAAGATGCAGAAGGGTCGTTAATATGGCTTGGACGAAAGAGATGCCTGCAAATCCCGTTGTCGCTGTAGCCGGTGCAACCGGCGCGGTGGGCCGCGAGATGCTGAAGTGCCTTGAGGATCTGAACTTCCCCGCCTCCGAGGTGAGGGTTCTGGCTTCCGCCCGTTCCGCTGGCACGAAGCTTCCCTTCAAGGGCTGCGGTTCCGTTCCCGCTGGCGAGCTGACGGTGCAGGAAATGACCGAGGACAGCTTCGAGGGCGTGGACATTGCCCTGTTCAGCGCTGGCGCTGGTGTTTCCAAGCAGTTCAAGGACGCCGTGGTGAAGGCTGGCGCTGTCATGATCGACAACTCCTCCGCCTTCCGTATGGATGCCGACGTGCCCCTGGTAGTGCCCGAGGTTAACGGTGCCGCTGCTCACGAGCACAACGGCGTTATCGCTAACCCCAACTGCACCACCATTCAGATGGTGGTGGCCCTAGAGCCTCTGCGCAAGCTGGGTCACATCGACCGCATTGTGGTCAGCAGTTATCAGTCCTCCTCTGGCGCTGGCGCCAAGGGCATGGCCGAGCTGCAGGATCAGACTGGCAAGGTTCTGGCTGGTGAGGACTTCGAGCCCTCCGCCTTCACGCACCAGATCGCCTTCAATTGCATTCCTCACATCGATAAGTTCGTCGACGGCGAGTACCTGCAGGATGTTCCCGAGGGCTACACCAAGGAAGAGTGGAAGATGGTCGTAGAGACCAAGAAGATCTTCCAGGACGATGCCGTACAGGTTGCTCCTACTTGCGTGCGCGTTCCCGTGCTCAGGTGCCATTCCGAGAGCATTAACCTTGAGTTCGATCGCCCCGTGAGCATCGAGGCTGTGAAGGAGGCTCTGGCTTCCGGTGAGCACGTGGTGCTTGAGGATGATCCTCTGAACAACGTGTACCCCATGCCTGCTCTGCACGCCGGTTCCTTCGATACCTTCGTGGGCCGCGTTCGCCGTGATGCCACGGTGGCCGATGACAAGGGCGTTGCCCTGTGGGTTGTGGCTGACCAGCTGCTTCGCGGTGCCGCTCTGAATGCGGTCTACATCGCTCAGGAGCTGCTGCCAAAGGCCTAGTTGCCGCGAATCTGAATGACAATATGGAAGACGGCGTCCGCTTGCGCGGAAGCCGTCTTTGCGTTTAATCCTCGTTTTCCCGCAGGTGAGCGAAGCGTTCCACCTCGATGATAGGGGAGTCGAAGACCGCTACGGTCACCGTCGACTTCATGCAGAGCTGGCCCTCGGGACGGCGAATTTCAACCTCGACCACCACCACGGACTTGCCGGATTTCAGAACGGTGCCGGTGACCTCGAGGTATTCGTCGGTGACCAGGGCGGGCCGCAGGAAGCTGGAGTTCACGGACATGGTGGCGTTCTCGCGGCCTAAGGTGTCGGCGGCGCCAGTGCCCGCGATGTCGGCGAGAGCCAGCAGGAATCCGCCATGCACGGTGCCGATGTTGTTGCCGCAGTCCGGGCCAGGGTAGGCACGCATGACGAAGAGGCCCTCTTCGGCGTGAACGAGCTCTGAGCGGTCGAAGCCCTTGATGTCGACGATGTCCTCTTCGCAGTAAGCCTGAATGACGGGGTGCAGCATGTGGGCTCCCTAGTTCTTGCCGAAGAGCTTGCTGAACAGCTTCGACAGACCCCTCTTGGGCTTCTCCTTGGGGATGCTGGGGACCTGTACGATCTGGTTGCGGGTCTTCTTGTCATCGGCAACCTTGCCAGGTGCGGGGACATCGAGGATCTCGGGAACTACGGGGGCTGCGGGCTTCTCCTGCTTAGGAGCGACGGGGGCACCCTTCGTTGCCTCTACGGCAGCGCGGACGGCGTCCTCGTCGATGGGGACCTTGATGGGGCCTTCTTCCTCAGCAGGGGCCTCAGGCTCGGTAGCGGTTTCAGCCTCAGGCTCGGCAGGGGCCTCAGGTTCGGCGGCAGCGGCCTCAGCTTCTGGCTCTGCTTCGGCTTCAGCTTCGGGCTCGGGCTCTGCAGGTGCTTCGGCGGCGTTCTCTGAGGCGGGCTCGGTCTCATGCTCCGCAGCGGCAGCTTCCACCTCTTCAGATGCGCTCTCGGCGTTTGGTGCCGCCTCAGCCTCGGGCTCCGCCTCGGCTACCGGCGCAGCCTCGGCTACCGGGGCAGCAACGACCACGGGCTCTTCGCGGATCACGTTGGCCTGGGAACCCATGGGGATGCGCTCATAGTTGCTTGCCTCAAGGGCCCAAGTGACCTCGGCTTCAGCCAGGTTAGCCTCGGCGCAGCGGATGAAATGCTCCTGGGAGTTAAAGGGCTCGCAGCCTTCCTTCACGAAGTGGCCGATGGGGGTGTAGGTTCCGTCAGGCTTCAGCTCGCGCAGCTTGGCGGTGTCCTGCAGGCTGCGCTTCACGTAGTAGTTGATCCAATCTACCAGGCGCTTCTCCGTGACGGGCCAGGCGATTTCCACGCGTTTGTCCATGTTGCGGGTCATGAGGTCGGCGGAGGACAGGTAGTACACCATGTTGTCCTCGGAGCCGAAGCCGTAGATGCGGCTGTGCTCGAGGAGGCGACCCACGATGCTGACCACCCGCACGTTGTCGGTGTAGCCGGGGACGCCGGGAACGATGCAGCTGATGCCACGGACCAGCATGGTTACGGGAACGTTGGCCTGGGAAGCTTCCACCACCTTTTCGATGAGGTCCTTGTCGGTGACGGAGTTGGTCTTGAAGAACAGGCCGCAGGGCTGACCAGCCTTCGCCAGGGCAATCTGCTGGTCGATGCGCTCGATGAGGCCCTGCTTAATCTGCAGCGGGGCCACCGACAGGGTCTGGTACTCGTCGGAGAGGTTCTCGAGGCTCATGTTCTTGAAGAACGCGGTGGCATCGCGGCCGATGGCGGGATCCGTGGTGATGAAGGACAGGTCCGTGTAGAGCTTGGCGGTCTTCTCGTTGTAGTTGCCGGTGCCCAGCTGGGTGATGAACTGCACGCCCTCGGGGGTGCGACGGGTGATGCAGCAGATCTTGGAGTGGGTCTTGTACTCGTGGAAGCCGTAGATCACGTTGCAGCCGGCAGCCTCGAAACGCTGGGACCACTCGATGTTGTTGGTCTCGTCGAAGCGGGCGCGGAGCTCGAAGAGGGCGGTGACGTCCTTGCCGTGCTCTGCGGCGTTAATGAGGGCTTCGGCCAGGCGGGACTGGCTTGCCAGACGGTACAGGGTGATCTTGATAGAGATGACGTCAGGGTCTACCGCGGCTTCCTGCAGCAGCTTCACGAAGGCATCCATGCTCTCGTAGGGGTAGGCCAGCATGACGTCCTTCTCGCAGACCTGGGGAAGGACGGGCTTGTTGGGGTTCAGGCAGCTAGGCCACTGGGGCGTGAACTTGGGGCTTACCAAGCCCAAGGCCTCAGGGTCGCTGACCAGGTCGCTCAGACCGAAGACATAGCTCAGATCTAGCGGAACGCTGGTGACATAGACCTGATGGTGCTGCAGGCCCAGGTGAGACAGGAGGAACTCTTCCATAACAGGGGAGAGCTTGCTCTTGCATTCAAGGCGCACGGGGGCCAGACGGCTGCGGCGCTTCAGGATCTTCTTCATGAAGGCGCGGTAGTCGACTTCGGTCTCGTCGGCGCCCTCGGTGGTGTCAAGGTCGGCGTTGCGGGTGACGCAGATGATGTTGGTATGCTTCACCTTGTACATGCTGAAGATGGAAGGAGCGATGGCCTCGATGGCTTCTTCCAGAAGAATGTACTGAGCGCCCTCGCCAGGCAGGGTGATAACGCGGTGGGCGTGAGGGGGCATGGGAATAAGGCCCATGGTGACGCCGTCGGCACCCAGATTCTTGGCCTGCTTCTTGGCTTCCTTGGCGGCCTGCTTCTCCTCCTTGGTCATCTCGCTCTTGGCCTTCATCTGCTCGTCGAGACGCACGACCACGTACAGGTCGCCGTTCTGCAGATGAGGGAAGGGGTGACGGGAGTTGATGATCTGGGGGCTCAGGAAGGGCGTGACGTTCATGTCGAGGTAGTTGCTCAGGTAGTCACGCTGCTCCTGGTTCAGCTGATCGTAGGTGAGCTCCTTCAGGCCGTGCTCGGCTAGCTGGGAGCGAATCTCCTGGTAGATCTTCTCCTGCTTGGGATACAGCTTGTGGCACCGGTAGTGAATGGCGTCGATCTGCTCCTGGGGAGTCATGAGGGACTTGTTGTCGAGGATGTCCTTCTTCAGCAGGCTCAGGTCCGTGAGGCTTCCCACGCGAACCATGAAGAACTCCTGCAGGTTCGACCAGAAGATAGACACGAACTGAAAGCGCTCCAGCAGAGGAACGGAAGGATCTGCGCCCTGCTCGAGGCAGCGCTCGTCGAAGGTGAGCCAGGAAAGTTCCCTGTTCTGCATGTAGGGAGGGCAGACTCGAGGCTCGGAAGATTTATTTTTGGAAGACTTCTCGTCTACCATAGGATCACCTGTTCTCTCGTACGTAAAAACAATCTAGACAGAACTGCTCTTTCTGTAAGAAAACCGCTGTTCAGGTGTGGATTTTCCCTAGTTCTATGGTACCCCAACTATAGAGAAAGTGAATGCGGTGAGAATAAACTAATTGATGGAAATAATCGCTTTTGGCCAAAGGTATCATTGGTGGAAGGGGACCCTTTCTCGCGCAGTTTTCCCAGCTTGCATGCTACGGGGGATTTGCGGGGTGCCTGCAAGGATTATGCAAAGACAGCGTCAACTCGGATAGCCCGTCTGTTCGCGAACCGAAAAAGATGAGGAGCGAATATGCTGCAGAAGATCGATTTCTCGAAGAAGAAGCTCGGCAAAGAGGAGTATAAGGCCGAATACGACCAGCTGGTGTCTCGCCTTGCGGTGCTGCAGGCTCAGGCCGTCGCCAAGGGCGTGGGCATGGTGGTGCTCTTCGAGGGCTGGTCCGGAGCCGGCAAGGGCAGCCGCATCTCCGACCTGCTGTATCACATGGATGCCCGCGCCACTTCGGTGCATGTCACGGAGGATGTGGACGTCGAAGACTGCCAGAAGGTGCGCAAGGCTAGCCGCAACGTCGATGGCTTCCACCCTTTCACCCAGGAATTCTGGGAGGCCTTGGGTCCTCGGGGCAACATCACCTTCTTCAATCAGGGCTGGTACAGCAAGATGGGCCAGAACCTGTTCTTCAACCCGCCCTATGATTCGGTGGAATCCTTCGTGAACCCCGAGGCCGCTTCTAAGGCTCGCGCCAAGCAGGAAGAGTCCCTGCATCAGGCGGTGGAGTCCTTCGAGAGCCAGATCACCGCGGACGGCTACATCCTGAAGAAGTTCTTCCTGCACATTTCTCAGGAGACCCAGGAGACCCGTTTGCGCAAGCTGGCCGCCGATCCTTCCACGGCATGGCGCGTAGACGCTGCCGACCTGCGTGAGATCAACATCTACGACAAGCTCTACGACATCTATGACAACATGCTCGAGGTCACCAACTTCGAGTTCGCCCCCTGGGTGGTGCTGAACGGTGAGGACAAGCGGGCGGTGAACCTGCGGGTCATTCAGGAGATCGTGTCTGCCTTCGAGGAGGCCCTGGCGGTGGAAGAAGACCCCGCTGCTGCCGAGGCTGCCGCAAAGGCCCAGGCCAATTCCGCGGCAGGCGCCAACGGCCAGGCATGGGTCGACGAGCGCCAGCGTACCCCCGAGGAGCAGGAGGAGGTGCGCCGAGCCAACGAGGCCATCGCTAAGAAGCAGGCCAAGGCTGCGCCCAAGTCCTCGCGCTTCGAGATTTGCCGGGACTATCCGCGCCTCGATGACATTTCCTTCGACAAGCATCTGGAAAGCGAGGAGGACTATCGCAAGGAGCTGAAGGCCCTGCAGAAGCGCCTGAACAAGCTGGAGCCCCAGATGTATCTGAAGCGCATCCCCTTCATCATCATGTACGAGGGTTGGGACGCCGCGGGCAAGGGCGGCAACATCAAGCGCGTGGCCCAGGCCCTCGATGCCCGTGCCTACACCATCTATCCGTCGCCGGCGCCTACCAAGCCCGAGCTCATGCATCCCTTCCTCTGGCGCTACTGGACACGCCTTCCCAAGGCCGGTCACGTGGGCATCTACGATCGCAGCTGGTATGGCCGCGTGCTGGTAGAGCGTGTGGAAGGCTTCGCTTCGGAAGCCGAGTGGTCCCGGGCCTACGACGAGATCAACGAGTTCGAGCGTGACCTGGTGAATTGGGGCGCCATCGTGCTGAAGTTCTGGGTGAACATCAGCCCCGAGGGGCAGCTGCAGCGCTTCGAGGCTCGCGAGCAGGACCCTCTGAAGAGCTGGAAGATCACCGGCGAGGATTGGCGCAATCGCGACAAGTATCCCCAGTACAAAGCGGCGGTGCAGGACATGTTCCGCCTGACCAGCACCAAGCAGGCACCGTGGCATGTGCTTGAAAGCGATGACAAGCACTACGCCCGTGTTAAAGCTTTGAAAACAATCTGCGATTGCCTTGAAGAGCGCCTGAGCCAGGAATAACCTAACCGCGGGAAATTCGGGCCACAGACAGTAGTGGCTTCAGGAGGGCGGCGAGTGAATTCCTCGCCGCCTTGTGAAGTTGCGACGTTTTGGGCCATTAGTACGTTGCGATCGCTTTGCCGCCATGGCGTGGCGGGTTTGCCGTGATGCTTCGGTGAATTATGCCGCCATGGCGTGGTGTAGCGAGCGCAACCTTGGAGCGCGCGGGGGTTATCTATGTGCCAACATGATTGTGAAGCTTGTTTCGGAGACCACATCGAGGAGGAGTGCGGCGTCTTCGGCGTCTTCGCTCCTGGTGAAGACGTGGCCCGCATGGCCTGCTTTGGCCTGCAGGCTCTGCAGCATCGCGGTCAGGAGAGCGCCGGCATCGCGGTCGGCGATGGCGAGACCATGCTGGTGCATAAGGACCTGGGCCTGGTGACCCAGGTGTTCACCGAGGCATCCCTGTCGGCCCTCACCGGTGAGGTGGCTGTAGGCCATGTGCGCTATTCCACCTCTGGCGGGGCAGGAACCTGGGATTCCGCTCAGCCCCACGTCTTCAACATCGATGACATGCTCATTGCCCTGGCCCATAACGGCACCCTGGTGAACGCCAATGCGCTCCGCCCTGAGCTGGTAGAGGTGGGCGAGCACCTGCGTTCGAACACCGACTCTGAGGTAGCCGCTAAGACCATCGGCTACATGACCCGCAAGACCCACAGCCTGCGCAAGGGCATCCGCGCCATGATGACCCGCCTGAAGGGCGCCTACGCCATGATCCTGGCGACCCCTGACAGCCTGTACGCCTTCCGCGACCCTAACGGCATCCGCCCCCTGTGCGTGGGCAAGCTTCCCGATGATCGCGGTTGGGTGGTTGCCTCCGAGACCTGCGCTCTCGATTCCGTGGGCGCCGAGTTCGTCCGCGACGTAGAGCCTGGCGAGATCGTCCGCATCAACAACGAGGGCTTCTATGCCGAGCAGGGCGTTGAGCCTGGTCGTCGCGCTGCCTGCATCTTCGAGTACGTGTACTTCGCCCGTACCGACTCCGTCATGGACCGCCAGGTGGTGTATCACGCTCGTCGCAAGATGGGCCGTGTGCTGGCCCAGGAGTCTCCCGTCGAGGCTGACCTGGTGCTGGGCGTTCCCGACTCTGGCATCCCCGGCGCCATTGGCTACGCGATCGAAAGCGGCATTCCCTACTCTGACGGCATCGTGAAGAATCGCTACGTGGGCCGCACCTTCATTCAGCCCACTCAGGAGATGCGCCAGATGGGTATTCGCATCAAGCTGAACCCCCTGCCCTCGGTGATTTCCGGCAAGCGCCTCATCGTCATCGATGACTCCATCGTTCGCGGCAACACCTCTAAGAAGCTAGTGGAGATGCTGCGCGATGCCGGCGCCAAGGAAGTACACCTGCGCATCGTGTCCCCCGAGGTGAAGTGGCCCTGCTTCTACGGCATCGACACCGACACCCAGGACCAGCTGATCTCGGCGAACCTGACCCTCGAGGAGCAGTGCCAGTTCATTGGCTGCGACTCCTTGGCCTATATCTCTCTGGAAGGCCTGCATAGCGCCATTAAGATCGACCATCCCGGTCTCTGCGACGCCTGCTTCACCGGCGACTACGTGGTGCCCATTCCCGAGCCCATGCAGAAGCGCAGCTTCTTCCAGCCAGGACAGCAGGAGAAGTCCCGCGCCGCCTTCGGCTTCTAGGGTAGTGGGCGCTGGCGAATGCTGCGCCGAGGCCGCCGATGAGGGGGCGGCAGCGTGGCGCTGCCGGCGGCGCGCTTGGGCCGCAGACCCAACTTCCATAACTTTGCAATGAATATGATGGCGGTCGCAGTTATGCGGCTCGCGTCAGGGTTCGCGGGCTGTGATTTTGCGGCTCGCGTTATGATGGCGGGCCGCGGTTTTGCGGCTCGCGTCATTTTTGCGGCCCTCGCCGTGAGTTGCTCCGCTACCTCGTGGTTTTTAGTAGAATGAACGCTACGGAATGAAACCGAGGGCTCACTGCGCCCTTTTGCGATTCGGATAGTCAGGAGAAACCATGACCGATCGAGTTCAAGTCAGCCCCGCCGAGGCCGAGGACGCTCCTCAGATGCCAAGCTGGGTCACCGACGACGCCGTTACCTATGCCCAGTCTGGCGTAGACATCGAGGAGGGCGCTCGTGCGGTAGACGCCATTAAGGACGCCGTGCACAGCACCTATCGCCCCGAGGTCATTGGCGATATCGGCGGATTCGGCGGTCTGTTCAGCCTGGCTGCCGCCAAGGATATGGAAGACCCCATTACCGTGTCCGGCACCGACGGCGTTGGCACCAAGCTGCGCCTGGCTCAGATCTGCGACAAACACGACACCGTGGGCATCGACCTGGTGGCTATGTGCGTGAACGACGTGCTGGCAACCGGCGCTGAGCCCCTGTTCTTCCTTGACTACGTTGCTGTGGGCAAGTTGAAGTCCGAGTCTATGTCCGAGATCGTCTCCGGCATTGCCGAGGGCTGCCGCCAGGCTGGTTGCGCGCTTATCGGTGGCGAGATGGCCGAGCATCCCGGTGTTATGGATCCTGACGATTACGACCTGTCCGGCTTCTGCGTGGCCCTGGTCGATCGTCCTAAGATGATTGGCCCCGACAACGTTCGCGAGGGCGACGTGCTGGTGGGCATGGCCTCTACGGGCATTCACTCCAACGGATTCTCCCTGGTGCGCAAGGTCTGCGTCGAGGGCAAGACCCACTACGAGCTGCGCCTTGAGCGCGAGGAGCTGGATGGCGAAAGCCTTGAGACCGCACTGCTGCGTCCTACTCGCATCTACGTGAAGTCCGTGCTGGCAGCTCTGAAGGAGCAC
>JAQXVU010000078.1 GCA_029225085.1 Eggerthellales bacterium | reverse complement strand
GGGAGGAACTGCCTCGTCAGCTGGGTGAGCACGTCTTCCATTGCAACCTCCATCTTTCCTGATGATGGAATTGTCGCAATTGGGGGTCCTGCTGCGTGTACTGTGCATAGGACACTTATCCAAAGCGGTCTAACACAACGTCCTGAATGGACACCGTACATTTCCCAACGCACTAGAATGCACAAAAGCTGATGAGGCTATTTGAATCAGCATAATGTGTTAAGTCGAATGCGAACGGGGAGCGTTTATGCCGTATACGAAGCTGCAATATAGCGGTATTTGGCTATGGGGATATGAGCAGAATCCCTTAGTCGAGGTTCTTCCGTATTCGACCTGCGTTGTTCAAGCTGATCTGAATCTGCGTCGCTATGCCTGCAGAAAAGGGCGCTTAGGCAGAGAAGTAGAGGGGAAGCTTAAGCCTTATTTGCGTCTATCATGCAGCAACAATCTACTAGAACGCACCGCATTCAATCGCATCCATGAAGCCGCCATCCAAAGCTGCTATATGCAATGGGAGGAAAGCGTCTACCGCGGCAAGATTCCGCCTGCAAGCAATACTTGGCTTCTTGCACATGCGAATGAAGCGCTCATTGAAGATAGCAGCGATTCACCAGGCTCCTTCTCTGATTTCTCCGGAGCATTCAATGGGTTCGAGCTAAAACTGTTTGGAGATGACGTTCAACCGATTTATCTTCCCGCGTTCCTAGATAGCGAAAGAGAGAATGCTCCCGTGGTCGATCGCATAGTCAAAGAATTGGGGCATTTGGCAGAAATATGCGATCGACCTTAGCGAACGGGGTTTTTCATGCGAGCTTTCATTCAGCACATATTTGGCGAGCCCTGGAACGAGGAATGCCGGGTTGCCCTAGATGGCTTTACGGCTCTTGGAATTGAATGCATTCCGTTCTCTAACGTCGATGAGCTCGATTACGCTCGACGCGAAGATGTGGTGGTGGGAGGCATGTTCGTTTGCGAGCATGCTCTCGCACGACTTGGCAAAGTTCCTCCCGCTATTAATTATCCGGAAAGCCTTCGCTTTGCCTTGGGGCGCAACGTTTGGGAGAGCACGGTGGGGGAGCTGAGCACAGATATGCTTCCTCTTTTTGTAAAACCTGCGAAGGAAAAGGACCTGCCCGGAATCGTTGCCGCATCTGAACAGGATCTAGAACCTTATTTTGCGAAACCTCATTACTACAGGGTCTTCTGCAGCGAGCCAGTAGCGTTTCGATCCGAATGGCGCTGCTTCATCAGGCACGGTAAGCTCATCGGGATTCGGCATTATAACGGGCAAGCCGATTGTGAACCAGATCAGAGCACTCTTAAGCGCATAATAAGAGCCTGCGCCAACGATCCGTATTTACCTGCAGGATTCTCCGTAGACCTCGGAGTAACAGATGATGGAAGAACCCTTCTTATAGAAGCTAACGACGGTTATGCATTGGACTGCTATGGCCTCCGTGCGAAAGAGTATGCGCTCTTGCTATCGGCAAGGTGGGCAGAGCTCGTAGTGGTAAAAGACCCATTGGCAGACGTGGCCTGCGAATCACTCTGCATGCTCGAATCTGAAGCGAAGCTTAGTCAAGAGGCAACGCTGTTGCTGAAAGAACTAGGTTACGAGCACCCACGTAAAGACATGAGCGACGACTATCTTTTCGCTATGGAAGATGCCGTGGCGGATATTGCAATTTACGAAGCCAACAACCTTGAAGACGGTTCCCCGGACTTCAACGAAAATAGGCTTAATGCAGCCGAGGAAATACTGGATTGCATAGGATTAGGGAAATATTGAAGGCGATTAATGCAGGAGGAGAAATGGCAACATCCGAAGCCCAGAAGCGCGCGAGCATGAAGTACTTCAAGAACAACGTCACCCAGAAGGTCATCCGGTTCGGTGTGAACGATGCCGATATCCTTGAGCACCTCGAGAGCCAGGACAACATGAGCGGCTACATAAAGAGGCTCATCCGAGAGGACATGGAGAAGTGCAAGGGGAGCAGCGAGGCGTAGCCATGTCTTTGGCGGCGGGCTGCGCATTCCAAATCTAAGATTACATAAGATATATTATCAAGATTTAATAACTGACTACAGAATTGAGCCACCTGCAATTGGCTCGAGAAGCGAACCTAGCTATCAGCTTACATTCAATTGAAAAGACTCTATGCAGAAGCGAAATACAGCATATAAGACTGCAATATCTCTGATATTCTTTCACCCATGCAAATTAAAGCCACCAAATCCGACAACGCCAAGATCGCCAAGCGGCGCACACGTGAAATGAAGACCATCTCCCAGATGGTTGCCTTATATTGCGAAGACAATCACGAAGATGAGCTTCGCACCGAATCCGCCTACTGCGGAGAATCCGTTTGCAGCGAATGCGCAGCTCTCGACTCTTACGCGGTTCTGCGCACTCAGCGTTGTCGCAAAATGCACGTGAAGACCTCCTGCGAAGAATGCGAAAACCATTGCTATGCCAAAGAACAGCGTGAGGCCATTCGCCTGGTAATGCGCTATTCCGGCCCCCGCATGTTAAAGAGACATCCCATTGCGGCTATTAGACACCTGTTGCATAAGTAGCCATACGTTCTTCGACCGAAGCATAGCTCGCGAACAATATGCAGGACAATGCCCCCCGAACGAATTCGCAGGGGCATTACACAACTTTTTGGTTGTCCTCACCCGAGGAAATAGTTCATTCTCAAGATGAATCCCCCCTCCTAGAATGAAAGCATGAGGAAGGCGAAATATGGCATCGTCAACTCACTAGGATGCATCCTCACGGGCTGATCACCCACATCCTATCGGGCACGAAACTAGGGGATTCAAATGAAATCTGCTCGAGAACTATTCGACTTAACCGGTCGCGTTACACTTGTGACTGGTGTCTCCTCCGTCAAGGAGGCATTATGAAGATTAAGATGAGCAACGAAGAAGCTCAGGGCATGCTGAAGTACTTCGAGCACCCGCACTTCACCAACGTCCGCAACTACATCACCATTGTGGAAGTCGACCCCAAGTGGATCGAGGAGATTCTTCCTCCCCCACTGCAGCCAGCCGCTCCCGTCGTGAGCATCGCCCTCTCAGAAGGCGACCAGTTCCATGGCCTGGTCATGGGCGTGAACGCTCGCTACGGCGACATCGTGGGCGACTGGGGCCTGGCCTACGTGATGGACACCGACCTGGGCGTCATTGCCGGCCATCTTACCTGGTTACGGACGTGACGCACGCATTATTGCGGTTGCAACGCTCTCACTAAACGTGCGCTACTTAACGGTCACCTTCACCTTCACGGTCTTGCCGTTCTGAGCGGTGGCATACACGTAGCAGGTACCCTTACCCACGCCCTTAATGACGCCCTTAGCGGTAACGGTAGCAACCTTGGTGTTGCTAGAGTAGCAACGCAGCTTCGCTACATGCTTTGCAGGCAACAGGTTCTTCTTGGCATCTGCCTTCACGGTGGTCACCTTAGGCATGCTGACAGTCTTGCCAGCCTTCACGGTCTTAGAGGTCTTAGATACCTTCAGCGACTTCGCATAGGTGTAGGTAGACTTAGATCCTGGGACATGCATGCTCGGGCAAGAGCCAAGATAAACCTTCTTGCCGTTAACTTTTTTGTAACAACCCAGCCAGGAGCGGTAATGGGCTGCATAGTACAAGGGCTGCCCAACCCAGCACGCCGCACCTGCGACCGCAGTGGGTCTGAACGAAGTGATAACGCGACCACAATGAGACTCGACACTTTCCAGTCGAAATCCGGCATTTTTCACCAGCGCCGCTCCCCCAGCTCAAACGCGGCGTAACCCCAGGTACCTGTATCATCTTCACCGAAACGTATCGCAATCTCATCTGAGCCCAACCTGGAGCAAACATGCACGTAACCGCACAAGCTGTTAAACGAGCTGTCCTGGCATTTACGCTGGTCATCAGCCTCATACCAACCTCTTCCGCACTCACCGAGGCGCAAACCCAAGCCGCCTTTCAGGACACCACGGAAACCACCCAGGAAGACACCTGGTACTCCTGGAAAGAGAAGGACGCTCCCAACTACGTGAAGGTCATCGGAGATGCCCAGGTCAGTGACGCCCCCGAAGCTGGCGAAGTCGAGTACGAGGACCTTGACGAATACGACCGCACCGCTGGCGCTAAGGCCGTTATCACCTACGAGATGGTGGAAGCATCTGCTGGCTGGCGCCAGGACATCCCTGAGAGCGAAGATCCCAGCGGATGGGGCCACAACGGCGAAGTCGCTATCGTCCTTCCCACGGGCAAAACCTACCACGGTTGGTTCTGGAACCGCAGCCACCTCATCGCCGACTCCCTGGGCGGTGACGCCATAGAGGAGAACCTCATCACCGGCACCCGCATGCAGAACGTGGGAGCCAACAATGGCGAGGGCGGCATGGCCTACTGCGAGACCAAGGTCCGGGACTGGATAGAGGACAACCACGACGGCACGGTGTACTACGCAGCCACCCCAGTTTATGAGGACGACGAACTGGTACCCCGCAACGTCATCGTAGACATGAAGAGCTCCGACGGGGAGATCGATGAGCGCGTAGTGGTGTTCAACTACGCCAAGGGCTACACCATCAACTACAACAAGGGCACCTACAAGGCCAAGAAGGGCGCAGCCGCCGCAACATCTAAGAGCTCCGAGAAATCTGACAGCTCAGCCAGCAAGTCTTCGGGCAGTTCTTCTTCAGGTAATTCTTCAGGAAAATCATCAGGAGATTCGTCGAAGAACGGTTCTTCCAACGCTAATAAGGGCTCCTCCGGCAACGGAGGATCCGGGTCATCCGGGAATTCCTCGAGCAAGACCTATTGCTACGTGACCCCCACTGGCAGCAAGTACCACAACGAGTGGTGCCCTACCCTCTCCCGCAGCAAGCACCTGACCAAGCTCACCGTATCCGCAGCCAAATCCCGAGGATATGAGGCCTGCAAGGTGTGTCATTAGGAGTCTGACTTGTAGATACGAGGCCTGCAAGGTGCGCCACTAGATTGCGATGCCGCGAAACCTGCCCGAGTTCTATTCCGCCGCTACCGCAGCAGGTGCTTCAGCTTCCACACGAATATCCAACTCAACGTTTGCTGAACCATCGCTGTCCGAATCCGAAGAGTCTGACTTGGGCTTCGTAGAGAAGTAGCTCATTAAGGAACCCACTGCCACCGCCGCGGCGCTGAGCCAGAATGACAAGGACAGGGTGGTTGCCAGGATGATAGAGCTAGACAGAGAGGACAGCACAGGGGCCGCATAGGATACGGTGCTCATGAGGCCCAGGTCGCCGTAGATGATGCCGAAGTTCCAGCAGGCGTAGCCAGCGGTGAGGATGACGGCCGTGACAATGAGGGGAACCAGGTCAGGGATCTGAGGCGTGACCTCGGGCATGATGCAACCCGTCACCAGGAACAGCGCCCAGAAGGCAACTGCTGTGGCGATGAAGAACAGGGTCAGACCATCGTGCCCCTCGGACATAGCGGGGGTAATCACCGAGTAGGCAGCCCAGGCTATAGCTCCGGAGAAGGCCAACAAGTAGGGCAAGGGGTTAGAGGAGATGTTGCCCATGATGCTGGCAATATCGAGCCCGCCATCGCCGCCAACCGCGCAGACCACGCCACCGGTTGCCAACAGGGTGCCAGGGACGATGAGCCAGGTGGGCTTCACGTTCTTAGAGGTAGCCACGAAGAGCAGCACGGTGAGGGTGGGCCACAAGTAGTTCACGATGCCGATCTCGATGGTCTGCTTAGAGGACGAGGCCAACACAATGGCCATGGTGCTGGCGATTTCCACATACACCATGAGGATGCCGCCGATGAGCAGGTACTTGCGGGGCATCTTGCGAATGTTTTTGGGAGTGCGAACAATCAGCAGACCCAAGGCGGACAGGGTATAGATGAGCGCAGGTCCCAGCGTAGGACCGAAGGCTTCCGAGGTCAGGCGCATGAAGCCAATCATGGCCGCCCAGAAGAACACCGCCATAATGCCGATAATGGTTGCCTTTTGCTTGCTAACTCTTGTCATGGAATCCCGTCCCTTCCCTACAGCGGAGGGAATTGTACAAAGGGGACGGGGTTGTTCCATCACCAGAAGCTAGTGAGGTGCAAGGTCATCAGGGAACTCAGAGCCTTATTCCTGGTATCATTGCGGAGTAACGTAGTTGCAGGCATAGAAACGTACAAGGGGGATCATGAACGTTTCGCATCTTCGCTACTTCCTAAAGCTCCTGCATACCGGAAGCTATACCGAGGCATCTCGTCAGCTCTACATCACCCAGCCCGCCCTCAGCTCGGCCATCAAGGCTCTTGAAAGCGAGGTGGGCTTCCCCTTGTTCAAGAAAAGCGGCAGGGGCATCGCCCCCACCAACGAGGGCATCGCCTTCGGGAAGCGCGTTGCCATAGCCCTTCGAGAGCTCGACGAGGGCGTTGCCGAGGGACGTGCAACCCATAGCGGCAACACGGAAAACCTCGTAATTGGCATAGAACGGGTAGAGCAGGGATTCTGCATGACGCCCCTCATTCGCGGCTATAAGAAGCAGACCGGCGCACCCGTTCACTTTATGTTGGTGAAATGCGATCGCGATTTTCGGACCGAGAAATTGCTAACTGGCGAATGGGATGCGGTATGCACTCTCACACCACCTCTGGACAGCCGCCTGCAAGCGACGAAACTCATCCCCTATCGCTTCTACCTGTTGCTGCATTCCCATTCTGAGCTCGCCCGTCAAAAGAGTATCGTCCCTGACCAGCTTCAAAGCCTGACCCTCATCACCTACCACGCAGACGCCGAGAAAGGCTCTGCCACAGAGCGATTCCTCGTCAGCCAGAATTTGGCAGCCATCGCAGACTACGAGGACGAAGGCGCCTTAACGAGCGTTGTCAGAAACAATCGAAGCTACGGAGCCCTAGTGCTTTTGCCAGCAAAAGACGCACCTCGCCCAGAAGGCGTTGCCACCGTGCCAGTAGCTACCGACGATCCTGATTTCTGGGCATATCTCGTAACGCCGGTAGGGGCGGAGTGTCCCGAATCGCTGAACCTGTTCCTGAGCTACGCCTGCAAGGAAACCTATGGAAACTCGCGCAGCTAAGCTGCGCGAGTTAGCGGAATCGTAAAAACAGTACGAGTCATGGCGGTTGCGCGACCTAAAGCAGCTTGCGCAACTGAACACGGGATACCTTGCCCATAGAGTCTACGGGGAAGGAGCTGACGAACTCCACCCGCTGGGGCCTCTTATAGCGGGCAATGTGCTCCTTGCAGAAGCCTATGATGTCCTGATCGGAAAGCACCGCGCCTTCCTTCAGCATGACGAAGGCCACCGGGGCTTCGCCCCATTTCTCATGAGGCTCCCCCACCACCGCAACGTCTGCTACTTCCGGAATCAGGCGAATGCATTCCTCAATTTCTGCGGGATACACGTTCTCACCACCGGAAATGATGAGGTCGTCCTTTCTTCCATCTATATACAGGAAGCCGTTTTCGTCGA
>JAQXVU010000077.1 GCA_029225085.1 Eggerthellales bacterium | reverse complement strand
ACCTCGGACAGGTAGATCAGCTGGGTTACCGAAACGGTGGCCACGATGAAGCGGGACATGGGGTCGGCGATAGATGCCGCCGCGATGATAGATGGCGTGAACATATCCGTGAAGCCCACGATCAGGGTCTTCGACACGGCCTCGGCCTCTGGCACCGCCAGTGCTTGCAGGATGGGCACGAAGGGGGCGCCCAGGACCTCGAAGATGTTGGTATAGGTAGACAGGATTAGTGCCAGGGTGCCCACGCACATGACCACAGGCAGCACGCCGAACCACATGCCGGCGGCGTTCTTCAGGCCGTTGCGCAGGAACTGTCCCACGCCACGATGGGCGTTAGCCCTGGTAAGAGCTAGGTCAGCGCCATAGGCGAAGGAGGAGGGGTACTCCTCGGGGACGTTCTCGGGCATCGCCTTTCCTTCTACAAGATAATCGTCCTTCTTGCGGGAGAGTGGGGGAATGCGGGGGACGATCAGCGCGCACACCACGCCTACCAGGCAGATGAGCAGGTAGTAGGCGCCGAAATACTGCATGAGGTCTACCTGGGCCAGCACCACGATGCTGAAGGTGATGGACACCGCGGAGAACGTGGTTGCGATGATGGATGCCTCGCGGGAGGAGTAGTAACCCTGCTCGTACTGATTGCAGGTGAGCATGACACCGAGGGTGCCGTCGCCTATCCAGGAGGTGACGCAGTCGACGGCGGAGCGGCCGGGAATGGTGAACAGAGGGCGCATGACGCGGGTCATGAGGGCGCCGATGAACTCGAGCAGGCCGAAGTCGAGGAGCAGGGGCAGCAGCAGGCCCGCCAGCAGGAAGATAATCACCAGCACGGTGAGCAGATCGCCCAAGACGAAGCCGCCGGTGTCGGCGCTGGCGATCATGATGAGCGGGTTCTGGGCGGGGTCCTCATTGGCGGTGATGCCCAGTTGGTCGCCTAGGAAGGCTAGCCAGACGAAGACGGCACCGAGAACGCGAATGGCCGCCCAGATGGGGGTGGTGGTGAAGGTGGCGTTCATGATGTCGTTGTTCACGATGAACTTGGGGCGGGCGAAGGCGGCCAGGGTCAGGATGGCTGACACGGTGATGACCAGGCAGCAGATCAGGGGCAGCAGGTCGCCGAGGGCTGAGCCGATGAGGTCGGCGATGACCTTCACGACGACTGTCCAGGTGCCATCGACCTGTACGGGCAGCATGAACAGGGCCACGCCGATGACAGAGGGCACGACGAACTTCACGTAGTCCTTGGAGTGGCGTTTGGGTTTGGTGGTTTGAGTCACAGGGATCCTTGCTCGCGGGGATGATTGGCGCGGGGCGGTGCCAGCGTCATAGCTTTACAGTTTATCGGGTGCGGCTGTCGTTGTCCCTGCTTGCGTAATATTCCATCTTGTTTTTGTACATGGCGCGGTCGATGTTGTTCATGAAGTCGTTCATAGACTCGCGACCAAGGTCGAGCACCGCATGACCCATGGCGGCGGAAAGCTGGTAGGGGCGCATGCCGGAATCGTTGAACTGCTGCAGCGCCTGGTAGGCTTTGGCAATGACATCTTCTACAAGATTTTCGTCGGCAGTGTTCAGCAACGCGACGAATTCATCGCCGGCATAGCGCATGACTACGCCATATTCGCCGAAAACCCTGCTCAGGATGCGGGCAGCGTCCTGCAGGGCCTGGTCGCCTACGGAATGGCCCAAGGTGTCGTTGATCTTTTTGAAGCTGTTCAGATCGATCATGACGCCGGAAACTACGGGGTCCTGGTTCTTGCGAATCTGCTGCTGCATGTAGTCGAGGTACGTGCGGTTGTACAGACCGGTGAGGCGATCGGTGTAGATGGCCTCGCTCTTCAGGGCCGTCATGACGCCGGCGATGCCCACTGCGACGGATACTCCAATCAGCGAGAGCCCGTAGAAGCAGCACTGAATGGTGGTGCCCAGGCAGACGGGGAGGATGAACACGTGCACGGGGAAGAAGCGCAGGACGCCAACTTTGTCGCGGCGCTTTAGGTACAGGAGCAGGCTGTCGGCTAGGTAGACGATGGCGATGCACAGGAACACCCAGAAGAAGGGTCCGCGCTTGTAGACGTTGTTCTCCGCGCTGAACACCAAGGGGTAGAAGGGGTTCAGCAATAGGGCGGTGATGCCGAGGCCGACGAGGGCGCCGTACACCTTCTTGCGGGTGTCGGAGAAGGGGATGCCCAGGTGCTCGGTGATGAAGAAGACCCACAGGGAGCCCGTGGCGATGTTAGCCAGGAACAGGTAGGAGTTGGTGAGGTAGATGAGGACCGTGACCAGGAAGCCGGGTTTGCCGTCGATGTAATAGGCGATGGGGTCGCAGACGCAGGCCAGCAGGCAGACGCCCATGAGGGCATAGATGAGGGCGGCGCCCTTATCGTCATTAAGCCGATGGCGATTGCTGAAGACGAGGGTAAGCATGAGCACGATGCCGATGCCGTTGGCGATGTACACGGTTGTCAGGGCGTCGAATGCCACCGATCCTCCTTGCGATTTTTACGACGCTTGCTTGTACGGGGTCCGATGGGTTGGGTTGTCCTTGCCGGGGGCCCGGTGGGGTTTGCCGATGTTGGAATTCGCCGGGTTGGGTTGCCCTTGCCGGGGGCCCGATGGGGCTCGCCAGTGCTTGGAATCCGCTGCGAAGCTTGCGTCGCTGCTGTGCTTTGTGCGCGAAATTTGCCTATACGTATGGGCTCATTCTACCGTTCCGTGCTGGCAATTTTTGTGGAGGTTACCAATGTGGGGATAATCCACGAGTTTTGCGGGGAGGGGTGAGGGCGGGTGCGGGCTGATGCATGAGCGGGTAGGGCTGGCGCGCAGCGCCAGCTTCCACAGCTTGTTGATTGGTGATTGGGCTGCGTAAAGGCAAGTAGGTGGTAGCAGGCTATTTTCTGGTTCGGCGCTTTAGCAACCTGTCATGATGATCTACGTCCAAGAGAAGAATCAGGCAATCTTCTTCGAAGCAGAGTGCGATACGGATATCCATATTTACGCTCACCTCGTACTCACTCGTACCTCTGATTTTCTTTAGCCTCAAGGAAGGATGCCAGGGATCGAGGGCGAGAATGCGCAGCTTCGAATCCACGAGCGATCTCTCGGGCTTGCTGAGCTTCGCATATTTGTTAGAAAAACTCTTTTCGAGTTTAAGCCGATACCCCATCGCCGCACTGCTTGTGCAGGTCGGCAATCAGGTCCTCGACATCATCGTAAACAACCGCAGTCCCAGACTTCGCGGACTTGCGAGCGGCTTCAGCAAGAGCCTCGAGCTCATTGGCCTTTTCCCTCGAATACACGACAACGGGAACGAGCCTAATCGTGCCGTGATCTACGACGATGTCGAACATGTCTCCCCGCTTCAGTCCCAGCTCAGAGACGATCGCCTTGGGAATGGTTACCTGGGATTTATCCTTCATCTCTGCGAGCATTTCATCTCTCCAACTATCCGAAAATCCAACTTCTATAAGTTTACTCGCAGCAAGCTCAAAATGGGAAGGCATTTCGAACACGCCATGTGCGCCCATGGCACAAGCACCTCCTTTCATGCATTTCTTTACCGACTAAAACAAAAGACTTAAGAAATGCTATCGAGAGCGCGTAACCGGAACATCTGATTCTTTTCTACGAAAGCCAATCGTTTGTTCAGCCATCGAAAAGCTGGGAACAACGTTTAGCTGATCAGAAGAGTGGTCCTATCTGCGGGGTAGACCGTTGGCGGCACAATTGAGCACGGCGTGTGTCAAAGCGGTGTTACGAGATTGAGTTCGGTGTTATCGCGTGGTAGTATTCGTAACACGATGTAAACATTCGTAACAACGAGAGGATGACTCATGGCAGAGTTTACGCGCCGTCAGTTCGTAAAGATGTCCGGTGTGGTTTTGGCTAGCGCATCGCTGGGAGGCGTGCTTTCCGCATGCGGCAGCGAGCCTGCGGGCCCCAACCACGGAACCGACGAGGTCATTGTGGCCATGAGCCCTGGCTCCGAGCCCGCCGCCGGTTTTAACCCCTGCGTTGCCTGGGGATGCGGCGAGCACGTGCACGAGCCCCTCATTCAGTCGACGCTGATCACCACCAACACGGATCTGGAGTTCGTGAACGATCTGGCCACCAGCTACGAGTGCTCTCCTGACGGCATGACCTGGACGTTCACCATCCGCGACGACGTGAAGTTCACCGACGGTGAGCCCCTGACCGCCTCTGACGTGGCTTTCACCATTAACACCATCAACGCTTCCGATGCCGCGCAGGCCGACCTTTCTATGGTGAAGAAGGCCGTGGCCGTGAGCGATACCGTGGTAGAGCTGCAGATGGCCAAGCCCAACAACGCGCTGCTGTACACCCTGGCGGTGCTGGGCATCGTCCCCGAGCACGCCTACGACGAGAACTACGGCACCAACCCCATTGGCTCCGGTCGCTACATGCTGCAGCAGTGGGATCAGGGTCAGCAGGCCATTTTCGTCGCAAATCCTGATTACTACGGCGACGCTCCCGCCATGCAGCGGGTGACGGTGCTGTTCATGAGCGAGGACGCGGCCCTTTCCGCTGCTCAGTCCGGCGATGTGGATATCGCCTACACCTCCGCGACCATGTGCCAGAACGTTCCCGCTGGCTATGAGCTGCTGAACTGCAAGTCCGTCGATTCCCGCGGCATCTCCCTGCCCGTGCTTCCCGCTGGCAGTAAGCCTCGCGTGGGCATGGACGGCGTCGAGCACGACGTGGGCAACGATGTCACCTGCGACTTGGCCCTTCGTCAGGCTATGAACTGCGGTGTCGATCGCGAGGCCATGATCGCCAACGTGCTGAACGGCTACGGTACGGTGGCCTACAGCGTAGGCGACGGCATGCCCTGGTCTTCCCCTGACATGAAGGTAGACTACGACCCTGAGTCTGCGGTGAAGATCCTGGCCGATGACGGCTGGGTGGCTGGCGACGACGGCGTCTTGCAGAAGGACGGCGTCCGCGCTTCCTTCACCCTTATGTATGCGGCAGGAGATTCCGTGCGTCAGGCTCTGGCCACCGAATTCGCCAACCAGATGGCTGCCCTGGGCATCGAG
>JAQXVU010000076.1 GCA_029225085.1 Eggerthellales bacterium | reverse complement strand
TGCACTGATCGCCGGCCTGGCCCTGTACTTCATGCTCTGCGACAACGAGAAGATCAAGAATGACTACGCCTTCAACAAGGAGCAGCAGCGCAAGGAGGACGAGGAGATAGCGTTCTACCAGAAGCAGCTCGAAGAGGCGAGAAAAGCGTTCGACTCTAATAAGGAATAGCGCTTAACTCTCGATCTTCCTAGGGTGATTTGATTCACCTCAGATACCCTGAAGAGTTCCCCCGCTGGTATCCCGGCCAGCGGGGGTTTCTTTTTGTTGTTGCGATTGGCGAGTCTTAACCCAATACCGAATTATGTAATTGCTTGATTGAAGTGCAGGGACTTCAATGCTAACCTTGCATGTGGTAGATTTCGCATTTGTAGACCAACTGCCAGTACGCGCAAGGAATCGTTTCGTATGGGGCAGGAGAGGACAGAAATATGTTCAAGGATATTATGGTCGTCTTCGATGAGACGCCACTAGCTCCAAAAGCTGTGAAGACCGCAATCGATGTTGCTCAGCACTATGACGCTACGCTGCACATTGTGCATGTGAACGTTGTGGGTGCTGGTCTGAAGAGCCACGCTCTGGAGTCCGACTCTCTTACCGAGGTTCTCGAGGATTCCGGTAACCGCGTCATGAACCTTGCGGTTGATATCGTGAAGGACTATGACGTGAAGTACGAGACCCACGTTATCGAGGCTCCCTCCGTGGTGAACGCTCTCGTGAACTTCGCCAAGAAGAATGAGATGGATCTTGTCGTTGTTGCTTCCCGTGGTCTTGGCCTCCTGCGTCAGGCTATGGGCTCCGTTTCCCACAGCATCCTTGAGGATGCTCCTATGCCTGTGCTCATCGTTAAGTAGTCGCGCAGTTTTAACCCACATACTTATATAGGTAAGGGGCGGATTGAATCCGCCCTTTTCCTTTGCTTCTAACATCCTTCTTTACCGAATTGGTGAACTTTATAGTGCTGTGGAAGCTAAAACCCGCGGCTAAACGCTATACTTAAAAACGTGCGTTGGCTGAATAGTTTTTTAAGGAAACCAATGCATATGCCTATAAGTCAAAGTGGGCATTATCTGTTAATAGAGCGAGAGGACAATCCAATGAGCTATTGTCAGGATCAGTACAAGCTCGATCCATTCGAGTACGACTATGAGAAGCTGATCGTTACCAAGAAGGGCCCTGTTTACATCGTTTCCTTCAACGACGCTGCAAACCTGAACGCTATGTCTTATCAGCAGATGGCTGATTTCAACGACTTCCTGAAGCGCGTTCGCCTCGACCCCGAGTGCCGTGCAATCGTTCTCACTGGTGAGGGCCGTGCATTCTGCGCAGGCTTCAACCTGAACGAGCTCAACTATGAGCCTCCTGCAGACATGGGCCGTGCTCAGCGCGACTTCTATCTGATGCAGTCCATCTGCTCCGACCAGGCTGTTAACATGCGCAACTGCCCTCAGCCTATCATCGGCGCTCTGAAGGGCTTCGCTGTTGGTGGCGGTCTGTCCCTGTCCTGCGCTTGCGACATGCGCGTTTGCGGTGAGTCCTACAGCATGCAGGCTGGCTATCTGAACATTGGCCTGACTGGTACCGACATGTCTGGTTCTTACTACCTGCCTCGCATCGTTGGTTACGGTCGCGCAGCTGAGGCCCTCATGACCGCTCGCCGCATCAAGGCTGACGAGCTGAAGGAGTGGGGCTTCGCTAACCAGGTCGTGCCCGATGAGGAGTGCGTAGACGCTGCCGTCGCTATGGCCGAGATGATGTGCAAGAACTCTGCACCTCTGGGTCTGCGTCTGACCAAGGAGTCCCTGCAGGCTTCCCTGGACAACAGCTTCGATTCTCAGATCAAGATGGAGAACCGCAACCAGGTTCTGGCATCTCAGACCGAGGATGCTCGCAAGGGCGTTCTGAAGATGAACCCAAAGCTGCGTGAGGACGTAAAGGCTCACCCAGAGAACTACGCTTTCAAGAACCTGTAAGCGTTTCGCGGGTTATCGCATTCGACGCACGGAGGGAGCGGTTGCGCCATGCAGCCGCTCCTTTCTTTGTAGCAACGCTAGGAAAAGCCCTGCGTAAGCAGGACGCATTGTCCGCGAGAGCGGAGGGGAGAACATGGAAGACTACCTGATTCAGGGAATTAAGAATCACATGCATGACATGGGCGGCTTTGACAAGTGCCGCGTTATCGACGTGAGGCCCGGCTACTGCCTGGTTGAAGTTGAGGCTCTTGAGGAGATGGGCAACGTGTACATGCAGGTGCACGGCGGCGTGCTTATGGCGCTTATCGACTTGGTGAGCACCACGGCTGCGTATGCTACCGGCAAGCATGTCATCACCCTGTCCTCGAACACTAACTTCATTAAGGGGTTCGCCGCTGACGGAAAGACCATGCGCATCGAGAGCGAGACGGTGCACAACGGAAGCCGTACCATGGTGGTAGAGACCACAATCTACAACGATCAGGGCAAGGCATGCGTCAGGAATTCCTCTACCATGTTCGTCTCTAAGAAGGTGGAAGAGAGCGATCCTATCCCCACCGCTCCCGGCAAGGTGTGCGAGTTCCTCGCCGATGAGGAGTACCTGCGCTCCGTCGAGCTGTAAGCAGGGAGCTTGACCATCCCGTTAGGGGAGTGCGAGACGCAGCGAACCGTTCGCTTTGTCGCTTTTTGCCCCTCGTTTCACCTCGTTTGAAACCGTGAATTTTGCCCCGATTTCGGCCTGAAATCGGGGCATTTTCCGCTCTTTTCCCGTGATAATTGGAAAAGTGTTTCGTGGATAAATCGCCCTATGTGTGGTTGATAAATCGAGAACAAATTAAGCTTGCGTATTGGGAGCTGTGCGCTGGTCTTTGAATGACGGTCAATATTTTAATTATGTATGGAAAATGCCCTGATTTATTGATTTCAGCGTGTTTTTCACCGAGCTTTGCCCTGTTTTCCATCGACACCAATGAATAATTGGGCGATAATCTCAAATCAGCAAACAAGTTTCTTGCCACTGCAAGGAGACAGGAAACGCTGCAGTATTCATTCATCTTGATGAGAGGAGAGACGCTCAATGACTACTACTGACGCATTGAACGGCTACGGTCCACTCGCCGGCCTCAAGGTGGTAGAGCTTTGCACCTACGTTGCCGGTCCTGCTACCGTTCGCGTCCTGTCTGATCTGGGCGCAGAGGTTATCAAGGTTGAGGCTCCCGTAGGCGACGCTCAGCGCGTTCAGGGTCCCTGCTTTGGTTGTGGCCAGACCGAGACCGAGGATCCCACCTACGACCTGAACAACACCAACAAGAACATGGTGTGCATCAACACCAAGCATCCCGAGGGCCACGAGGCTCTTATGAAGCTTATCGCTGATGCTGACATCTTCGTCACCAACACCCGTTCTCGCTCCCTGGCTAAGTTCGGTCTCGACTATGAGACTCTTCACGCACAGTATCCTGGCCTGATTTGGGCTCAGATGCGTGGTTACGGTGAGTATGGTGCAGAGAAGGACTCCCCAGGATATGACGCAGTATGCTGGGCTGCTCGCGGCGGCGTTGCTGCTACTTTCCCTGAGCGTTACACCTCTCCTGCTATTCCACCTCAGGCATTCGGCGACTACAACTGCGCCATCATGCTTGCTTGCGGCATCATGGGTGCTCTGGTTAACAAGCTGCGCACCGGCAACGGCGACAAGGTTACCGTAAACCTGTACCACGGCGCAATTTGGGCTGGCGGCATCGGCATCACCGCTTCTCAGTTCGGCTCTCCTTATCCTAAGAGCCGCAAGAGCGTTCCTAGCCCATTCAACAACACCTACAAGACCAAGGATGACAAGTGGATCTACATTTGCCAGCCTAACCACAACAAGTACTACAACGAGATGATGGAGATCATCGGCCGTGAGGACATGAAGGACAATCCTCGCTTCTGCCGCATGGAGGACATTCAGCCTTACACCCATCACGAGCTCGTAGAGGTCCTCGACGAGGGCTTCGCTCAGAAGACCTTCGAGGAGTGGGACGGCATCCTGCGCGAGCATCAGGTTCCTTTCCAGGCTGTGTACGACTACAACGACATTGCCAAGGACGACGAGGCATTCGACAACGACGCTCTGCGTAAGGTTACCTACGAGGCCTTCGGTGAGCGCGCTACCACCACTATCCCCATTCGCTATGACTCCTTCGGTGATCCCCCAATGATCCTTTCCAAGCCACTGGGCTATCACACCGCTGAGTACATGAGCAAGCTGGGCTACTCCGACGAGGACATCGCTCGTCTCGAGGAAGAGGGCGCCATCAAGTGCTGGCACGGTCCTGAGGTTCCCGATAAGATCTTCAAGTCCCGCCGTCAGCTGGCTGGCGAGGCTCCTTGCATGTGGGAGAAATAACTGCTATAGTACCCCATCACTTCAAGGGCATATAACAGCAAAAGCCTTAGAACACCGTATCGAAAGATACGGTGTTCTTTTCGTTTGAAGCAAGAGAGATGTGTAAGCGTAAGAAATGAGGTAGTACATGTTAGGTTTGTCTTCCCGTGACACTAGGATGGTTGTTGTCCTGCTCTGCGGAACCCTTCTGGCGGTTCTTAACCAGACGCTTCTGTCCCCGGCTCTCCCTGCAATCATGGCGGATATGCAGGTAACCGCCACAACGGTGCAATGGCTTACATCGGGGTATTCCCTGGTAGAAGCCATCATCATCCCCTTGTCCGCCTTCTTAATTGGTAGGTTCTCTACCCGCAAGCTTTTCATCGGAGGCATTACCCTCTTCGGTATCGGCAGCCTCCTTGCGGCAATTTCCCCATCCTTTGCCATCCTTCTTTTGGGAAGGTGCTGCCAGGCAGCGGCAACGGGCGTTGTGATGCCCATGGTGTTCACTCTCATTGTCTTGGTGTTCCCTCGTGAACGTCGTGGCCAGGCAATGGGTATCGTGAGCCTCATCATCAGCTTTGCCCCCGCAGTTGGCCCCTCCCTTTCCGGTCTGCTGGTAGATTACGTAGGCTGGCGCATGCTGTTCGTTATCGTGTCCTGTCTGTCCTTCGTGGTAATCATGGTGGGCATCTTCGTCCTGCGTAATTGGGAGGGTTTCGAGCGCACCACCTTCGATCTGCTGTCGGTGATCATGAGCAGCATCGGCATGGTATGCCTGTTGTACGGCTTCTCTACCTTCTCCTCTGCGGAGAACCTGGCGCTTACCGGTGCGCTGATCGTGGTCGGTGCCGTCTTCCTGGCACTGTTTGTGTACCGTCAGACCAAGCTCGAGGTTCCTCTACTGAACGTACGCGTGTTGAAGAGCCGCAGGTATCGCACGGTGGTCATTCTGGTGTTCATCATGCAGTGCGCTCTGGTCGGCTCCGGCGTTGTCATGCCTATCTATCTGCAGAGCGTCCTCGGTCAGTCTGCCACCATGTGCGGCCTGCTCATGCTGCCCGGTGCGGTTCTCGGCGCATTCTGCAGCCTTATCGCCGGAAACCTCTTCGATAGGCACGGCATCAGGTACCTTGCCATCGGCGGCGGCGCCGTCATCGCTATCGGCGGTCTGGGCATGTCCTTCTTCGGTATGGACACATCCTTGCTGCTTGTCTTGTTCGTGTATTCCGCTCTGGTCATGGGCATGTCCTTCCTCATGACGCCACTGAATACCTGGGGTATCAACTCCCTCGACAACAGCGTTATTCAGCATGGCAATGCCGTGACCAACACCATCAACCAGGTGGGCGGATCGTTCGGTACGGCTGTTATCGTTTCCTTGTCCGCAATGTCCTATCTGGTTGCTCCTGATGCAGCGGGTGTGGAAGCGATCTGTGCGGGCCAGCACGTTTCCTTCGTGGCAATGAGCGCGATCCTTGTTGTGGTGTTCCTGCTCATCGTGATCATGGTCAAGGATAAGAAGTCCGATGTGCAGCCCGTGCAGGTTCGCCATGACATCGATGAGCCCGTTAAGGCCTCTGATAGGTTCTGGCTCGTTCGCGACGTTATGAACGAGGATTATCACTGCATCGAGAACACGGCGACGGTGGGAGAGGCCATTGCGCTTCTCACCGAGAAGGACACCAGCGGCTTGGCCATTGTCGATAGCGATCGCAAGGTCGTCGGCTTCCTCAGCGATGGCGACATCATGAAGGGCCTCGCCAAGGAGGAGCGCACTTTCAGCGATGGCGTGAACCTTATTGCCCTCATCGACAACAAGCGCATTCAGGAGAAGGCTGCGTTGTTGCTTGCGCAAAACGTCATGACTATCGCAACGAAGAAGCCCATCGTGGTGGAAGACACTTGTCCTTTGCAGGATGCGGTGAAGGTTCTTAGCGATAAGCGCATCAAGAAGATGCCGGTGCTGCAGGATGGCAAGATGGTTGGCAGCCTCAGCCGTCGTGACGTGGTTCGCGTGATGGCTCGCGTGAACCGTCTGGGTAAAAACGAGAAGCCTGAAGCGACCGTTGCATCTGAAATGATGGAATAGCCTTCAGCGCAAGCGATGGAATTAGGCGCGAACTGGTTTTTGCTGGTCCTCATTTAAAGCGGCAGTGAAATAAGCCTGGCTAGCTTTGAGCTGGCGGAAGCGCCCTAGACCCTGGGCAAGGGAAAACAAAAGCGGGGCTCGAAGCATGTGCTTCGAGCCCCGCTTGCTGTATGCGTGAAATGCTAGGCCAGTTTCTTGCAGGCCTCTACCATGTCGCGGCCAAGAACCTGGCAGAACTCAGCGGCCACGTCATCGTCGCTGATGCGACGCCACTTTACCTTGCCATCCTCGCGACCTGCCCACTGAGAGCCGCTGGCGCCGAAGCCCAGTACGGGACCTTCGGGACGAGGGTGCACGATCCACATCTCATGAATGGTGAAGAAGCGCTCGATGGTGGCCATGGCGTGCTCGACGCCGCAGTTGTTCAGGCCAGTGGTGGTGATGATGCCGCCCACCTTGCCCTTCAGAGCGTTTTCTACCATATGCATGCAGCGGGTACGGTCCATGAAGTTCTTGGTGCGAGCGGAAACGTCGGAGAAGTAGTTGGGGGAGGCGACAATGATGCCGTCGGCCTCCTTCATCTTTTCCATGATAGTGGTCATATCGTCGTCGATAGAGCAGCAGGGCTTTGCCATGCAGCGGTTGCAGCCCGTGCAGAACTGAATGTCGCACTCGCTGAGCTCGATGAGCTCTGTCTCTGCACCAAGAGCGGCGGCTTCATCGAGGGCGATCTTCAGAAGGCCGGCGGTTCCCTTTCCGGCGCGGTGGCTTCCGTTAATTCCGAGAATCTTCATGGCATTCCTTTCTGCGGGAGCGTAGTGCTGAAAGTATCGAGCGTATTGCCGAAAATGTCGTGATGCGGCATGTGGCGAGACGGGTTGCTACATGCAGACATCACTTGTGGCGATTCTACCAAAAGCATAGGTGGGTTGGCGCAACCGTCACCCATATGGGTGGTTCTGTATTTTGCAGCCGTTTTTGGGAGTTCTGTGGTTGTGGGTCGTTGGCTTTTAAGCGTTTCATCAGATTGAATGAAATGGGTGAAGTTTTCTTTTGTCCCACGCGTCAAAACCCGACATATATCAGTACAATTAGGGAGTAACGCGATTCGTATTTGGTTAAAAGCCAATTTATGACCGTATTTTCTTGAGAGGGGAATAACGTGAGCTATGCGGGATTTCCGCTTACTGACGAGCAGCGCGAAACCGTCGCATTGTTCAGAAATTTTGGTGAGCGAGTCTTCGATGCCGATTCGGTGCATCGTTGGAGCTTCGACCAGGGCCTCCCTGATGAAGTAGTGCAGGAGTTCGCCGAGCTGTATTTCAGCGTAGTGGGCGAAAAGGCTTCGGCCGCAGACAGCATCGTCATCCAGGCCCTCATTCTCGAGGAGCTCTGTCGCTGTGCCGGCGCTGCGCTGCCCTTCCAAACTGACCTTTTCGGCCTGCAGATTATGGAGGCCTTCTCTTCGAAGAAGGCGTTTGAAGTGGTGCTGCAGGATTACCGCGAAAACGGTCGCGTCATGTTCGCTCTAGCGGTCACCGAGCCTCAGGCAGGTTCCGACACCCGCAACATGAAGACCTTTGTGAAGACTGTCGATGGCAAGCTGATCCTGAATGGCAAGAAGACCTTCGTGAACAACGGCGAATACGCTCCCAACTTGCTGGTTGCCGCTATCGATGCTGACGCTGAGAGCGATGATGAGCGTTTCCCCCAGCTCTCCTTCTGGCTGGTTCCCCGTACCCTTTCGGGCATCAGCGCGGTGCCCATTAACAAGATCGGCCAGTCGATGCTTCCCTTCGCCAACGTCTCCTTCGAGGACGTAGAGCTTTCTCCTACGTATCGCCTTACTGGCGACGGCATTGGCTTCCCCCGTCTGTTCGACATCTTGCAGCGCGGCAGGGTCTTCACCTGCGCAGCTTCTCTGGGTATGGCTCAGGCAGCTATGGAAGATGCCACGCGCTACGCCTCTCAGCGTGAGGCTTTTGGCAGCACCATCGACAACTTCCAGCAAATCGGGCAGATGCTCACGGATATGGAAGTAAAGCTGTGGAATATGCGCTCGCTGGTATATCAGGCAGCAGAGAAAATCGCTTCCGATGCTCCCGATAAGCGCTTGGCTGCCGCTCTCATGAAGCGCTATGTTCCGGAGGCGGCTACGCAGGTGGCCTCAGATGCCATGCAGATCCTCGGCGGCATCGGGTATACCGATGATTCCCGTATCAGCCACATCTGGCAAGATTGCCGTGGCAATCAGTTGGCTGAGGGCACCGACCAGATCATGGTGCGCATCGCCTCGCCCCTTATCGTGAAGAAATACACTGAAGAATAGAAGAAGACCCTGCGATTGCAGGGTCTTCCCATAGTGTGCGTATGCTGGCGCTTGCTTAGACGTTGCGGGTCATGTCGATGGAATCGATGCGATCCATGAAGCGGCGAATGATGCCCATGCCCTCGACGTACATGTAGATCTCGAAGCCGCTCTTGCAGCGGAACACGCACTCGTGGCAAGGGTTGTCGTGGCAGTAGGTGAAGGCGTCCTCATCTGCCAGCGCGAAGATCAGAGGACTGAACTTGTCAGGCATGATGTACTTGGTCTGAGAGCCGGTAAAGGTCTTGATGGTGACCCAGCGGGGCTTCAGATCGGCGCGCTTGGTGAACCAGGAGACCTTGATGGCATTCATGTTTACGCCGCCCACGATCTGATAGTTCATCTCGAAGGTCTCTTCAACCTCTTCGGCATCCAGGAAGGGCAGGCGCTCGGTTGGCTTGCCGCAGCAGCAGGGTGCTTCCTCGGGTCCGTTCAGGGGAGGGTTCAGCATCTTGTCACGGCCGCGACCAGGAGCGGTGATCTCCTCAGCGGAATCGTGCATGGTGTAGATGGTCTTGCACTCGGAGCACTGATAGAAGGCCAGGGGAGTGTCGCAGGTGCGGGGCTTCCAGGTGGCCTTGGTACGGGTGGGGCCTACGAAGTCGTCCCAGCGATTCTTGGTCTTGTCGGGCTTACCAGGGTTGGTCATGGGGTTTCCTTACTAGTAATTAAAAGCTGGCAGAGCGTATTGGCTCGCGATATATGAAATCTTGAGCGCGTTCGAAATCGTGCAACATTTAAAGATTGCGGCGCATCTGAGCCTGCTTGATTTCCATCTCGAGGGAGCTGTGAATGATGTTTCCGAAGGGGTAGACGTTGGAAACGAGGTGTTTCACAGATGGCTGGTCGATCTTGCGGATGAAATAGTACAGGAACGCACAGGTGTAGAACTCGGCCAGGAACTGGATGTTCTCTTCGGGCAGGTACCGGTTTGCCAGGATGATGTTAATGTCGTTCACCATGGCGGGGAGGTACAGATCGTACAGATAGTTGCGCAGGGACTGAGGGCCGTTTTCAAGCAGGGCCTGGTTATAGAAACGGCGACGGTCTTCTAGCACGCTGGCGAAGCACTCGAAGAAGGCGGAGTGGTTCAGGGAACGAACGCCGGACTTCTTAAGAATATAGTAAGGGAAGGCAGACTTGGAATCGTCGGAGGGCTCTTCGTACACGAGCATGCTCTCGGGGAAGCGCTCCTTCAGCTTTTTGCCAAGGTCATAGCGGAAGATCCACATAATAAGACTGTTCTTATCGACGAAGTGATAATAGAAGGTCTTACGGTTCTTGCCCGTCTTTTTAATGATGTCACTGATGGACACCTTGCGAATTGAAGACTCCTCGCAAAGATCGATGAAGGTCTTGGCGATGAGATATTTCGTATCGAAGGCACTCAAAGCAACGCTCCTTAGATTTGTATAACAGCAGCCATAGTAGGTATCTGGTTGGAAAGGTCTTTCCGTTCAGGGACGAAAACCAGCCGTTGATGCCGTAGCTAGAATTATAGGCGAACTTTCCAATAACACGGTCAAATTCTTCAAATCGTGCAATATGCGGTCAGTACGGATATTTTGGGTTGCATAAGGCCAGCTAAATAAGGTGCGATTTTCCTCGGTAACGCCACGTGTGTGGAATGCCATTTATGGGTAGCTCGATTTTTTATCAATTCGAGGAATATATATCTGGTAAACGCAAAAAATTCCCCTATAATGACGAACAGAAAGCGGGACGAAACACCCTGCCACCTTGTTCCGACGAAAGCGGCAGAAGGCCTCGTTCCAACGTTTCGTGTTGTCTTACGAGAAAGGGAAAGACATGCCACACAAGATGTCACCTAATGCAAAGCTGACTGAGGAGCAGTTTGCAGAGTTCCTCGAGCGCCTGAAGAACCTCGCTGAGGGTCCATGGGAGGAGATGCAGAAGGAGGCTGAGGTCACCAACGTATTCCCAGAGGAGTTCTACGAGATCAACATCAAGAACGATGTTTATCGTCTGGCTCTTCCTTCTGAGTACGGCGGATGGGATCTCTCCGAGCTCGAGATCCTCATGTGCCAGGAGCAGTTCTCCCGTGGCCCTGGTGGTATGCGCATGCACACCCACTACTCTGCTGACCTGAACTGGCGCATCCTCGACGACTTCGGCAAGCCTGAGCTGAAGGCCGAGTACATGAACAAGTTCCAGGATCGCTCCTTCTTCACCTGCTTCGCTCTGACCGAGAAGACTGGTGGTACCGGTGCTGACCTGCACACCACCGCTGTTAAGGACGAGAACGGCGACTACATCATCAACGGTGAGAAGTGGCTCATTTCCCACACCGACTGCTGCCACGCAGCTTACGTTATCGCTGTAACCGATCCTGAGGCTACCGGCGACGAGCGTCTGTCCGCATTCATGGTTCCTTGCGACACCCCAGGCTATGAGATCGTTCCTATGCCTCACATGATGGGTTGCCGTGGTTCCGGTCACACCGGTCTGAAGTTCACCGACCTTCACCTGGACAAGAAGTTCCTGCTCGGCGAGGAGGGCCAGGGCATGGAGGTTGCTATGCACTCCCTGGACATCTCCCGTGTTCACATTGCAGCTTCTAACCTCGGTATGTCTCAGAAGATGCTGGAGATCACCCTCGATCGTGCTCACGACCGCGTGACCTTCGGTAAGCCCATCATCGAGCGTCAGGCTATCAAGATGAAGCTCGCTGAGATGGCTATGATGATCCACGGCCTGCGCTGCATGGTTTACGACTGGGCTCGCGACTACGACATCGATCCTGAGGGCGAGTACATCGCTGAGAAGGCTTCCATGTGCAAGCTGTTCTCCATCGAGACCGTTAAGCTGGTTTCCGACGAGATGCTCGAGATCTTCGGTGGCATCGGCTACTTCGAGGACTGCGAGTACGGCCCAGTTGAGCGCCTCTACCGTGACTGCCGCGCTATGTGGCTGGAGGAGGGTACTCCTACCGTTCAGCGTATCACCATCGCTCGTAACCTCATCAAGCACAACGGTCACATGGACTACAACGCTTAATAGCGTTCTAGCCGCCTAGTGCTAAGAGATACACTCTAATGGTGTTGTGCGGGCAGGGAAACCTGCCCGCACTTTTTTGCCAATTTTCAGGGAGGCGAACCCCCGTGATTTCCGATTATCGCATTGATGAGGACCGGAAGAAGCTGTACTACGAGAAGGGGTACTGGACAGATCAGACCCTGTATGACTTGTGGCATGAGCAGGCTACGAATCTTGCGGACAGAGAATACGTTTGCGACTCTACGGGGACGCGGCTTACGTACGGTCAGGTAGACGAAAAGGCCTCTCGTCTCGCTGCCTGGCTGAAGGATCAGGGCATCGGCAACGGTGACGTGGTGTCCTTCCAGATCCCTATTTGGGCAGACTTCTGCTATGTCTATGTGGCAGCCCTGAAGGTAGGTGCGGTTATGCACCCCTTGGCAAAGAACTTTAACGAGGAAGACCTGGTATACGGTCTGAACCTCGTAGGGTCGAAGGCGTTCATCTGCCCGACCTTCGATCACAAAACTGACTATGAGGAGCAGATTCTGAAGGTTGCTCCCCAGGTTCCCACTCTGAAGGCCATTGCGCTGATTGATAAGAAGGCGCCGGCGAAGACCGATCTTCCTACGCTTCAGTCTATCTTCGATTCCTATGAGCCCCTTACTGAGGCCCCTGAATCTCGCTCTGATGATATCGCCTGCATTCTCTCTACCAGTGGTACGACGGGAAAGCCCAAGGCGGTGCTGTACACCCATAACAACATTCTCTTCTCGGAGCGCTCTTATTCTGCAGGTGCCAAACGCACCGCAGATGACGTCATGATCATGATGTCGCCCTTAAACCATGCTTCCGGATTCTTCCACGGACTTATCTCGCCGCTCATTCTTGGCGGACGCGCTGTTCTGCAGGAGAAGTTCTCTCCTGAAATGGCGGTGACGCTGTCGAACAAGGAACGCGCCACCTGGACTCACGGTGCCACGCCCTTTGTGTACGACCTGCTGAACTATCTTGATGCCAGCGGTAGGCGAGTTGATTCCCTAGAGGTATTCGTTTCCGGCGGTGCGCCACTGCCTGGTCACATGGTTCGCCGTGCCGCTGAGTACGGCTTCAAGCTCTGTGAGAGCTATGGTTCCTCCGAGAGCTGTCCTCATGCTTTCGTTCCCCCCGATGACGCCATCGATTGGGATGGTCGCTTCTCCGGCGTTGCCTATGAGGGTATCGAGATTCGCATTGTCGACAACAATCACTACGAGGTTCCCTATGGCACCCAGGGTGAGGAGTGCTCACGTGGCCCCAACGTGTTCGTTGGCTATCTGAACAATCCCGAGGGAACCGCTAAGGCCCTCGATGAGGACGGTTGGTTCTACTCTGGCGACCTTGCCACCATGGACGAAGAGGGTCGCATTAAGATCTGCGGCCGCATTAAGGAGATCATCATCCGCGGTGGCGAGAACATCAGCGCCAATGAGATCGATGCGAACCTTGATGGCTGCCCTGGCCTGGGTGCTCATTGCACTATCGGTATGCCCGATGCCCGTCTTGGCGAGCGCATCTGTACCTTTGCGGAGCCAACGGGAGATGCATTTCCTTCCCTCGACGAAGTGCAGGCCTATCTTGCCTCGAAGAACGTGCAGAAGCGTCTCTGGCCTGAGCGAATAGAAGAGATTGATGCGCTGCCCTATACCTTGTCCGGCAAGGTGAAGCGCTATGAGCTGGTCGACGAGATCAAGCGCCGCATGAGCGTATAGGCACTGATGCCCTAAACGTTTTAAGGCCGCCGAGAAAGCTCTCGCATCCGCACCCGCTTCGCTCTGCGAAGGATGCTCGAGCTTCTCGGCGGCCTTGTCACGTCGGGAACCTGGCCCCACCCGCTTCGCAACGGGAAGGCCAGTCTCGGGCCTCCTGGCGCCTATGCTGTCTTGCCCTTACAGCAGGCAGCCCTGGGAGATGCCGGAGGGCAGCATGATGGCGATAGTCACTGCCACGATGAGGATGGCGATGATGAAGTTGCGCTTCTCCTTGCCCTCGCCAATGAGGTCTTTCATGTTGGCGGTGCCAATGGCCTGGGCTTCGGCAAGCATCTGCGCTTCGGTCTTGCCCTCGAGCTGACGGTTCAGGCCGAGCATAAGGCGATCGAGAACGCCTTCCTTAATCCTTGCCTCGTCATCATCGGAGGTGCTGATAGAGAAGTTCAGCTTGCAGCCGGGAACGGAGGGGTCATCGCTTGAATAGCCGGAGATGTGAATCTTGCAGCGGAAATCTCCGGAAACGAAGGAGCTGGTTCGGGTCAGGTCGAGGGAGAAACCTCGCTGGTCGATGAAGTCTGAATTAATGCAGAAGGGGTTTTCGGGCTTGTGGCAGTAGTCCTTCAGAGCCTTGAATACTACCGGCAGATCTTGCTCGAGGGAGATGTCATCGTAGGTAAAGGTGGCCATAGCTTTTCCTTACTAAAACTCTGGGTGCTGCCTCAGGTACTGCAGCTGCACTTGTATATTGCGCTTCGCGGGACCTTCAAGGGCCGCATCAGTGTCTCCGTATACCTTACGGTAAATCTGGTGGATGTAGGGGTTTTCCATCAGCAATTTTTGCAAGTTGGCAAAATCCTCGGGGCTGTAGTTCTCGGTGTTGAGGGTAGTGAAATCGAGAATGGCTGTCGTGTCTTCATCGAGTTCCTTGTCGCCGTCGGCAATCAGGAAGGAGAGACCCAGTTCTTCCACCGAAGCTTTAATACGCTTCAGCCTGGTGATGCGATGCTTGCGGAATTTCTGAATCTGCGCCAGGGGGTCAGTGATGATGTGTCCATGGGCGGTGAGGAAGGTCTCTACAGCACCAGAGGTCACCAGCTCCTCGAGGCGATCGAGGCTGGCGAAGAAGTCGGTGAGGTTGCCGCCGTCAGGAGCGATGATGGTAGAACCCCAGGAGAAGATGGCGTCTCCGGTGACAAGAGCCTTGTCCTGGGGAATGAGCAGGCCCACCAGATCGGCGGAATGGCCGGGGAGGCTGACAATCTGCACATCGAGGTCGAAGTCGCGGATGTTCAGGGGGCCATCGGGCAGGTTGCCGAGGCTACGAGCGAACAGGGGCACGCCCAGCATCTTCGCCAGGGGGATGGCGCCCTCGCTGTGATCAGCGTGGCAATGGGTGAGCACCACGGCAACGGGGGTGGTCATCATAGCCAAGCAGCACTGCACGATGTTGTCGAAATGGTCCTGGTCGTTGGGGCCGGGGTCGACGATGATGCAGGTTTCGCCCTCGGGCTCTGCGAGAATGTAGGTGTTGGTTCCCGTGTGGGACATAGAAGTCGCATTGGGAGCGAGGATCATGACGGCGCAGGGCGTGTAGCGTCCTGAGGCGGGGTAGGCCTCGGGCGGGTATTCGGCCTTGTCCTTAGAGTCGGGACCCATGTAGGAGATGGCGGGAAGGGTGACGGGGTAGTCGTCTTCCCCGCAGTTCAACAGGTTAAGCTCCTCATCGGAGAGGGGCGGTTGGTTGCAGCTGAATTCAATCATGAATACCTTCGGTTCGTACTGCATGCAGCAGGTGGGGTCTTGGTGTTGCGTTACTGCGCATTCGGCTCCGGTTGTGTGGGTTTCGCTTGCTTCGTGCATCGCCGCTTCGCTCTTGGCGAGGCGGGCCTTCCATCTCTTTTCAGTGAATCGCCCCTTCGTTCTCGGAAGGGGCGATTTGCTGGTTTGGAAAGGGTGTTCGCGTCCTTAGGGGAGGATGCCCTTGTTCACGATGGTACCGTCTTCAGTGCGATAGGGGCGGAACATGAAGGGCTTTGCGGTCTTGTCGGCGGTGACCAGGTCCTGCAGGTTGTTGCTGCGGGCGATCATGCCCAGGTGGTAGATGGTGACGGGCACCATGGTGAGGGTTCCGGCATCGACCATATCAAGGGCCCACTGAGGCTCTACCCAGTCGGCGATGTAGGTCTCGCGGGACTTGTCGTCGGCATCCTGGCCCTCAGGGCACAGAGCGCTGAAGAAGAAGGTGTCGTAGCGCTTGGGAGAGTACTCAGGGGTGATGAAGTTAGAGTGGAAGCACAGAAGGTCGCTGCGAAGCACCAGGTTGCGCCTGATGAGCATCGAGGCGAAGGACTGCTGGTGGTCGGCAAGGGCCTTGCGCTCAGCGAGCCACTCGTCGCCGGTGACATCGGTGAGGATCTTGCCATCGGGGGTGCCGGCAAGCAGGATGCCGGACTCTTCGAAGACCTCGCGTACGGCTGCGACGATGATCTGGCGAGTGGTTACCTCGTCCTTTCCGATGCGCTCAGCCCACTGAGCAGGCGTGGGGCCTTCCCAGGGGAGGGCAGGGTCTGCGTCGGCGGGGTCTACGCGGCCGCCAGGGAACACGACGGCGTCGGGAAGGAATGCCATGGAATTCTGGCGCCTCATCATGAAGACCTCGATGCCGTTGGGAGGAGCGATGCGGTCCTCGGCTGCGGCCTTCGAGTGGAAGCGAGGCTTGTAGGGAGGCTCAGGAGTGTTCCTGACGATCATGACGGTGGAAGCGAAGCGAGGCTCTACGGGAGTGAACTCGCCTTTCTCGACAGCTTCCATATACGCTTCGATCTTTTTGGCTTCCTTTTCGGGGAGGATGCCTACCAGCTCGTGGCCTGAGCGGTATTCCTGATGGCTGGGTTTCTCTGGGACATTCATGGGGACCCCTTTCGTTTGCACTCCGCTTATTTTACGTCAAGCGCAAGAGGGGCATCGTTGAATTGCCTCGTCGTGACGGGTTATGCAACAGTTTTGAACATCTGTCTGGTTGTTCTAAGAGATGCAAGCCCTTTGGGGAGGAGAGTACTCCGTGTGCTACCATAGGGAAGTTAGTACATGGGCGCCAAGGTGCAGTGACGCCGAGGTGCATAGGACGTCGGGTCGTGATTGCGTGCGGGCGTAAGGCTCTTGGGCATGCGAAGCGGCTGGCGCTTTTGTGAAAAGGGGATTGTTTATGGCCAAGAAGAAGGGCAGGGGTAAGCCAAAGGGCGATACCACGTTTGCTGTTTTCAACTTCATCACCATCGCCCTCATCATTGCGTGCGTGATCGTTGTGGTCTCGCAGAACGTGTAGGAATGGGCGGAACAAGCACAGAAAAATCGGGCCGTAGCGGTGAGCTGCGGCCCGATTTGCGTTATGAGATGTGGAAGTTGAGGCTCGTGAGACGCGGCTGAGCGAAAGCCGGGAGCAGCCAAACGAGAGCTATGAGGGGTTGGAATCAGAGAACGTTGCAAGCTGGCGCCCCCTGTAGGATTCGAACCTACGGCCTTCTGCTCCGGAGGCAGACGCTCTATCCCCTGAGCTAAGGGGGCGGCTGAGCAACTTCTTAACGATACCACATTATTTCAGCGAGGATGAGAATCCTCATATGACGGAAGCTTATCGGGGGATGGGGAAGCTCGCGAAACGGGGTTTCTGGTGCGAGGGCTCTTGGGCAAAGTTTTGCGGGGCGGGGTCTCAGGAGCGGAAACGGGGTGTGCATGCGCTACGGTATCATCGATGTAGGCTCTAACAGCATTCGCCTCTGCGTGTATCAGGGGCAGGTAGACGACAAGCCCATCGTCTTGTTGCACGACGAGAAGATCATGGCGGGCCTTGCCAGCTACGTGCAGGAAGATGGCTGCCTTTCCGGCGAGGGCATTGCTAGGGCTATCGAGGCGATCGCTCAGCTCTGCTTGTCTGCGGGCAGGCACGGTGCGGTAGAGACCCACGTTTTCGCTACGGCGGTCATCAGGAACGCGCGCAATAGCCAGGCGGTGGCGGCGGCCATTGAGAAGGCCTGCGATGTCGACCTAGACGTGCTGTCCGGCTCCCAGGAGGCCTACCTGGGCTTTAAGGGCGCTCAGCGCAGCGTTCCCGATGCTGATGGCGTCTTCTTCGATATCGGCGGAGGCTCTACCGAGGTCACCCATTTCCGCAATGGCCATATGACCCACTGCGTAAGCCTGCCTTTGGGGTCGCTGAACATGCGGGTAAAGCATGTGGCCGGCGTCCTGCCAACGGAGGAGGAGGTCCGAGCCATCGCCCAAGAGGTAACGAGCGCGTTGGAAGCTGTTCCTGAGTTTGGCGACGTGCGTTTCCCGAAGGTATATGGCGTAGGCGGCTCCGTTCGTGCTGCGGCGCGGGTGCTAGGCGCTATGGAAGACGAGGATGATTCCTCCGGCATTGGGGTCGATCACCTGCGGGCTGCCCTGTCCCTTGCGGTGAGGGAGCCTTATGAGGTGGAAGACAAGGTACGCGAGCTGCTTCCCGATCGTGTGACGACGCTGTTCCCGGGCATGGTGATTCAGGAGCGCCTCGCAACGTTCTTCGGGGCTCAGAGCATCATGGCCGCAACGTGCGGCGTGCGCGAGGGTTATCTGCGAGGTGTCGTGTTGGGACAGTGGTAGAGGATGGGCGCGCCGTGCGGAGTGTTGGCAGAGGCGATTCGGGTAATTCGCCCTTCCATGGCTGATGTTTGCGTGGTGCGGCGTGCGGGATATTGGCAGAGGCGATTCGGGCAATTCGCCCTTCCATGGCTGATGTTCGAGCGGTGTGGCTCTGAGGCGTCGCGAAAAAGATAAAATAGTTCTTGCATCAGCCTCTTTGCGTGATATATACTATCGCCTGCACGGGCGATTGGCGCAGTGGAAGCGCAAGTGCCTTACAAGCACTGGGTCGGGGGTTCGAATCCCTCATCGCCCACCATTGCATTACCGGGTCTCAGGTTCTACAAATCCTGAGACCTTTTTTATTTTCCGAGGACGGTTCTGCTGCATACTTGCAAGGTGACGGAACGATGCGGTTCTTGCGTTGGCTGGGTTTGCCACGTGGGCACCGTGGGATAGGGAGGCATGATGAAGACCAGCGACTTCGATTACGATCTGCCCGAGGAGCGCATCGCTCAGGCTCCTTGTCCCGTTCGCGATGCCTGCCGCATGCTGGTGATGGATCGCCACACTGGCGAGCTGCAGGACAAGATCTTCCGCGATATCTACGACTACATTCAGCCAGGGGATCTGCTGGTTGCCAACGAGACCCGCGTTTTGCCCGCCCGCCTTTTGGGCGCTAAGCGGGGTACGGGCGGTGCTGCCGAGGTGCTTCTGCTGAAGGAGCTCATGGGCTATGAACCTAAGCAGGATTCCAGCGCCGTATGGAGCGCTCTGGTTCGTCCTGGCAAGCGCCTGAAGCCCGGCGCTGTCATCGACTTCACTGACGCCGAGGGCAACGTGGCCCTGTCTGCTACGGTGCTCGATTGGGGCGACGGCAGCGTGCCCCTGGGCGAAGGTGCCCAGGCCAACCCTGCAGGGGAGGGCGTGAAGGGCGGCCGCGTGGTGCGCCTTTCCACCGAGCGTGCATCGCTCGACGACGCGCTGCATGCCATTGGCCATACGCCTCTTCCACCGTACATTCGCAATTACGCTGGCGATGAGGAGATGTACCAGACGGTGTACAGCATGCAGGAGGAGCATTCTGCCGCTGCGCCTACCGCTGGCCTGCACTTCACCCCTGAGCTTATCGAGCGCATTAAGGAGAAGGGCGCTCGCTTCGAAACCGTCGAGCTGCAGGTGGGCATCGACACCTTCCGCGTGGTAGACGAGGAGGACTGCGAGAACCACGAGATGCACACGGAGACCTACACCGTGCCGCAGCGTGTGGTAGATGCCATCGCCGAGACCAAGGCGGCGGGTGGCCGAGTTATCGCCGTGGGCACCACCAGCGTGCGCAGCCTGGAAAGCGC
>JAQXVU010000075.1 GCA_029225085.1 Eggerthellales bacterium | reverse complement strand
GACTTGAGCTTGCGGAGGAGTACGATCCTTTGAAAAGCTACCCGAAGAACTGATTGTTGCTTACGAGATGCAATGAATGCGGAACCGTGGCGCATTATTCCATTAGATACGTAATGGAGAACGGTCCGAGAATATGCAGGGCTTGTTATTGGAAGGGCTGGCTTGATCTTTATGGTTCCAGCCAAGTTGAAAGCGAATGTATTGACGAATCGTCCGCTGCTGCGTTTGTGATTAGATACGGTTATGAGCTCAAAGAGCTTCTGGTTCCTGGTGGCGAAACCGAAGCCTTGCTTTTGGTTAGATGCTTGGTTTGCGGCAAACAAACGGTTGCGCGTGAGGGCGACATCCATTTCCGATGCAGTTGTCAGAGCCACCCAAATACGTCTTCAAAGTATGCGCCTGCAATAAGTGTGTTTGGCAACGGTTTTCTCGACATTTTGGCTGCCCGGTTCCGACAATCTGGCAAAAGAACCGCCGATGTCTCAGATTTCTGCCTTCCCGAGCATCAAGGCCTTGTCCATCCTCTTGCTCGTGCCGTTGAACTCGACGAGTCTTCCATGGTGGACCACCCTGTCGATCATCGCGGAGGCAAGCTTGTCGTCGCCCAGGATCGTTCCCCATTTGCTGAACTCGATGTTGGTGGTGAACACCACGCTTCGCTTCTCGTAGCATGCTGACACCACCTGGAACAGCAGCCTTGCGCCGTTGATGTCCAGGGGCACGTACCCGAACTCATCCAAGATCAGAAGGTCGGCCTTCGCCAGGTCCCTCATGAACTGATCCAAGGCGCCTGCAGAGCTTGCCATCGTAAGGGCCATGACGAGCTCCGCGGTGGTGAAGAACCTGACCGCCTTGCCGGAGCTCGCGGCGGCAACGCCGATGGCGATCGCCAGATGGGTCTTTCCGCGGCCGGTCTGGCCATAGAACACGAAGTCCTGGGCCCTGTCTATGAACCCCAGCCCCATCAGGTCCTCCGCGGTGTAGCCTTCGGGGAAGGACACCTGGGAGAAGTCGTAGCCTTCGAATGACTTGACTTGCGGGAACTTTGCCTTCCTGAACAGCCTGTCTCGCTTGCGCCTTTCCCTGACGCCCTGCTCGTCATCGAGCATCGCGGCCGCCGCGGCGAGCTGGCCCGGCGTTGCCGTGGCGCAGAACCTGTCGATCACCTCGTTGGAGAAGTACATCATCCTCGCCTTGGCCTTGAACTCCCTTGCCTCCTCTGCCTTCAAAGCCATTACCTGCCCCCGATCCCCAACGCGCGGTCGTACTCCGACAGGTCGACGGGCTCGTCATATGCGATGGCGCCTCCCGCGCAGCGTGCCGCTGCGACGGCGACCGACGCCGCATCCACCCTGCCCGTCGCAACGAGCGCCATCTCCATGGCCGCGACGGTGGCGTCCCATCCGTGAACGGCGACCTCGTCCCTCATGGTCCTCAGGCTGGCCCGAAGGTCGCTTTTGTCCTTGCCGTCGAGATGGCTCCTCAGCGTGTCGGGCATGCATGCCCTCACCTTGCTGTTCGCCCATCCACCCGGCTTTCTGCAAAGCGTCGCTATCTGGCTCGCAGGCTGCGACGAGTCCGACGGCGCATCTCCGTAGGCGCGCTCGTGGCTGCACACGAAGGTGCCCTCCTCGTCGTATATGCGCACGTCGGTGGCGCCGAGCCCCACTATCAGCGTCGTTCCCGCAAGCGCCGGGTCGGACGAGTAGAGGTGCTTGCCCTCGATGCGGACCTTGCCGTACTTGTCGGCCTTGGGCCTGACGTAGCGCACGACGTCGAACGGTTTTTCCGGCAGGCCAGCCATGGCTGCGCGGTCCTCCGCGAATAGACGGGCCTCCGGCTCGCCCTTGCGCCAATGCTTCTGCTCGGAAAGGCGCATGCAGCGGTCGAGCAGGTGGCGGTTGTATATGTCGGTGCCGCCGATGCGGGGAACGGGCACGAACAGGTTGCGGCGGATGAAGCCGACCTTGTTCTCCACGTTGCCCTTCTCGTTGCCCGAGTCCGGGTTGCAGAAGGAGTAGTCGAACCCGTAATGGGCGGAGAAAGCCGCGAACATCTCGGTGGTCCTTACGGTCGAGCAGGCCCTCCTGCCGACGCCGGTGGCGTTGTCGAACACTATGCGCGTTGGGACGCCGCCGCAGTACTCGAATATGTTGCGCAGGCCCTGGCAGACGCACTCGGCGTTCTGGCCGGGGAACACCTGCGCCAGGCCGACGTTCGAGTAAGGGAAGGTGACGACGAAGTACAGCATCCGCCTTCGCACGCCGCCGACGTAGAAATCGGCTTCGCCGAAGTCGGCCTGGGCCTCGCCGGGGGCCCATACAAGATCGAGAAACGCCTCCTTGGATTCCCTGCGCTCTGCCTTGAGGCGGGCGACGTAGTGGCGGACGGTGGACTCGCTTGCCCCGCAGCCGCACTCGTCCCTGAGGCGGGCGTGTATGCGCGCGGCAGTGTGGCGCTGCTTGCGCCATGACCTGGCATCCTCGTCGAGCCAACCCTCGATAATGCTGCGGTATTGGTCCATCATCGACGAGCCCGGGCGCTTGACGGGCATCTTCGGGGAGAGGTCGTCGAGGGCGAGGTACTTGTATACGGTGTCGCGGCTAACGCCGGTGATCCGGCTTATGGAAGCGATGCTCTCGCCGCTCTTTCTCAGTTGCCGTATAGTTACGACTTGGGACATGCTGATCATTTTCCTTTCTGGCCTCCTTAGTCGATTACCGAAGCAATGACTAGGTTAGACCGTTAGCTTGTGATCGGCATGTTCTTTGCTGCTATGCCCGAATCAGGTCAGCCGAAGTGTCGACTTTTACGCTACCGCATACAAATAAGTCGCCAAGTCGTTCAACCTAAAGAGGTTCACGAGAATTGCTGCAATATGAGCAGTGAAGAGGCAAAGAAAACTCCCGTTTCAGAGGTCCCTGAATTGATGGTCGCATGGGCCGATGAGCGCGATCCGTCGGAGACGATGGTGTGGCCAGTCAGCTGGAAGGGTATGTGTCCCGGTGATGGACAGTATCTTTTTGAGTGTTCTAACGGACATCATACTTATGAGTTTCCATACACTTATTTAAATAATGGTTGCCCTGCATGTCGCGCGAATGCGACCAGGGGAACGGGGTTATTTCTCGCGGATACATCCCCTGAATTGGCGGCCGAGTGGTTGCAGAATCGAAATGGCCGGTGGACCCCAGAAAACGTGAGGCAGAACAGCAAACGCGAGGTTTGGTGGAAGTGTCTTTTGTGTGGTAATGAATGGCGAGACACTCCAAAGGGTAGGTCAAGAAGGGATGGACAATGCTGTCCTGAATGTGGAAAGATCCAAGGTTCAATTGCGTGGGTTTACCCAGAGATTGCTTCTCAATGGGATTCGAGCAATCCAGTTTCCCCTTGGAAGGTTAGGCCCAATGCGAAATTGTCTTTTACTCCGCTTTGGGTTTGTTCGCAGAACGAAAAGCATAAGTATCGAGCTGCTGTCCCCTCGAGGGTGCATGGCGCAGATTGCCCCGAATGCGTTGAAGCTGGCAAATCCAGAATGGAGATGCGCTATTTTGAGGCAGTACAGAAGATGTTCGGCAATGCGCGTTCGGGAGCTAGGTATAAAAGCGATTTCTTTACGAACGATTGGTCCGTTGACATATCGGTACGATACCGGGGTCGTAAAATCGCGATTGAGTATGATGGTGGCTATTGGCACAAAGATAAATACGATGTGGATGCTCGCAAAAGCTTAGAGCTGATTTCGGCTGGGTTCATTGTTGTCCGGATTAGGGAGAACGGATTAAATTCCCTGCCTGTGCATTCTCCGTGTTATGCGGAGGTTTATGCAGATCCCGTTAAACCCGATATTCCAGCTGTTCTAGACAGCGTTTTGACTGCTCTTGACGAAATGGCCGTGTTGTAGGCTCGTTTTGAGTCGATTTACGTGCGGAACCTAGCAATTTGCGATGCGCGTCTATTCAATGTTTAAGAGCAGCCTGGCTTATAGAAGACTTGTTTCGGCGCCTTTATGGTTGATTGTGCGCCAGAGAATTGTGCTATTCGGTGCAGGAGACCCTCTAAGTCTGTCGTTCGAATACTTCCTTGAGAGGTATTTCGCATTTAGACGGCTCTGATATGAATCGAGTATTTCAACTTGGGAAACTTGTCGAAAGAGCGATTGAGCTGAAGACTAGAAGAATTGGGGGCGTTTATGAACGCTGGCGAAAAAGTGTTGTTTGGGGCATCGAAGACCCTCTCTTATGTTCGACCTCTTGGCGCAGGCGGAACGGGCACCGTGTTTTTGTTCCATGACGATATCGCAGACCAATTGTTTGCGATAAAGAAATTTGAACCAAAGGGTGGAAACGAATTGGAAGATTCCTTTGATAGGTTCATTGGTGAGGTGAAAATTTCTCTTCGATTGAATCATCCTAATATTGTGAGGGTTTACGATTATTTCCTTTATCCGAATCAGCGCACTGGATATTTGATGATGGAGTACATAGAAGGTGTTTCCATTGATAGGTGTGAGCCGGTTCAAATGGGGGAGTCCTGGAACAAAATCTTTGAAGAGGCTATTTCCGCATTTAGGAATATCGAATCACTGGGCATGTTGCATCGAGATGTCAGGCCTAACAATTTTTTGATCGACAACGAAGGTTCGTTGAAAGTTATAGATTTCGGCTTCGGCAAACAACTCACCGAGAATAGCACTGAAGGTACAAGTATCTTTTTGAACTGGCCGGCCAGTAATCCAGATGAGGTGCTTGAAGGAAGATACACTCATGCATCGGAAATATATTATTTAGGGAAGATGTTCTCGTCT
>JAQXVU010000074.1 GCA_029225085.1 Eggerthellales bacterium | reverse complement strand
GCGTCGGAAGGGGCCCTTTGCCGCAGGTCATTTACCGGGGAATCCGTCCAAAACCTCGGGAGAGCGGGATCCCGGAGGTCATATGCAGAGAAAGTCGCCCCCAGCCCTCGTCGATCGAGGGCGGGACGATCTTCCCAGATGGCCGGGAACGGAACATATGCCACTATTCGGATGGAAATCGACTATGTGCCAATTTGGCTCCCTGTTTCAGGGACGAATTGGCGACGAACGAACCATATGCGCACTTCGAAGCGGGCGGGCAGCCTTCGGACGGGGCCAGATCAGGGATGGGGCCGCAGCGAGACGGGCATGGGGCGGGCCCTCCCCCACTTCTCGCCCAAATTGCGCCCCGTTTTTCAGGCGGAACGGGGCGCAACGGGGGGCGCGACGGACGCCGAGGGGGCTCGGCGAAGGAGGGCGGACCGGGGCGCGGGGCCCGAAGTGCGCATATGTTCGATTCCCAGCCAGAAGGGGGCCTTTTCCGGCCCTCCGATTGGCACATGGTCCGTTTCTCGCCAGCCCGCCCCGATCGAGGGCGGGACGGGCGGTCCCAGGGCCCGATTGCCCCGGCTCGCCCGTGCCCTAGTGGCAGGGCCCTGGCTCGAACCCCGCTTGGTGGAGGGACCCCTGGCTCGAACCCCGCCTATTGGATTCCCGATCAGGGGAGATCGGGGGCATCTGGCAACTACCCCGCCTATTGGATTGGCAGAATGGCAGCACCCCGCCTCGCCATGCGAGACGGGGTGCGAGTAAATACCCATTCAGCATAAAAGTGCGGCGTATCTGCCCAAGCAGATACGCCAAGCACTAGTAAGAATAATTCAGAAGATGGCGGGCGCGGACCTCGCTCTGCCAATAAGGGCCCTGCTTGCCAATCGGGGCCCGATTCGGCCCGGAACTCATCCAATAAGGGCAAGTCCGCGCCGTCCAATCCTGCGCCGCTCAGGCGGCGCAACACCTCGTTTGCTAAGGGCTCCGCCAACTGGCGGAGCCCAGCATATTCCCAAGGCGCCGCGCCATCTATAGACAAGGGGCTATCCAGACTTGGCAGCCCTATCCTTCTCCATTCAAGAGGCTGCCAAAACCTGGCAGCCCCATCCTTCTCTACACAAGGCGCTGCCAAATCTTGGCAGCGCCTTCTTCCACATAAAAAACCGGCCCCGATTTCTCGGAGCCGGCACTTGTGCGCTATGCGTCAGATTGGTTCGCGATTGCTCGCAAATGAGTTTGCGGTTACCCGTAGAACAGATCGGCTTGCGCTTATCCGAAGTTTACGGTTACCCGCAGGTCAGATCGCAAGCACCCGCAAATCAGATCGCGATTACTCGCCCAGCTGGAAGCGGAGGAAGGAACCGATCTTGATGGAGCCGCCCAGGGTCTTGGCAACGCCAGCAACGTACTGAGCAACAGTAACATCGTTGTCCTTGACGAATGCCTGCTCAGCGAGGGTCTGCTCCTTGAAGAACTTCTCCAGACGACCAGCAGCCATCTTCTCCTGGATGTTCTCAGGCTTGCCGGACTCAGCGGCCTGTGCCTTGTAGATAGCCATCTCGTGCTCGACAACAGCAGGGTCTACGTCCTCGCGAGTTGCGGAGATTGGGGACAGAGCAGCAACCTGCATTGCAACGTCGCGGCCGCATGCCTGGAACTCAGCGGACTTGGTGTCTACGCCCTCAGTGGAGAAGGAAACCAGAACGCCGATCTTGCCACCCATGTGGATGTAAGGAACAACAGCGTCGCCCTCGAGGATGCCAACGCGAGCGAGCTGAGTGTTCTCGCCCATAACGTGGATGCAGTCAGCGATGACGGCCTCAACGGTCTCGCCCTCGATCTCAGCAGCCTTCAGAGCCTCAACGTCTGCAGGCTTTGCAGCCAGAGCAGCGGTGGCGATCTTGTCAGCGTAAGCCTTGAACTTCTCGTTCATGCCAACGAAGTCGGTCTCGCAGTTCAGCTCGACAACAGCACCAGTGGTGCCGTCCTCGGAAACCAGAGCGGCAACGGTGCCCTCGTTGGTAGCACGACCGGCCTTCTTAGCAACGGCAGCCAGACCGCGAGTACGCAGAACGTCAACGGCCTTGTCCATGTCGCCCTCGGCCTCGGTCAGGGCCTTCTTGCACTCCATCATGCCTGCGCCAGTCATCTCGCGCAGCTCTTTAACCATGCTAGCCTTAATCTCTGCCATGGTAGATTCCTTTCTTCAAGAACCCCATTCAGGGAGTCGGAGGTGGAAGTCCCCTTCGGGCCAGGCCTATCGCCCGGCCCTCAGGGAACTAGAAAACAACAGTTGCTTACTCAGCAGGAGTCTCAGCAGGAGCCTCAGCGGTCTCCTCTGCAGGAGCCTCGCCAGCCATCTCCTCGGCGGTCACAGGAACGCCGGTACCAGCAACGACAGCGTCAGCGATGAACTCAGTCATCAGACGGACGGAACGGATTGCGTCGTCGTTGGAAGGAATGCCGTAATCGACGTCGTCAGGATCGCAGTTGGTGTCCAGCAGACCAACAACAGGGATGTTCAGGTTGCGGGCCTCGCGGATAGCGATGCTCTCGCGGTTGGTGTCAACCACGAAGATGGCGTCAGGGATGCGGGTCATGTTGCGGATGCCATTCAGGTTGGTCTGAAGCTTTGCCAGCTCCTTGCCCAGCAGCATCTGCTCCTTCTTAGGAAGCTTCTCCATACGGCCGTCAGCCTGCATAGCCTCGAGCTCTTCCATACGCTGAACGCGGGAACGGATGGTAACGAAGTTGGTCAGCATACCGCCGAGCCAACGAGCGTTTACGTAAGGCATACCGCAGCGGTTAGCAGCCTCGATAACAGACTCCTGAGCCTGCTTCTTGGTGCCGACGAACAGTACGGTGCCGCCGTCCTTTGCTACCTGAGATACGAAAGAGTAAGCTGCATCCATGCCCAGCAGAGTCTGCTTCAGGTCGAGGATGTAGATGTCACCGCGGTTACCGAAGATGTATGGCTTCATCTTGGGGTTCCAACGGCGGGTCTGATGGCCGAAGTGAGCACCTGCGTCAAGCAGGGTCTGAATGTTGACCTTGGTCATTTTCTCTCCATTCGTTAATCCTCTGCGCAGCTTCATCTCCGTCCCGCAGCCTTTTTCGGTGGCCACTAGCAGGCGCGGATCCACTACGCATGTGTAATACAAAACTGGATGATTCTAACACGAATCCCGTACGGATTACAGTATGTTTCAGGTGGAAATTCGAAACGCCCGGACCCGTGCGGCTGGGGCGGCGCATGCGCGAGGTCGGGACCCGGACACGTGAGGCTGGGGCTCGCATGCGCGAGCCCGATCATGCCCGCAAGCCGCAATTGTCGTCCCACCTCAATGCCCACGCACAGCAAAGGGGCGCCCGAAGGCGCCCCTACATTAGCAAGCTTTCGCTTCCCCGCTACTTCGACTCAACCACAGGAATCTCGGCGTCGTACACCTCGTCCAGGTTGCCGTCGTACACGTAGTGCTGAGTCTCCTTGGCGATGATGCCGGAAAGAACCAGAACAGCGATGCAGTTAGGAATGGCCATGAGCGCGTTGGTAATATCCGCGATATCCCAAACAACGGTGAATCCGCCGATGCAGCCCCAGAATACGAAGAACAGGAAGATCACGTAGTAAGGCTTAATGGAGTGCTTGCCGAAGAGGTAAGCCATGGCGCGGTTGCCGTAGTGGCTCCAACCAAGAATGGTGGAGTAAGAGAAGCACACCATGCCAACCAGCAGCACCAGAGGTCCGAAGATGGGGATGGAATTGAAGCAAGCGCTGGTCAGAGCAGATGCGGTGTAGGCATCGGGGCCACCAGCAGCGATGATGGCCTCGCCGATCTCGGGGTGAGCCAGCATAGAGGAAACCAGCATGATGCCGGTGATGGCGCAGATGACCACGGTGTCCCAGAAGGTACCGGTCATAGAAACC
>JAQXVU010000073.1 GCA_029225085.1 Eggerthellales bacterium | reverse complement strand
GATCGCCTACGACAACCAGTTCCCCCTGCAGGACGTGGTGCTGGTGTACCGCAGCAAGCTCGAGAACATCGTGCATCGCCTGCCCTACACCGCCAGTGCCGACACGGGCTCCTGCACCATTACCACCACCATTCAGGTTCCTGACCTGGCCCTGAAGGAAATCTACTGGGATCTGTATCTTGAAGTGCAGGCCTACGGCACCACGCAGCACGTTCCCGTCATCATGGCAAAACCAAAGCTGCTTCGCCTGATCTTCGGCAACATCCAGGCTCGGGACGGCCAGGGCAACATCCTCTTCCCCTACATCGCCGGTGGCAGGCACTTAGCCTTCACCTTCCGCAACGAGTACCCCGAGACCGACACCATGGCCTTCAAGATGAAGGAGACCGCCGCCTTCGGGCTGTACTTCCTGCTGCACCCCTACTGGAACCGCAAGCGGGTTTGGCTGGTGTATGAGAAGTTCTGCAGCAACGCTCAGGACAACGGCTTCTACTTCTTCGAGTACTGCATGACGCAGCTGCCCAGGGAGAAGGCCAAGCACGTGTACTTCGTCATAGACAAGAACTCCCCGGACTTCGACAACGTGAAGCCCTACATGAGCAACGTCATCATCCGCTTCTCCTTCAAGCACCTGTTGTACTGCCTGGTTTCCAAGATCTACATCGCCTCTGACTCCCGCAGCCACCTGTACGTTTGGCGCCCCAAGCCCAACCTGATCCGCAACAGGATCCGCCACCACAAGATCTTCTTCCTGCAGCACGGCGTCACCGCCCTGAAGCGCGTAGACACCATCTTCGGCAAGCACGGCTCGAGCCCTATGACATACTTCCTCACCACCTCCCGCAACGAGCAGCAGATCGTGGTGCAGAACTTCGGCTATCAGCCGGAATTCGCCCCGATTCTGGGCTTCTCCCGTTGGGATCTTCTAGAAGATAAGTCCGATGCCGCCAACCCCATGATTCTCGTAATGCCCACCTGGCGTCCTTGGCTCGAGGAGCAGTCGAAGGAGGTCTTCGAGAGCAGCGAGTACTTCCTCAGGTATTCCAGCTTGGTGCAGAACAGGGAGCTGGCGGCTATGCTGAAGGAGCACAACGTCACCCTGGCCTTCTTCATTCATCCCAAGCTCAGCGCCTGCATCGAGTCCTTCTCCTCGGACAACGAGAACGTGAAGATCATCGAGCAGGGCTCCGTGCAGCTGAACCAGCTGCTCATGCGCTCCTCTATGCTGATCACCGACTTCTCTAGCGTATGCTGGGACGAGCTGTACATGCAAAAGCCCGTGCTCTTCTACCACTTCGACGCGGACATGTACGAGGCGGTTACCGGTTCCTACATTAATCTGGAAACCGACCTTCCCGGCACCATCTGCCATGAGGAGAGCGAGCTCCTGGGCGCCATTGAAAACGCCATCGAAGACGACTTCGCCATCAGTCCCGAGGACCTGCAGAAGTCTGAGGGCTGGTTCGAGAACCGCGACACCGAGAACCGCAAGCGCACCTTCGAGTTCATCGAGAAGGAAGGGTTCTAAACAAAATATGGCGAGGCAGAAGCTTTGCCTCGCCCCGCTCATTTCGCACAGGGCCTCACCGGCATCTATGCGCGCTAATAAAATGGCGGCCATGTTGGCCGCCATTTTTATGCGCGTACCTCGAACGAGGCCTGGTCCTTGCCTTGCCTACCCCTGCTCTCGCTTATCCCAGAGGGCGTCAACCACCTTGGCAGCGGCATCGCCCTGGTCGTACTGGTTAAAGCGATCGTGGAACCGCGTCACTTCTTCCATGACTTCATCCTGATGGGCCAAGCGGTCAATGACCAGGTCAGTGGTCTCAGCCATTAGGCCGGGGTACTCAGCACGAATGTCGAAGTAGATACCCCTGCTCTTGCCCATGTACTTGTCGTAGTCCCAAGCGAAGATGATCATGGGGCGACACAGCAGCGAGTAGTCGAACATGATGGATGAATAGTCCGTGATGAGGACGTCGGCGGCGTAGAGCATCTCGTTCACGTTCTCATAAGCATGACCGTTCAACACGAAGTCATCGTAGATATCCTCGGGCACGAACTGAGACTCCAGGTAATGGGAGCGCAGCACCAGCACATACTCGTCAGAGAGAGCTTCCTTCATGGCAGCCAGGTCGAGCTTCAGATCGAAGCGTTTCTTGGTGCGCCAGGTGGGAGCCCAGAGAATGACCTTCTTACCTGCTGGCACGCCCAGGTTTGCCCGCACCTTGGCCACCCTGTCAGGGTCATTGCACTCTCGCAGCAGCACGTCGTTACGGGGATAGCCCGCCTGAATGAACTGGCCCTTAAAGCCGAAGTGATCGCTGCGTAAAATGTCCGACAGGAAGTCACAGGGCGTCACGAAGTAATCCCAGGAGTCGAAGAGGCGGCGCATGCTTGCCTTGGTAGTGTCCTTTTTGGCAACGGAAAGGCCCATGTGCTTCAGGGGCACGCCGTGCATGGTGTTCACCATGATTTGGCCGCGGCGCTTCACGATACGATACTGGTTGTAGTTCGAAACCAAGTACTTGGCCGTGGCCACGTGATACCAGTACTCCAACGACCCGTAGCGGACGGTCTTGCCTTCAGGCCCCACATCGGTCTTCTCGTTGGTCAGAGCCCAAACGCACTCATAGCCAAGGTCGCGAGCCACCAGCTCTTCATAGATGGCCTTGGGATTGTCGGAATAGGTGCGCTTCGAGAAGCTCTCGAACATCACCTTCTTCTTGTTCAGGGGAAGATGGCGCATGAGAGGATACAGACGCCTTCTGATGCGGCAGCGCTTCTCCTCGGTATCGTCGTACTTCCGCCAGGTCCGATGAATCTTCAGACACAGCTCTCCCTCATCCTTGGTGAAGAAGAACTCATTGCTGTGGTCGGCGACAACGGCTTCGGCCACCTTGCGCCCAGAGTGAGAGCCTCGTGTAACCGG
>JAQXVU010000072.1 GCA_029225085.1 Eggerthellales bacterium | reverse complement strand
TGCGGTTGGCGTTAGCCGCATGTCTCAGATTCTTTGCCGCAACCTGGGAATTCAACAGGTGCGAGTACAATGGTGAAAGCGCAAGTCGCACAGTTGGCGACGATATTCGTCTCGATGAGAGGAGACCTATGCAATACGAGTTGGTCGGTGGTAACTTCCCCGCAGTAATCTGCCACCTTCAGGCGGGCGAGGGCATGAGGACCGAAAAGGGCTCCATGATCTGGATGGATCCCGTCATGACTATGGAGACTACAGGTGGCGGCATCGGCAAGATGTTCGGCAAGATGTTCTCTGGCGAGTCCCTCTTCCAGAACATCTATCGTGCGCAGGCTCCTGGCAAGATCGCCTTTGGTTCCACCTTCCCCGGTCAGATTCTCGCTCTGCAGATTTCTCCTGGTTGCGAGTTCATTGTGCAAAAGGCTGGCTTCCTGGCCTCCGAGATGGGTGTCGAGCTATCCGTGCACTTCAACCAGAAGGTTGGCGGCGGCTTCTTCGGCGGCGAGGGATTCATCATGCAGCGCCTGTCCGGCAACGGCATTGCGTTCGTAGAGTGCGATGGCTCTCTCGTAGAGTATGACCTTGCCCCAGGTCAGGAGCTCATTGTCGACACTGGTAACGTTCTGGGATTCAGCAGCACCGTGCAGCTGCAGGTTGAGCGCGTGAAGGGCGCCAAGAACATTCTTCTGGGCGGCGAGGGCTTGTTCAACACCAGGCTCACCGGTCCTGGTCATGTGTGGCTGCAGACCATGCCTCTGGCGAACTTCGTGAACGCCATCACGCCTTACCTGCCCGCAGGCGGCAGTCAGTAGGAGAGAGTCGAGCTGAACTGAGATAAGCCGGGTGTGTGCGAAACTCTCCCGGCTTTTTCTTTGCCTTAATGCCGTTCGCATTTATTTGTGCCTGCTTGCGCTTGCTTGTTTGCGCTTCCGTTCATCTGTGTCTGGTCGCGCTCATATCGCATGCTGTCAATTGCTGATGCGGCACTAGGATGCAGAATCGGAGCCTCAGTGCAGAACTACTTGCAAAAAATCTGGCCGTATTTGCAGAATGGGCCGTTCAGTGCAGAAGATCGAATTCGTCTTGAGGGCGTAGCGAGGTTTTGCGTTGCGAAATCGAGAGGCTGCTGAATCATATCATTGGGATTGAATCTCGATTTAAACCAACATTGAGTAAGCAGTGACCATCTTTTTGTGCGATGGGATTTCAAGTGTCGGTCGATTCGGGATTCTTTCCCATTACCAATCCTCTGCACTGAGGAGCCGTTTCTGTATTTGAGGTCAAAAAAGCTGCATGGGGCATTTCGCTCCCACCACCATCGAAGACACCCATGGGTCGAACGCGCTTTTTGCTCGTTATGTGGTTTGGGGATGGCGAGAGGGAGGGCCTGTTCGTAGGGGAGCTGATTGGTAAGGGGTACAGTCCTGGTTGGTGAGGGGAGCGAAGTGGGTGCAGCTAGTTATTGCAGATGGAGGGAAGTGCAAAATGCCAAAAGAAAAGGCGGGATCTGGCATTTGCCAAATCCCGCCTTGCTAAATGACCTCTATCGATCGAAGCGGCTATTCGTTAAGCTTCGCTGCATCGAGCTTCACTCTGTCGAAACCTTGCCGCATTGACGCTTCGCTGAAGTGGGTGTTCGCCAGAGGCGAATTTCGCTGCGTCGCAGCTTCGCTACTCCTTCGTCATGATGATTTGGGAGCTGCCGTCGTCAAGGACTAGCGAACCATCGTCATCTAGGTAGCCGTTCATGTTGTCGTAGGAGCTGATGTTAGTCAGAATCTCGTTCTCATCGGTGACCTCGTAGGTGCCTTCGAGGGTGTCTCCGTACAGATCCATGCTGAAGGTGTAGTCATCGTTGAAGGTGGCGGTAACGTCCACCTTTAACTTCTTCATGTAGGCAATATCGTCGGCTGCTACCTCGGTACCGCCTTCATAGACCTTGCTGATCGTCCAGGTTCCCACGAAGGTGCTCTTCACCTGCTCCTCGTCGTAGCTAGGACCGCTGCTGCAGCCGGCGAGTACCAGGCTGCAAGCAAGCAGACAGCAGGCTAGAGCCCAGGTCAGGGTACGCTTGGCGTTGCTGACCGCGGTGGCAGCGTTGCCGAGCGCGGTGGCGGCGTTGCTGCCGGACCTTGCGGCGAACTCGGTGCCAGATGCGGTTTCGATGATCTGCTTCAGCTTCATGACCAGGCCCTACTCGAAGAGGATGTAGTGCTCGAACATGGGGCCATGCACGCCTTCTACGCGCACGAGCTCGATGTCGGACGTGGCGGAAGGACCGTCGATGAACACGATCTGGCTAGGCAGGTTCTCCCCGTTCTCGCCGCCGGCTGCCTCGATGCTGCGCAGGCTGTCGCGCATAGAGGAGACCATGGTGCTGGCATCGATGAGCGCGATGTGGGTCTTGGGCAGCAGGGAAACGGCACGACCGCAGTGGGTGTCGCAGGGCTGCACAATAGATCCGGTCTCGGCGATGGCCTGCAGAGGGAAGGTGATGCCGAAGTTTGCGGCGTCAGCCTCGGCGATGCACTCGTCGCGATCCTTGGTGCCGTCCCAGCGTACTAGGGAAGATGCCACGGGCTGCAGTGCCTCTACGATGCCCATGCTGTCGATGCGGCGGTCATCAGCGAAGATGACCTTGTCGCCCTCGCCTTCTTCCACAATGGAAGCGACGATGCCGGCGACCTCATCGGCCTTGCAGCGATGGATGTTCACGCGGACCTTCACAGCCTCCTCGCAGAAGCGGTCGAGCAGCTCGCTGAAGGTGAGGCCATCGGTCACATGAGGAGGAACCAAGGCGCTGACCTGCAGCTTTTCGATAGTCTCAGGGACAGTCTCGCGGCCAAGGCGAGCGGAAATGGGAGCCAGGAACTCCTCGAGGGTTGCAGACTTATACATTAGTTCTCACCGCTTTCCTTCTTGTGCTTGGCGAACTGGGTGCGGAACCTGGTTGCAGGCAGTGGGTCGAGGTTGCGGGACTCTGTCCAGTTCTTTACCAGGGGGATGCCGGCGGTCTTGGCGCCGATCTGTCCGCTTTCCTCGATGGCGCAGAGAGGCTTCATGCCGAAGGAGCCCACCTTCAGAGCGGCCAGGTACAGAGGCTTGGTGGAAAGCACCTTGGCTGCGGCCTTGTAGGCGGCCTGCTCAGCGGCGGGAACACGGCCTTCTTCAACCATGTTAATGCGGTGCTGGCGAATCATCTCGTGCAGAGGAATCTTGGAAGGGCAGTCCTCGGAGCAAGCGCCGCAGAGGGTGCAAGCGTAGGGCATGGAACCGATGTTGTCGTAGCCCTCGAGGTTGGCGCTCATGATGATGCCCATAGGACCTGGGTAGATGGAACCGTAGCCGTGACCGGTGATGTGGCGGTACACGGGGCAGGTGTTCAGGCAGGCACCGCAGCGCATGCAGCGCAGCATGTCCTCGAAATCGGTATCGATGAGGTCGGAGCGGCCGTTGTCCATGATGACGATGTGCACGTCGGTGGGGCCGTCGCCCTCGTCGGCGCGGGCAGGGCCGGAATCCATGCAGAAGTAGGCGGTCATCTTGGCGCCTACGGCGTTGCGGGCCAGCAGGGAGCACATGACGTCGAGGGACTCCAGGTCAGGCACCAGGCGGTCGATGCCCAGGACGATGATCTGGGTCTTGGGGCAGGTGCCGATCATGCGGCCGTTGCCCTCGTTGGTGACCAGGGTGACGCTGCCGGTCTCGGCCACGGCGAAGTTGCAACCGCGGATGCCGATGTCAGCGGTGAGGAACTCCTCGCGCAGGATGTCGCGGAGGAAGTGGGTGATCTCCTCGGGGACGTCGGAGCCGGTGTAGCCCTTCTTCTGGCGGTACAGCTCGGCGATCTCCTTGCGGGTGAAGTGCAGGCCGGGCACCACGATGTGGCTGGGCTTGTCCTCGGCGGTCTGAATGATGTGCTCAGCGCAGTCGGTTTCCACGACCTTAATGGTGGCTTCTTCCAGAACGGAATTAAGGCCCATCTCCTCGGTCATCATAGACTTAGACTTCACGCAAGAGGTGGCGTTGTGCTCAGCGAAGATGTCCAGGATCTCGCAGAGGGCGTCGTCGGCGGTAGGGGCGAAGTGCACCTTGTTGCCGCGGGCGGTGGTGTTCTCGACGAACTCCTTCAGGTAGTAGTCGAGGTTGTCGGTGACGTGCTGGCGAATGACCTTGGCAGCCTCGCGCAGGTTCTCCCACTCGGGCATCTCGGCAACCAGCTGGCTGCGCTTAGAGCCCAGGGCCTCCTGAGCCTGTTTGATGGCGTTGTGCTTGAAGTCGTCCTGCAGACATTTGGTAACGCGCTCGCGCAGGGGAGCGTCGTCGTAGATAACAGGTGTGATCATGGCTCCTCCTAGCTGTTCAGGATCTCGGCGATGTGCAGAACCTGAATGTCGCGGGGCAGCTTGCCCTCTTCCTTCAGGCGCTCCATGCGGCCCTTGATGTTCATGAGGCAGGCGATGTCGGCACCGCACACGGCGTCTGCGCCGGAATCGATGATGTTCTGGCACTTCTCGTCGACGATCTCCTTCGAGATCTCGGGCTCCTTAACAGAGAAGGTGCCGCCGAAGCCGCAGCAGCGATCGGCATGTTCCATCTCTACCAGCTCGAGGCCATGAACGCCTTCGAGCAGCTTCAGGGGAGGCTCCTTCACGCCCAGCAGGCGGGTGAGGTGGCAGCTCTTGTGGTAGGTGACCTTGCCCTCGAAGTGGGCGTGTACGTCGGTGACGCCCAGCTTGTTCACGATGAAGTCGGTGAACTCGTAGAAGTTCTTGGCCATCTTAGCGTGACGGTCCCGGTACATGGGGTCGTCAGCGAGAATGTCGGTGTAGTCGGACATGATGGCGTACATGCAGCTGCCGGACAGCGACACGATGGTGTCGTACTTCTCGTAGGCATCGACGATCTGGCGAGCAAAGGGCTTTACGTCCTCGACGTAGCCGGAGTTCAGGAATATCTGTCCGCAGCAGGTCTGCTCCTCGGGGAGCTCCACCTCGCAGCCCAGACGCTCGAGCACTTCTACGGCAGCCATACCCACCTGGGGATAGAACATGTCTACCATGCATCCTGGGAAGAATGCGATCTTCATACGCGCAGTTCCCCTCTCCTAGAAACCCGCTGCAACAGCGGTGCGTACATTGGCAATACCTTTCTAGTATAGGAACCAGGCGGGTCAGCGGCGTTTTCGGGGAGCTTAGCGGATTGAGCTGGGGGCTAAAAGGTGGAGGCGGGAGAAGCGCCTGCGAATCCGTTTACTGCCAGAAGCCAAAAGGTGGAATTTATTCCGAAGTGCTGAAGTAGGCCTCGGCGATGCGAGCGCTCTCGGCAGCGTCCTTAGCGTACCAATCGGCACCCATGGTCTGGGCGTAGTCCGCGGTGAGCACAGCGCCTCCCACGAAGGTCTTGACGTCGGGCAGCTCCTGATGCAGCAGGCTGATGGTGGCCTCCATGCTCTTCACGGTGGTGGTCATGAGGGCGGACAGGCCGATGAGGCGAATGCCGGTTTCCTTGGCGGCGGCCAGCACGGCCTCGGGAGCAACGTCGCGGCCCAGGTCGACCACGTAGTAACCGTAGTTCTCGAGTAGCATCTTCACGATGTTCTTGCCGATGTCGTGGATGTCGCCCTTCACGGTGGCCAGGATGATGCCCTTCGAAGCGTCGGCGGAAGCACCGTCGCCCATGCTCTCTTTCACCACGTCGAAGCCCACTTTCACGGCCTCGGCAGACGCCATGAGCTGGGGCAGGAAGAAGGTTCCCTTGTCAAAGCGCACGCCTACTTCGTCCAGGCAGGGGATGAACAGGCCGTCGATGAGGGTCAGCGGGTCGTGCCCCTGCAGCAGCTTGCGGGTGGCGTCGGCCATGGGCTCTTTGCGGCCAGCCAGGATTAGCTCCTGGATCTCCTGGGCCAAAGGCGCAGCATCGGCCAATGCTTCGGGGATGGGCACTGGTGTGGAAGAGGTCGCGGTGGAAGCGGACGCGGAGCCTGCGGCGGCGGCGGAGCCTGTGGCGCCTCCGGTAGCGCCTGCACCAGTGGAAGCGCCAGCACCTGCGGCACCAGCACCGGCAGCGGTAGAGCCTGCGCCAGCGGTAGCGCCAGCACCTGCGGCCCCGGCTGCCCCGGCGAGGGCGGCGCCGGCGGCTCCCAGGTCGCTTGCGGCAAGGCCTGTGGCCTGCAGGATCATCTGCACGCCGGCTGCCACCTGACCTGCATCGGCGGTAACGCCCTGGTTGTCGTAGGGGTCGTCGTGCTGGGTGCGGTTCTCGATGTAGGCGCGGGCACCTTCGTCCTGACCGTTGATGACCTTGTAGCACAGCACTGCGTCGCGATAACGTTCGGCCGAGGGGTTGATGATGGGCAGGTCGAGGCCGGCGCCGAAGGCGGCCAGCAGGAAGTTCGAGCTGAAGAGGTTGCGCTGGGGCAGGCCGAAGCTGATGTTCGACACGCCCAGGGTGGTGCGGCAGCCCAGCTGGGACTTCACCATCTTAATGCCGTCGAGGATGGCCATGGCCTCGGGTTGGTTGGTGGCAACAGCCATGGTCAGGCAATCTACCACGATGTCGTGAGCGGGGATTCCGTAGGTAGCGGCTTCTTCCACAATGCGTTTGGCGATGTCGAAGCGGGCTTGCGCAGTGGAAGGAATGCCGCTCTCATCAAGGCACAGGGCGATGACAGAGCAGCCGTACTTGGCGGCGATGGGCAGGATGGCATCCATGTTTTCCTGCTTGCCGTTCACGGAGTTAATCAGGGGTTTTCCGGCGTAGTCGCGAACGGCGGCTTCCACAGCTTCAGGGTCGGAAGAATCGATGACCAGGGGCAGGGGCACCGTGGCCTGCAGCTTCTGCACAGCGGCGTGCAGGACCTCGGGCTCGTTTATCTCGGGCAGGCCCACGTTCACATCGAGGATGTCGGCGCCGTTGTCGCGCTGGCCGACGGCTTCGCCAATGATGTAGTCGAGGTCGTTGGCTTTCAGGGCGGCCTTCAGCTTCTTCTTGCCGGTGGGGTTAATGCGCTCACCCACCATGGCGATGCGGGGGCTGCCAGCCTCGAAGGTCACGGCCTGGGTAGAGCTGGTGATTATGAGGGCGCTCTGAGCGGGCTTTGGCGCAGGGACCTTGCGGGTGTCGGCGATCTTGCGCAGCTGGGCGGTGAAGGCGGGGGTGGTGCCGCAGCAGCCGCCCATGATGTTCACGCCCAGGTCGGCCATGACTTCCATCGCCTCGCCGAACTCCTCGGGGGTGATGTCGTAGATGGTGCGGTCGCCCTCCATGCGGGGAAGGCCGGCGTTGGGGCGGATGATGACGGGGACGCGGGAACAGGCCACCAGGGTCTTGGCGATGTCGGTCACCTCTTTGGGGCCTAAGCTGCAGTTCATGCCGATGGCGGAGGCGCCCATAGAGGACAGGGTGATGGCGGCAACCTCGGGGGGCGTGCCCAGGAAGGTGCGGCCGTCCTCCTCGAAGGTCATGGTGACGAATACGGGCAGGTCAGAGTGCTCGGTGGCGGCCAGCAGCGCGGCCTTGGCCTCCTTCAGATCGGCCAGAGTCTCGAGCACGATGAGGTCGCAGCCAGCGGCAACGGCGGCGTCTACCTGTTCGGCGAAGAGGTCGTAGGCGTCGTTGAAGCTCAGGGTTCCCATGGGCTCTAGGAGGGAACCGGTGGGGCCCATGTCGGCGGCCACGTAGCGTGCGCCGGCTGCTCGGGCGTTGTCGGCGGCAGCCTTGAACATCTCGGCGACGGTTGCCTGGCCCTCTAGCTTCAGGCGGTTCGAGCTGAAGGTGGTGGTGAGCACCATCTCGGCGCCGGCCTCTACGTAGGCGCGCTGAATGGCGACGATGTCCTCGGGGTTGGTAAGGGCCAGCAGATCGGGGTTCTTGCCCTCCTGCACCAATCCGGCAGCCTGCAGCATGGTGCCCATGCCGCCGTCCTGCACCAGGAACTCAGCGCCTTCGAGGGCGGCCTTTAGGTGCTGGTCCTTGTAGCGCACGGTGCGGATGCGGGAGTTGGCGGTCGCGGCGTTGGCGTTTGCGCTGGTGGAAGCGGCGTCTGCGGCACCAGCGGCAATGGCGGCGTCTGGGGTGGAGGCAGCGTTAGTGGCGAGGTTATTGTCCATGGCAGGTGATGCCTTTCTTCTTGAAGGGGCAGTTATGTCGAATGAGGCAGTCGTCACAGGGGTTAGGCGGGTTGTCCGGCGGCTCGTGGTCGAACAGGCCCAGAACTGCGGTGACGCTCTTGGTGGGGATGAGCAGGTTGGTATCAGTGGCAGTGATGCCTAAGGACCGGGTGGCGTCGAGACAGGCCAGGAAGGTGGGTTGGGCCGACAGGGGCAGGTCGCCGTAGCCGGGGCTGAAGCGCCAGTTTCCATAGAGGCCTGCCTGAGCGGCTTGCTCTCTGATGAGGGCCTCAGCGGCATCAGCGGCTTCTTCCACAAGAGAAGAACCGGAAGCGCTGTACAGCAGGGCATCGGTAGGGGAGCTGGCATTCAGCTGCACCAGGCCCGCTTCGCTGCGCAGGCCCAGGGTTACGGCCATGAGCACCACGTGGGTGGCGCCGCGCAGATGCTGGTTGATGCTGGCGCCTTCCAGATCCGGGGGCTTCTGGCCCAGGGGGCCGGGCTGCAGAACCACCACCGGGTGCTTCTCGTTGGCACCGAGCCAGCGGCTGGCTTCGGTGTCGATGGCGAAAGTGGCCCAGCAAGCGGCTGGCTTTGCGGCCGTTTGGCAGGCCTCGGCGTTGCTGGTCAGTCGTTTCTGCAGGTCAGGCGTGAGGTCCTGGCCGTTGTGACCCAGATAGCGCAAGGCCTCGGCGTGATTAACCGAGACCGAGAGTGTGGTGCGCTTGCTGTAGGGAAGGGCTGTCGCGCGATCGCTGTCGGAGGGGACCGTCATGTGCTCGTTGTCGGGGAGAGTGACCACGCGTTACGCACCCCAGTGGGAACGGAGAGCCTCGGTGGTTTCGCGGGCCACGTCGGCGTGGTTCATGACGTACACGTGCAGGCCGTCGACGCCGTGATCGGACAGGTCCGTGAGCTGCTGGCAGGCGTACTCGATGCCGGCCTTGCGCAGGGAGATCTCGTCGTTCTCATACTTGGCCAAGAGCTTCACCACCGGGGAGGGCAGGGAAGCGCCGCAGGTGAAGATCATGCGAGTGATCTGGCTCTTCGACAAGAAGGGCATGATGCCGACCTCGATGGGCACGGACACGCCGGCGTTCAGGGCCTTGTCCCAGAAGCGGTAGAAGACCTCGTTGTCGAAGAAGAGCTGGGTGATGAAGAAGTTCGCGCCGGCAGACTGCTTGTCGGCCAGGTGGCGGATGTTCTCATCCTCGGAGAAGCAGCTCACGTGGCCCTCGGGATAGGCGGCGGCTCCTACGCAGAAGCCCTCGTCGGCCAGGATCTCGATGAGGTCGCGGGCATGCTGGAAGTCCTTGGGCTTTACGCCGGGGACGGGGTCGCCGTGTAGGGCCAGCACATTGTTAATGCCGCGGGCGCGGTAGTCGGCGATGTGATCGGCGATGGTGTCTTTGGTGGCGCCGTAGCAGGTGAGGTGAGCCATGGTGGGGATGTTGAATTCATCCTGAATGAGCTGCACGACTTCGCTGGTGGCTTGGGAGTTTCCCGATCCGCCGGCGCTGAAGGTAACGCTGATGAAGTCTGGCTGCAGCTGAGCCAGGTCGCCAGCAACGCTGCGTGCGGTCTCGAGGGTCAGGTCTCCCTTGGGAGGGAAGATCTCGTAGCTGATGAGCTGGCGATTCTGAATGCGTGCCTGCGACTGCAGGTTGGTGATGTTCTTCATGTGCGTCCTTGCTATGGGTCGTGCCTGCGGTTTGGCCTGCCTGTGGGTGCCGCGTGACGGGCGTCGCCCTCCGGCGCCCCGGTCTGATAGGTGCCGCGTGATGGGCGTCGCCCCTGCGGCGAACCAGTCTGGCAGGTGCCGTGCGGCGGGTGCTGCCTCTGCGGCGCTCCCGTCTGGCAGGTGCCGTGCTTTTGTCTTTACCCACTATAGTGGGCGGGAGTGCGATGCGGCTTGACGTTCTGGCTAAAGAGCAATGGAAGTTTTTTACCCTCAGCTATAGGTAAAAGCTATGGCAGAAATGCGTGTAGTGTGCGTGTCTTGCTGTCTTGTCTTTTCTGGCCGAGCTCGCTCGGTAGAAGTGGGGCGATTTGGGCTCGAGGTGGTGGAAGAGGGTGGCTCGGACCTGCGTTGCTGGCAGAGCTGTGGCTCGGATCCCGCTTAATGGATTCCGAATTCCGTGGAATTGGGGGTATTTGGCAACTACTCGTCTTAATGGATTAGTAATCTGAGCGCGCCTCTCCTCGCAGTGCGAGAAGAGGCGCTAAATACTCTATATTTCATACAAAAGTGGGGAGTATCTGCTTCTGCAGATACTCCCCAGCATTAATCCGAGGTTAAAAAGGTGGCGGGGTTCAAATTACGATGTCCATTAAGAAGCTTGCTTGCCATTCGGAGCCCGATTCCACCTAAATGCCGTCCAATAAGGGAGGTACGAGCCACTCGAACTGGTGCGAACCATTCGATCAGTGCGAGCCACTCGAATAGGTTCAACGCTGCACGACCCGCTTTCGTTCCGCTTAGTCCGTTACGCGGACGGAGCCATCCTCGCGAACTTCCACCGTCATGCCAGACTTCACGTAGGATAGGAACTCTTCGCCCAGCTCATCGACGGTGGGGATGGGGTTGTCTGTCCAGACGGAGGCCAGGATGACACCGGACGCCGCTAGGGAATCGATGTGATTGGCGAAGAGCATGCAGGCAGGCTGGCACTCGTTCACCGCGGAGTTGAACAGCACCATGCCGCCAGTGGTAGAGCCAATGGTCTGAGGCAGGCACAGGGCCACGCCCACCAGGGACTTCTTGTACAGGTCGGGGTTGTTCTGGTCGGCGCAGATGTTCTTGCCCTTCTTCATGTTCTTCATGCTGGCCAGGGTGTTGAAGCCGCCATGGGACACCAGGGCAGGAGCCTGGGCGGTACCGGGAATTACGGTATGACCTTGAAAGATGCGCTCCATTAGTAACCTCCTGCGATCTGAACGAGGATCTCCGCATCGGTGTAGTACCTAGCCGAGGTGTAGGTGCGGAGCTTGTTGGAATTGGTGATGACGGGCATGTCGGCGCAGGCGGGGTTGGCCATGTACATGAGCGGGCAGATGTAGCTCAGCACGATGCCCATGCTGGCCAGCTTGGCCTTGTTCTCCTCGCCGAACTCCTTGATGATGGCCGGGGGCGCCGTGAAGATGGTGGGGATCTTCACCTTGCTCAGGTTGTTGGCGGCAAGGGCGGTCTCAACTTCAAGCGTCCACTTCTGCAGCTGGGCCAGGGTCATGTGGGGGCAGCCGATGAATGCCAGTTTCGGCTTGGCGTCGGGCTTCTTCCAGATGACGGGGTAGCCGTTCTTCACACGCTGAATCTCGGCATCGTCGATGACGTACACCTGGGCGTCGGGGGCGACGAGGTCCTCGCCGAAATCCTTGGCCTCGGGGGTCAGGCCGTCGATGTGATACAGGCCCACCGATCCGTTGGAAGCAGCGGCTGCGCCGAAGTCCTTCAGGTAGGTGCAGGCTTCCTCGGACAGCTCGCCGTTAAAGTAGCCGCTCAGACCCTTCACGTAGGGCACATCCTCGACCACCTTCATGCCGATGGCGGAGCCCAGAAGCTGAGCCTCGGGCAGTTTGCTGGTCTTAACTTCTACCACCCACTTGGCCTTGCGACCCTCGTCGGTGAGGAGGCCGAAGTAGGGCACGTAGCCCAGGATCGATCCGAACATCTCGATGATGCCGGAGTTGCGGTTGCAGCGGGCACCCAGCACGGAGTTGGCGTAGCTCACCGCGCTGCTCTCGGCCCAGGACAGGATGTCGCCGCGCTTGGGAACGTTGGCGTCTTTGCCCAGGTAGCAGGCGCAGCTGAAGGCATCGTCATAGGTGGAAGCACCGCCTGCGGCGCCTGGGGCTACGGAAGCGGTGGAAGTGCCTGCAGCGTTGCAGCTATCGGCGCGCAGACCCACGGCCTCGAGCTGCTTCTCGTAGCGCTCCTGGGGGCCGTACATGACCTTGAAGACGATCTTCTGAATGAGGTTAGCGGGGACGGCGGGATCTACGGGGCGTGGGTCGGCGGTGAACTTCTGCTTGGAAGTGATGCCGGCCTCTACCAGTTCGTCCATCATGTCGAAGACGCCGGTGATGACGCTGACGCCGAAGCTGGACACGATGTGGCCGTACTCGCTGGTGATGGGCACCAGCTTGGTGGCCCCGAAGGTGTCTCCGTACATGACCACGGTCTTCATGATCTTGGCCATGACCTCGCCTTGTTCGCCATCGAGGATGGCTTGCTGTTCACGGGTTAGTTCCATGGTTTCTCCTACAAATTGGTTTGCCGTGTGCGCCGACTCTACAGTTTCATGGCCACGTCCCAGGCCTGCCAGATGACGGTGCGCAGGTTGCCTACCTTGCTGCAGTCGCCAACCTGGTGAACCTTCACGCCCTGCAGGGCGAGAGGTGCGGGCTCGTAGCCTACGGAGACGATGACGGTGTCGGCAGGGATGGTCGTGGTGGCGCCGGACTTGTCGGCGATGACTACGGCGTCGGGACGGATCTCGCTGACGGTGGTCTCTAGACGCACGGGGACGTTGTGCAGGTCGAAGTACTCCCTGAGGTAGGAGGAGTTGGCCAGGCACACGCCGGGCACGGCGATGAGGTCCTGCTTCATCTCGACGATAGCGGGATGCTTGCCGTGATGGTGCAGGTCGAGGGCGATTTCGCAGCCGGTGAGGCCGCCACCCACAACAACCACGTTGTCGCCGGCGCGATCGGGGTCGTACAGGTAGTCGCAGGCCTCGATGGCGTTCTCGATGCCGGGCAGGGGCACCTTGCGGGCGGTGGCGCCGGTGGCCACGATGACCTCGTCATAGCCAGCCACATCCTTGGAGCTGGTGATGGGGTGGTTCAGGTACACTTCCACACCCAAATCCTTCAGCTGCTTGTCGTACCAGGCCAGCAACTCCTTGTCCTTCTCCTTGAAGTCGGGGGCTGCCGCTGCCACGAAGATACCGCCCAGATGGTCGGAGGCCTCGAAGATGGCGGGCTCATGACCGCGCAGGGCCAGAACACGGGCAGCTTCCATACCGCCAACACCGCCGCCGATGATAGCCACGCGCTTGCGCTTGTCCTTGGGGCCAAGGGGTGTGATGTGGTACTTCTTGGTCTGCATGGTCTCGGGGTTCAGTGCGCAGCGAGCCATGCCGGCGTTGTCTAGGAGGCTCTGGTCGTTGCCCACGCCTTTGTAGTGGGCCATGTTGAAGCAGGCGTTGTGGCAGCAGATGCAGGGGCGGATGTCGTCCTTGCGGCCTTCGAGGGTCTTGGTAACCCACTCAGGGTCGGCCAGGAAGGGTCGAGCGAATCCCACGGCATCGAGCTTGCCCTCGGCTACGGCACGGGCACCGGTGACGGGATCCATGCGACCAGCGCAGACCACGGGGATGTCGACGAACTGCTTAATGTGAGTGACCTCGGGCATGTTGCAGTTCTCGGGCATGTATTGGGGTGGGTGAGCCCAGTACCAGGCGTCGTAGGTGCCGTTATCGCAGTTCAGCATGGCATAGCCAGCATCCTGCAGGTGCTTGGCAGCTCGTTCGCTCTCTTCAAGATCACGGCCAACTTCCACATAATCCTCGCCGGGAAGAGCGCCCTGGCCGAAGCCCTTGGTCTTTGAAACGGCGGAGTAGCGCAGGGACACAGGGAAGTCGTCGCCGCAGGCCTGATGGATGGCCTGCACGATCTCGCAAGGGAAGCGGTAGCGGTTCTCGAAGCTGCCGCCATAGCGATCCGTGCGGTAGTTGGTGTACTTCATGGTGAACTGGTCGAGCAGGTAGCCCTCGTGCACAGCGTGCACTTCCACACCATCTACGCCGGCGTCTTTCAGCAGCTTAGAGGTGCGGGCGAAGGCGTCGACGAACTCCAGGATCTCCTCGTTGGTGAGGGGGCGGGAGATGCAGGTGTCGTCCCAGCGGTTGGGGGTGGCCGAAGCGCTGGCGGTGAGGTAGCTCACGTCGATGATGGGCTTCATGACCTTGCCCAAGGCCTTGTTGTGGGCGCCCTTAATCATGATGTCGTTGATGGCCAGGGACCTGCCAAAGCCAGCGGTGAGCTGCACGAAGAGTTTGGCGCCGGTCTTGTGGAATTCCTCCATGAACTCGGCCAGCTGGTGGAACTTCTTCTCGCCCTTGTACAGCCACTGACCGAAGAGGATATTGCGCACGGGGGCGATGCCGGGGAGCAGCAGGCCAACGTTGTTTTGGGCGCGGGTCAGCAGGAAGTTGGCGGCTTCCTTGTCGAAGTGGTTGGGCTCCATCCAGCCGAAGAGGGAGGTTCCGCCCATAGAAGTCATGACGATGCGGTTCTTGATCTGCACGTTCCCGATGTTCCAGGGCGTGAAGAGGGCAGCGAGTTGTGGGTCTGCGTTGGGGTAGCTCTGCACGAAGTCGCTGACAGGAGTAGATTGATCGCTCATGGATCCTCCTTTCATACCGGTGCGTTAAATGGTTACATTGTGAACCATTTTATCGTATTGGAAGAAAAGGTGGGAGCGAACCCGTTTCTGCTTGCGGCGTCTGCTTGCGGAATCCCGCGCGTGGCGTTTCGCGTGCGGTGGCCTGCGCGTGGCGTTTCGCGTGCGGCGATCCGTTTGCGACAGCCTGCTTGCAGAGCGGGAGAACCTGCACTTGCTCCTCACCTGTGCACCTAAGCTTCATTGTACTTCGTGCACAGGGGGATATGCGAAGGCTTTGTATGAGTTTTTGCGGCATTGAGCTGGGAAGATAATGAGGGCTACTTATCGTGAGGGTGGGAGATCGTGTGGTGTTGCGCGTGAAATGCAACACCGAGGCAAGAGTGTCTGATTGCAAGGCGAGGGGCGAGCACCCGACCGCCTAGTTGTCGCCGTAGCTGGTGACGTAGTACCAGCGCAGGGTGTCGCCGTCAGAGAGTTTGCAGTTGCCACAGGAAGTCATGGGCGTGGTTCCGTTCACCTCGTACATCCATCCGCTGGTTTTGCCCAGCTGCTTCTCAGCCAGGCCGCCGATACTCGATACATAGGTGCTGTTTCCGCCGATGGCCAGCCCCGTTGCCTGCAGGGCGTCGTAGGCTGTGGAGCCCTTCTTCAGCGTGATGGTGTCGCGATACAGGGTGGCGGCGTAGCCGGCGTCCGCTGCGTTGGATGCGTCCACGAAGACGGTGACCTTGATGTTCTTCTTGGCCGAGGAGGACGATTTCGAGGAGCCCGAGGAAGCAGAAGAGCCTGCAGAGCTAGAACCCGAAGATTTGGAAGAGCCCGCAGAGCTAGAGCCAGAGTCCGAAGATTTGGAAGGGCCGCCTGAAGTGCTCGATGGAGATTTGGAAGCACCCGCCGAGCTGCTCGAAGCCTCTTCCTGGGAGTTGGCGCCTGAGGCGTTGCTGGCACCTGCGTCGTCTTCGGCATCTTTGGAATCCTTGCCACTGGAATCCCCGTTAGACTCGGCGCCTTCCTCTGAGGCCTCGTCGCCCTGATCGGCGGCTTGCTCCTGATTGGCAGCTTCGCTGCTGGCGTCATCAGCGTTTCCGCAGCTAGTGAGGGGCAG
>JAQXVU010000071.1 GCA_029225085.1 Eggerthellales bacterium | reverse complement strand
CGAACCCCGCTTATTGGATTCCCGATCGGGGGAGATCGGGAGCATCTGGCAACTACCCCGCTTATTGAATCAGGAGAAGAGCAGCACCCCGCCTCGCATTGCGAGGCGGGGTGCGAGTAAATGCCCATTCAGCATGGAAGTACGGCGTATCTGCCCAAGCAGATACGCCGAGCACTACTAAGAGCCCTTCAAAAGGTGGCGGGCGCGGACCTCGCTCTGCCAATAAGGGCCCTGCGCGCCAATCGGGGCCCGATTCGGCTCAGAGCTCATCCAATAAGGGCGGTCCGCGCCACTCTCATTCCATTAACGAGGGTGCGAGCCACCCACATGCCGCAGACGCAAGTTAACGCATTCGCCTACCATCATCGCAAGTCCGCGCCACCTACCACCTTCTTACGCCTTGCGACCCTGAGCCTTCGCGAAGAACGGCTCGGCATCGACGATGAAACGCTGATGGGTCGCCTTCCCCACCTGACCAGCCTCGTCAAAGACTGCAACCTCGAAGGTCAGGCTCCGACGATCCTGAGCCACCAGCTCGCTCTCGCAGGTCACCGTCGCGCCCACCGGCGTAGGGGCCATATGGGAAAGCTGCAGGCTCGTGCCCACCGTGGTCGAGCCCTCGGGCAGCTGGTCCGCGATGCTCTGCCAGGCGGTCCTCTCCATCAGGGCGGCCATGGCGGGCGTGGCCAGCACCTGCAACGTGCCACTTCCATGAGCCAGCGCGGTATCGGCCTCCCCCACCGTCATCTGGCAGGTACCCTTAGTTCCAATCGTCAGATCCATCTCGTACTCCTTTATATGGAATGTGCCGCATGCGGGCCATTCGCTCGCGTGGCCCGCCCTCATTGGCACATTCCTTCCAACTTTTGCCTCAATTATGAAGCGATGCTGAAGAATGCGCCGCTCAACGTCAAGAATGGACAAACAATCCTTTCCTTCGGCATAAAGAAGCTATAATCACCTCTTAATTATTATTGACCCGCACATGCGAGAATTCGCCTTTTGGCGTTGCCGGAGCCGACAAAACCCGAGCTCATGGCACTGCGGCACGAAGGCCTTGCCACCTGGGATAATCCAGCCAGGGGGGATCGTTCCCACCTGGGATTTATCCCTGGCCTAGCCTCGGCCCTGCATTCTCCCGCGGATAGAAGAAAGGATTCGAGTTGACTCCAGACTCGCCTAAGCCGGCAGAGCCTCCTAGTAACCAGGCCTCTGTTGGCGCCCCCATCGCCGAGCCCGCTTCCACCACGAAAGGACGGGGCCCAGCGTTCCCCGATTCTTCTATAGCGGACAATCAGCAAAAACCCCTCTCTCAGGTCACCCGTGGCACCGCCAGCTCTTCTGCTGCCGGCACTGTCGGCATTGTCGGCAAGCCCGCTGATACCACCAGCACCACTGGCATTGTCGGCAAGCCCGCTGATACCACCAGCACCGCTGGCACCGTCGGCTCTCCCGCTGCTGGCATCGGCGCTCCTGCCGCTGGCGACCCTAACGCACCCGCCCCTGCCGCTGGCGACCCTAACGCACCCGCCCCTGCCGAGAAGCCCAAGGGCGACTCCGCGGTAGCCGTCGTTGCTGCCGTCGTCGGCAACATCCTGGTGGGCATCGTGAAGTTCGTGGCCGCCTTCCTCTCCGGATCCGCCGCCATGTTCTCCGAGGGCATCCACTCCATCGTCGACTCCGGCAACGGCATCCTGGTGCTCTTCGGCCTGCGCCAGAGCAAGAAGGCCCCCGATGAGGACCACCCCTTCGGCTACGGCAAAGAGCTCTACTTCTGGACGCTCGTCGTCGCCGTGCTCATCTTCATGGTCGGTGGCGGCGTCTCCCTGATGGAGAACATCTCCCACCTCCGCGGCATCACCCCCGACACTCAGCTGGGCGACCCCACCCTTTCCATCGCGGTCATCTGCATCGCCATGGTCATCGAAGGCGTCACCCTGAGCATCGCCATCAAGCAGTTCAACCGGGCCCGCGGCGACATGGGCCCCCTGAAGTTCATCGCCCACGCCAAGGACCCCAGCCTGTACACGGTGGTCCTCGAGGACACCGCTGCCGAAACCGGTCTGGTGCTGGCCCTGCTGGGCGTGGTTTCCAGCCACTTCCTGGGTAACCCCTACCTCGACTGCATCGCCGGTATCTGCATTTCTATCCTGCTGATGATCGTGGCCACCATCCTGCTGACCCAGACCAAGAAGCTCCTGGTGGGCGAAGGTCTGAACAAGCCCGAGACCCGTCAGGTGGTAGAGATCGTCGAGAGCAACCCCTACGTCGTAGACTGCGGCCGCGTGCTGAGCATGTACATGGGTCCTGACCAGCTGCTCATCACCATCGACGCCAACTTCAACCCCAGCGCTTCGGTGGTGCAGATCCTGCAAGCCATCGACAACATCGAGGCCGACATCCGCGTGACCTTCCCCGATGCAACCCGCGTGTTCATCGAGGTCGAGAGCCTGCGCCAGGTGCAAGCCCAGGCCCAGGCCTTCGAAGAGATGGAATCTGACGCTGAGGACGAGCTCCTTGAAGAGCTGGCCGAAGCCGAGGCTGCCAAGGCCGAGCGCGACGCCCGCAACAGCGAGGACGACCCTGAGGAGCACCGCGGATTCCGCGAGTTCCTCGAAGACCTCTTCGACCGGGACGAGGACGAGGAGGAAGAGGCCGCCAAGGCCAAGGACTTCCAAGCCGCTGAGAAGGCTCGTCGAGATTCCGATGACGATTCAAGCCAGCAGCTTACAGATGTGGAAGATCAGCGATAGAAACGCTTCCTAACTTATAAGAGCCCCTGAGAAAACTCTCGTATCCGCAGCAGTTGCGGATAGCCGTCGGGAGAGACCGAGTCCTGGCCGCACCCGCTTCGCTCTGCGAAGGCCAGGATCGGCCCTCCCGACAGCCCAACCGCCGTGTTCCGGTTGAGAGTTCATCGGGGGCTCTTCTGTTTGCAAGGTTTAACCATTCGGAGCCCTTTGAGCTAAACCGGCAATCATCGCCACCTGTACCTTTAACGCTTCGCCACTCAAGAATCCGCTAGCTCTATGGAAGCGTCCTTGGCGGCTGATCGAACGACGCCGCCGCCAATCTGCAACGGCTGTCTTGGCGACTTTTCTGGGAAACGACGCAAGGTCGAGGTCGCCTGGCGACTTTTCCGGTAAATGACCTCCCGATTGCGCGAAATCGAGCTTTTATGACGGATTTGCTGGTAAATGACCCGCGGCTCCCTCCCTCGGCATCATCTGGGAGGTAGAAGGCGGGGTCGGTGCGAGGCCCTTTCGTACGTTACGCCACATCTTTAATAAAAATGGGTATTTACTTGGCCTCCTTCTCATCGAGCGCTGGAAAGGACTGATTCATCCGAAGGCCATTTACCAGAGAATCCGTCGAAGATCAGAGAACTATCGGGTCATTTATCGAAGAATCTGCCCGGAACCTCGGAAACCCGAGGTTCCGGAGGTCATATACCAGGAAAATCACCTGTCACCCTTCACGCACGAACCCCAGGTCCCGCCTGGCCGCACCCGCTTCGCTCTGCGAAGGTCAGGATCGGCTCCCCTCCCCCCAGATACGCATGCCATATAGATAATCTTCAGTTCATTTTCCTAATCTTCAGATTCGTCTGAAGATTGCCCATGGCAACTGAAAATTAGAAGACAATACTCACCGCGTTCACGGCACCTTTAAGCGATTAAGCAGGCTGCAATTCAGCATTTTCCCTGGTAGCATGGATACTCCGTTTCACCAACCACAGGAGATTCATGACCTTAATCAAGTGCCCCGAGTGCCATAACGACGTTTCCGACAGGGCCGGCATATGCCCCGTCTGCGGCTTCCCCATCGCGAAAGCCGAGACCGATGAACCCAGCGCTCGGAGCAAAACCATCGCCGCAGCACTTGTGCTTGCCGTCCTCTTTGCGGTCTGTATCGCCCTCCCTCGGCCTCTGGGTCTGGGAGTCCTGATCATCGGCACCATCATCCTGGCCATCACCTACTCCAACGCTTAAGAGTTGGAAGGCGGACAAACCTCATACCTGCACTCGTCGCCGCAAACCCAGAAGCCACTATCCGGGTCGGAAAAATGCGTGGCGCAGCCGCACACAGCGCATGGGGATGATTCTTCATGCTCCACGAGACCTCGAGAATTCCACCTGTAAAAGTCCTCGAACAACGTACCCCCAAGCAAATTGGGGCGCTTGGCAACAGCGGCTTCCCATTCAGCGCGCATGGTCTCCCGCATCTCATAGTCGTCATACTTCTCATGCCACTTAAGAGTCGGATGAACGTCCTTGCACTGCGGACAATACACGCCGTCGTCGTCAGCAATCATCACAAGCAACCGCATCCTTAAAGTCCTCGCCAAATGTACCTTCACCCAGATCATTCACGGGCTCTGCAACAAAGAACTTGTCGCTTTCGTATATTTCGAATTCCCAGAGGTACTGCATAATCCTATCCTCCTAGTACTCCTCTTCAGTGCTATCCTCATCTGCGAGGATGGGCCACGTCATACGCCCGACCCTCCCCGCCCTGCGCTACCAGGGCGGGTTTCGGGCTTCAGGCTACTTGTTCAGTAACCTGAACTTGACGCTGAACGTAACGCTCAAACGCCAAACACGGAACGTGAAGCTCATGACCCATCCTCGGCTCTGATCTCATATGCGGCATTGCGTCCTTACCTTCTTCAAGAACTCGTCATCGAGCTTCAGCCCATAACGCTCAAAATGGAAGATGTCGCTATAGGCCTATGCCTCGTCATTCGAACTCGTCCTCATCCTCTTCCAAAAGCCAAGCTTCGGCATATGGGCAAGAGTGAGCCTGCGAGTAATAGCTCCTAGGGTAATTTCCGTGATCCCAGAAGCACTTCGTCTGAGCAACTTTTATGGAGCTATGGCCGCAATCCCTGCACCTATAGCCCTTCTGAAGTCCGTTCACGGCCATAGCAATGGTGCCGCGGCATTTCGGACACTCGCCTATCTCCGCCTCCGACCAAAGGCCACACAAACCGCACCTGTCCTCTACGGGGATTCCGTCCTCATCATCCTCGTCTAGCTGTTCGTATATCCGGAGCGCCTCCTCTTGTTCCTCAGATATCTCCCAGATAAAACGGCTAACATCGCCCGCGGTAGCCTCCGGGTGGTTCTTCAGGTACCAGATCACAGGCCCAGCCAGAAACTGCCCATAACAGGCTAGCCAGACGCGCAAGCCAAAGTCCTCGTAGTAATCAGGAACCTTCTCGGAGAGGCTGTACACGTACTCCTTCAGATGCTTCAAGCTCATTCTCTACCCCCTCTGGTCCCGGTCATTGTATGGCCGCTACCTACGCGAGGGTGTACAACGGGGTGTACAGAAGTGGAAGAAGAGCATCTGGAATCAGAGAGGGAACCAGCCCTCGAAAAGCAAGAGCCCCGCGGCCAAGGAACAACCCACCACAGAGGCTCCCGCAACCAGAAGCCCCACAGCCAAGTCACGCGCACGACAAAGGCGCTCGCAGCCTGCGCCAGGACGTCAAAAGGGGTGCCGGGGGACCGAGACTGGCCTTCGCAGAGCTTTAGCTGCTGCGGCCAGGTTCGGCTTCCCCGACACCCCTCGTTCACCGCCACAAGTGCGAGAGTTCCCACGGGCGCCTTCAAGAGAGCACGAGTCTTCTGCCTACTTCTTCTTGGCAGGCGCCTTCTTCTTAACGCTCTTGCTCTTCTTGCTGCGTTCTACCAGGTCATTGAAGTGGTCCATCTTCTTCTTATCGATGTTCTTCAGAACGAACCACAGGGCGTAGCCCGCGATGCCGGCACCCAGAACGTAGCCGATGTACCAGCCCTTAATCAGACCCACAGACAAGGTGAACAGCACGGCCACGTTCAGCAGCGACGCTGCCAGGCCAAAGTCGAAGGGAATCTTAATGTCGTCGCCGTTCTTGATCTGCGTGAGCAAGGCCTTGCTCTGCTTGCGGCGATAGTTGTAGTTCACGCCGCCCCAAATACCGTAGGCCACCACGGCCGCAACAATCAGAATGGGCAGGTCGATGCCGTAAATCAGACCGGCCACCAGCAAAATGAAGATGACAGGATTCAGAATCCTCAGCAGCAGGCTCAAATTCGACCCGCTACCAGAACCATTCCGCACGTCCTGCTTATTCTGTGCTCCCTGAGCCATCTCGGCTCCTTCCGCTCACTCACTCATTCGTTTCTTGCGCCCCATTATGTGGAAGGGGCCGCTCCGCGCCCTCGCCAGGCCATAGGCCCGCCTTATAGGCAGGCTACTCGCCCGCTTCGGGCTCCGCCCCTTCGGTGGCATCGCCCGCGACGACCACGCCTTCTGGCGCGCCTTCGAACTCGGCGCGCACCAAGAACTCAATGTTACCGCTGCGCTTGCCGTGAATGGGACTCTGAATCACACCCGTAACATGGAAGCCCGCCTCCTGCAGCGCATCGCAGACCTCACCCACCACGCGCTCGCGCACCTCAGGGTCTTCCACCACACCGCGATTGGTCTCCTCGTGGGCGCTCTCAAACTGGGGCTTCACCAGGCCAATGAACAATCCGCCTGGCTCTACCAACCCTGCGAACACCGGCGCCAGAGACGCCAAGCCAATGAAGCTCAGGTCCGCCACCAGCAGATCGTAGGGCGCGTTCAGGGCCTCGGGGCTGGCGGTACGAATGTTGGTGCGCTCATACACCGTGACGCGAGGGTCCTGGCGAATCTTCCACGCAAGCTGGGAATAGTTCACGTCCACGCAAGCCACAGACCCAGCGCCCGCCTGCAGCAGGCAATCAGAGAAGCCGCCGGTAGACGAGCCGATGTCCATGCACTTCATGCCGGTAACGTCCTGACCGAAAGCGTCCAGCGCGCCCTGCAGCTTGTGGCCGCCGCGGGACACGAACCGCTCCTGCTGCTTCACCCACACGTCGGCATCCTCGGGCACCTTGGCCGCAGCGCTGGTGGCAAAGACGTCCCCCACCTTCACCTCATGGGCCATGACCTGGCGCAATGCCGCTTCCCGGCTTTCGCACAGGCCCCGGGCTACCAACAGGTCGTCCAGCCGGACCTTCTTTACTTTCGCTTTGGAACGGCCTGCGGCCTTCGGGGTTGCGCTAGCGCAACCCTCGCCGCTGGCGCTGGCGCCGCCTTTGGCGTCAGCGACGCCCAAAGGCTGGGCGCCAGCTTGAAACTTCTTCCCCATGGCTACTCCGAGGCTCGCAGTTCGCCGGTTTCAATAAGGTACAGGAAGTCGCCCTCAGTCATGATGGGCACCCCTAGGCTCTTGGCCTTGTCGTACTTGCTGCCCGCAGCCTCACCGCAGATCACGTAGCTGGTCTTCTTGCTCACGGATCCGGACACCTTGGCGCCCCGGGCCTTCAGCAGGTCGCCGGCCTCGGTGCGGGTCATGCCGCTTTCCACCAGACTACCGGTGAGCACGAAGGTCAGACCCGCCAGGCTCTCGTCGGATTCGCCTGCAGCCTCGGCTTCCATCTGCAAACCATGGTTGCGCAAACGATGAATGACCTGCTGGTTGTCGGGGGTGTGCAGGAACGCGTAGATGCTGCTAGCCACGATGCTGCCCACGCCCTCTACCTGGGCCAACTGCTCCTCGGTGGCCTCCTGCAGGGCATCCATGCTGGGGAACACCGCCACGATGTTCTCCGCCGTGGTCTTGCCCACGTGGCGAATGCCCAGGCCAAAGAGGACCCGCGCGAAGGGGCGCGTCTTGCTCTCCTGAATGGCCTTGTACAGCTTTTCAGCGATGGTGCTACCCAGGCGGATGGTCTCGCCCTGTTTGTTCACACGGCCCGTGTCGAGCGTGGCCAGGTCCTGCTCGCTGAGATAGTAGAAGTCCGCCACGTCGGTGATGGTGCCCTGGTCTACCAGGCGACCGATGATCTCCTCGCCCATGCCCTCGATGTCCAGGGCGCCGCGACTTGTCCAGTGAATGAGGCGCTCCTTGGCCTGAGCTGGGCAATCGATGGAAATACAGCGGAACACCGCCTCGCCCTCGTCGCGCACGATGGGGCTACCGCAGCTAGGGCACACCTCGGGCATGGCCCAGGGCTGGGCGTCGGCAGGACGCAGACTCAGCACCGGCCCCACCACCTCGGGAATCACGTCGCCGGCCTTGCGCACGATGACGGTATCGCCAATGCGCACGTCCTTGCGATGCACCTCGTCTACATTATGCAGAGTCGCGCGAGCCACCACGGAGCCCGCCACGGTAACAGGGTTCAGCTCGGCCACGGGAGTGCAAGCGCCGGTACGGCCCACCTGCACGGTAATGTCCCGCAGAATGGTGGTCTTCTCCTCTGGCGGGAACTTGAAGGCGATGGCCCACCTAGGCGCCCTGGCGGTGAAGCCCATGTCATCCTGTAGGGCGAAGTCGTTCACCTTCACCACCACGCCGTCAATCTCGTAGGCCAGGCTGTCGCGCTTCTGAATGGCCTGCTGGCAGAACTCCCGCACCTCGTCAGCGCTGTGGCACAGCTTCACGTCCGGGTTCACGTGGAAGCCCGCTTCGCTCAGCCATTGCAGCAGCTCCCACTGACCGGTGACGGTGAGGGCGCTCTGGTCAGCCACGGCGTACATGAAGGTGGAAAGGTCGCGATGCTCGGTGATGCGGGCGTCCTTCTGGCGCAGGCTGCCGGCAGCGGCGTTGCGGGGGTTGGCGAAACCGCTCTTGCCCTCGGCCTCGGCAGCGGCGTTCAGGGCCTCGAAGCTGCTGCGGGGCATGTACACCTCGCCGCGAAGCTCGACGCTGTCACGACCTGCGGCAATGCCGGGCATGCCCTGGGCACGCAGACGCAGAGGCACGTCGCGGACAGTGCGCATGTTCACGGTCACGTCCTCGCCGGTGGTGCCGTCACCACGGGTGGCAGCCCGCATGAGCTGGCCGTCCTCATAGGTAAGCGCGATGGAAGAACCGTCTATCTTCA